>JAKAAZ010000018.1 GCA_021802085.1 Acidobacteriota bacterium
GAGCCTGTCGGGCATAGATTTCATACCCTTTAAAATCAACAACCTACAAAATCTACCATGTTTGGTATGTTGTTGATTCTATGTTGGTTACAAAATCTCAAACCCTTATGCCCGACAGACTCCTAGGTCAATACAATAACTTCGTAATCGACTACCGGCGGCGTTTCAAACTGCACCGTCGAACCCTGCTGTTTGAATGGAAGATCGCGAAGCGCACGCAAGGCGCGCACAGACGCAATCTTGCGTCCATCGGGAACTTGGAATTGAGTTTGTAATGGTCCAGTGGGATAAAACTGGGTCACGAACGGGCGCGTCATGTTGGGATTCGTGTAATTGAGAAAATGCAAGGCGAACCCAGAGTCAGTCTCCCAGGCGAACATCTCCACTATGCCGCTGCCCTCGACCGTAGCGGTTAGCGATTGGCCGTTTAATATCCAATGTATCGAATTGATCAGTAGCCGACTGAGGTCGGGATTGCCTGAAATCCAGAAGGATCGGGCAACATCTCCTGCAAAGTACACGATGCGCGAAGATCCTTGCTCGCGGAATGAGGCAGCGGGCTCCTCGGTTCGCCGGATGCGAGGATAGACCATTTCCGGCGGGAACGCAGGATAGTGGGGTATTACGCTCAGATTGCGGGCTTCGGTTTTTAAGTGAGTAATGGGTACTCTGAATTCCGCACCAGGAAGAATTGTAGTACCCGTGAATCCTTTTAAGACTGGATGGGGTTGATCTATATGCATGTAGCTGTTATCGAAAGGGCCAATGACTTCGCCAGCTACACCGACGCCGAAGACGTCCCTAAGACCGAAATCTTCTCGCTGAACGCCCCACTCGTTGTAGCGGGAGGTTTCAAATGTAGCGAGCACGGAGCCTCCCGACTTCACGTAGTCGCGAATGGCCTCGCACTCGCTATCACGCAAATAGGCCGCATTGGGAAGCAGCAGCGCGCGATAAGGCTTAAGGGTGGCAGCATTGAGGTTTTCCTGATGAACAAAATCGAACAAGAATCGGCCTTGGAGTAAAGCAGCGTAGAGACCCTGTAGATAGTCGGTTTGGTCAATGGTCGCGCGATTCAACTTTCGGCTGTGGGTGCCATTGGAACCATAGAACGCAATGGTGCTCTGCGGGTAAAGGATGGCTAGATTGGCCAGAGATCGGCGGTTGCGGAAATGGGTCTGGTTGGCAGCGAGCCAGTCAAAGAACACTCGGCCAGTCTCGCGCCAGCGGTTGTCCTCCGGTTGACCGCCCAGCCAATGGTACCAGGGCACCATGCCGCTCGCCGTGGCTTGCGCCATCCACATCGTCGCCTCGGCAGGCGCCTTTGCCGTATGCCGCCAGTCGATGCTGGTATTGCTGTAAGCGCCAATGACATTCGTCACTGTGCGGCCATCCATTACAGACCGAGCCACGCGCCCCTGCTGCGCGCATTCCCAGATAGGCGTATTCCCTCTGCGACCCTGATTGTCGGCGTTAAACCAAGCCGCAACCTCGCTGAGGCGTTTAACGTCTTTCACCGTATCGATCCCACCGCCCAGGTTTCCAACATAGACGGAATTGGAGTTTCCCTCCTTTGCCGTCTTTTCCCAAAGACTCCAGATTTCAGTAATGCGGTCCATGTAAACGCCATAGTATTTGCGATAAACGGCACTCCCGGCATCTGTACCTTCAGGCGGAACGCCACCCGTTTTTTCCTGATAAATTTTCTGGCAATTAGGACAATGGCATACCCCGAGAGACCCCGTGCTTGGCCAGCCGTTGGTAAAAAAGCCGTCTGGCGTGTACAGATGATTCATCTCACGGTATATGGCAGGCATCTGCTCAGTAAAATAAGTGCTAAACATGCATGTGGCGTATAACCACGGGCACTCGGCATGGCGCCTCGGCGAGCCATTTGCGTTATATTGGAACCACTCCGGATGCGCCTGGAATGCTTCTTCATATGCAAAATTGCAGTCCATGCGCGCAACAACGCGAATCCCCCTCTTGCGTGCGGCTTCCGCCATGTCTCCAAACAGATCTCTCGAACCTAAGAACTCGCTGCGATGCTGGTAGGGAACCTTCGTGGGGTAAAACGCCATGATGCCACCCCCATTCAGCAAAATTGCATTCACCTTCAAGGACGCCCAATAGTCCATCCAGGCATTGGCATCCATAGTCAGAGGATCTTTTTCATTGAAGTTGATCTGCCCGCAGCGTTGCATAGCGGAATACCAGGCTTTGTCCTCTGGAATAGCTTCGGAGGTAAGAGTCTCAGCAGCCTGCTTCCCTGTAGCGGTGAGAATCAGGGAAGCTGCGGATGTTGCCATGAATTCTCGCCGACTCATGGCTGACATGTTGGTGACTCCTTTAGGATAGCTCTGCATCGCTGCTATCCCTCATTTACGCACGATAAATAGTAAGGATGTCAAGACTCCCCCATCCTCACTTCTCTTGAGATGCGTGAACTGTGCCGCTACAACGCATTCATGTTTTGCAGGAATTCCGCATTGTTGCGGGCCTTGCCCAGCTTATCGACCAGCAGTTCCATGGCTTCGACCGGCGAGAGCGGGTTCAGCACCTTGCGAACCAGCCAGGTGCGCTGCAATTCATCTTTGGGAATCAGCAGTTCTTCCTTGCGCGTGCCGGAGCGTTGAATATCGATGGCAGGGAAGACGCGCTTGTCGACCAGCTTGCGGTCGAGGATGACTTCCATGTTGCCGGTGCCCTTGAACTCTTCAAAGATCACTTCATCCATGCGCGAGCCAGTATCGACGAGTGCGGTGGCGATAATGGTCAGCGAACCGCCTTCTTCAATGTTGCGAGCGGCGCCGAAAAATCGCTTTGGCCGCTGCAGTGCGTTCGAGTCTACACCACCGGAAAGCACCTTGCCGGAGGGCGGCACAATCGTGTTGTAGGCGCGCGCCAGGCGGGTGATGGAATCGAGCAGGATGACGACGTCGCGCTTGTGCTCGACCAGGCGCTTGGCCTTCTCGATGACCATTTCGGCAACTTGCACGTGGCGGACCGCAGGCTCGTCGAAGGTGGAGCTGATGACCTCACCCTTGACGGAGCGCTGCATGTCCGTCACTTCTTCCGGACGCTCATCGATCAGCAGGACGATCAGTACGACTTCCGGGTGATTGGTGGTGATGGAGTTGGCAATGGACTGCAACAACATGGTCTTGCCGGTGCGCGGCGGAGCGACGATGAGGCCACGCTGTCCCTTGCCGACCGGCGTCAACAGATCCATGACGCGGCCGCTGATGCTTTCCCGCACCGTCTCCATCTTGATGCGTTCCTGCGCATAGAGCGGCGTCAGGTTGTCGAACAGAATCTTGTTGCGGGTCTCTTCCGGAGACTCGAAATTGATGGCCTCAATCTTGACCAGGGCAAAATATTTTTCGCCTTCATGCGGAGGGCGCACATTGCCGCTAATCGTATCGCCAGTTTTCAGGTCGAACTTGCGAATCTGCGACGGCGAGACGTAAATGTCGTCGGGGCCGGGAAGGTAGTTGTAGTCGGGAGAGCGAAGAAAGCCGTATCCGTCGGGCAGAATCTCCAGGACGCCTTCGGCAAAGATGTGGCCTTCTTTTTCGCTCTGGGCCTGCAGGATCCTGAAAATCAGGTCTTGCTTGCGCAGTCCGCTGGCTCCAGGTATTTCAAGGGACCGCGCGATGCGCGTCAGTTCGGTGATGTTTTTCTCTTTTAGTTCTGCAATCGTCATAAATATTTTTCAGGTGGATTTTCGGATGGCGGTTTTGAGGCGAAGCACAGTGGGAAGCGGTACGGATAGGAAGTTTAATTTTGTACAGGGGAATATCGAACGCGGGGCAGGCCGGGGGAGGAACGGCACGCAGCTTACGCTGCGCGACGTTCTTGCTTACGAACCTGCTCGACGGCTACAGTACTTTCGCCTAAAGGATTCGAATGATGAAAGCGAATCAAAACGTCATTCATCGTATCCTGCAGACGGGTGGTCGGCTTGTGCAACTTGCGAGCCGCTTTGGATGCGAGCTGACACAGCTCGTAGCGATTGCGGACGTAGGTCAAAGCGCCAAATATCAGTTGGGAGCGCATAATTTTCAGTACCTCTCTTTGTGTTTAGTAATGGCCGTCAGAACCTTCTACTTTGGGGTACGAGAAGTATTTCGCCGGTCCAGCCAACGGATTCCTACAAGGTTAGACGCACGTAGCACACCTATCGATGGATCGAAAATCTGAAATCGTTTTCAAATTCTTTATGATGAGATCCACAACCGACTTCTTTACAGAGGTTTGCTGTAGGCGTTCTTTCTTGCGGACACTGGCGACTCTTTAAGTGATTCGTGATGGCCAATTCACTACCGTCGACGGTCAGGACGAGTTACGCCAGATGGCGTTTCCTATATTGGAAGTCCTTGACTGTACGGGATTTTCCGTGGGTTAGTACACTCGTCTGAGCGACGGTCGCCCACCGATGAACCTCGCCAACTCCTAAGAGTAGCTTCCTTGGGAACCGCCAGTCAACATAAATTTATCGCTTTGTTGCACAATTTCCACAGACGAACCCCCAGATGAAACGTTCCGCCCTGCACACTTCAATCCGGGGACGACTCCAGAGGATGGTAAGTTAAACAATCTACTAGCTTTATGACCAATAGCTGCGGTCGAGGGTGCGATACTGGATGGCTTCCGCCAGGTGCTTCACGGCCAGATCGGCCTCGCCTTCAATATCGGCAATGGTGCGTGCCACTTTCAGAATGCGATCATGGGCGCGGGCGGTGAGTCCCTGCTGCTGCATGGCCCGCTCCAACAGATGCTCCGAATCGGCGGCGAGCCCGCAGTAGGTTCGAATCTGGCGCGTACTCATCTGCGCGTTGCTGAAAATGCGCTCGGACGCGCTGGAGAATCGCGCGGCCTGGCGCTCGCGGGCAGCCAGCACACGGTCGCGAATCTCCGCCGAACCCTCGGCGGCAGAACCGCCGCGCAATTCCTTATACTGCACGGCGGGAACTTCGATATGAATATCGATGCGATCCAGCAGCGGGCCAGAAACCTTGGACACATAGCGCTGGATCATGGGTGGAGTACACATACATTGCCGGGACTTGTCGTTGAAGTAGCCGCAGGGACATGGATTCATCGCGGCGGCCAGCATGAACCGCGCGGGAAAGCTGAGCGACATCGAGGCCCGCGCAATGGTGACCTGGCCATCTTCCAGCGGTTGGCGGAGGACTTCCAGCACATTGCGGGGAAACTCGGGCAGCTCATCCAGGAACAGCAGGCCGTTGTGCGCCAGCGACACTTCGCCGGGGCGCGGAATGGCGCCGCCGCCAATCAGGCCGGCATCGGAAACAGTGTGATGCGGCGAGCGAAAGGGCCGCTGCGTCACCAAGCCGGTTTCAGAATTCAACACACCAGCGACGGAGTGGATCTTGGTTGTCTCCAGCGCCTCTTCAAAATTCAGCGGAGCCAGAATTCCCGGGAGGCGCTTGGCCAACATGGTTTTGCCTGATCCGGGCGGACCAATCATCAGAATGTTATGCCCGCCCGCAGCGGCAACTTCCAGCGCGCGCTTGGCGGTTTGCTGGCCGCGCACATCGCGAAAGTCGAGGTGGAAATGCTGCATCTCACCGAGAAGTTCGCGCGTGGCCACGCGGATCGGCTGCGCCTGGATGCCGCCGTTGGCGGCTGAGTTCAATAGCTCGCGCACATCGAGCAGCGTGGTCACGCCGTATACGTCGACGCCTTCCACCACCGCCGCTTCGAGCGCATTCGCTGCCGGAATTAACAGATTCTTGATGCCGCGTTCGCGCGCCGCGATGGCAATGGGGAGCATTCCCTGAACCGGACGCAGGCTGCCGTCGAGGCCGAGCTCGCCAACCAGAAGGAAATTGCTGAGGTCGCGCAACTGCAGGCTGCCATACGCGCCAAGAATGCCGATGGCCATGGGCAGGTCGAAGCCGGAGCCTTCTTTTTTCAGGTCGGCGGGCGCCAGGTTGATGGTGATCTGCGTGGGCGGAATATCGAAGCCGGAATTTTTGATGGCTGCGCGGACGCGGTCGCGGCTTTCGCGCACGGCGGCATCGGGCAAGCCGACGGTATGAAAGCGGTCCTCCATCGTCTTGATGCCGGAAAAATCCACTTCCACATCGATGATGTGGGCGTGAATGCCATATACCGCGGCGCTAAAGGCTTTAAAAAGCATAGGGGGAGTTCTGTCATCGATACTACTACTCGGGTTGGCATTGTGAAGGCGCAACTATGCACACCCATGCAGTCGTCAGATCGACGTCCGCTGTGCGGCGTCTGCCGTATGCTGAGAGTGCCGCGCATTTCTCTCGATCTTTATGACGAGTCTTTTCGATTTATTCAAGATTGGGATTGGACCTTCCAGTTCCCACACCGTGGGCCCAATGCGGGCGGCGCGACGCTTTGCAGTCGAGCTGGACGCCGCAGGGCTGCTCGATGCGACGGCGCACGTAACAGTCGAGCTATACGGGTCGCTGGCGCTGACCGGTCATGGCCATGGCACGGACCGCGCCATTCTTCTGGGATTGCTTGGAGAACAGCCGGACCGAATTGACCCAGCCGCAATTGAAGGCATTCTGCAAAAAGTCCGCGCCGAGGAGTCGCTCGCACTTCTGGGCAAGCAAGCCGTTCGCTTTCATGAAGCTGAAGACCTGCTGTGGCATCGCGCGGAGACGCTGCCGGGGCATCCCAACGGGATGCGATATACGGTGTTCGCTGCCGACGGCTCGGTGCTGCGGCAAGAGATTTTCTATTCCATCGGTGGAGGATTCATTCGCGCCGCTGGAGAAGATGCCGCGACGCAGGCCACTACGAAGATTCCTTATGCTTTCCAGAGCGCGGCGGAGTTACTGCGGGTTGCCGAGCGGCACCACTTGTCGGTCTGGCAACTCATCCTGGCGAACGAATCCGTTGCGCGGAGTGAGGTGGATGTGCGCGCCGGTATTCATCGCATCTGGCAGACGATGCGGGACTGCGCCGAGCGAGGCCTGACCACCGAAGGCACGCTGCCCGGTGGATTGAATGTCCGCCGCCGCGCGCCGGAGATGCGCGCGAAGCTGCTTCGGAAACAAGCTGGCGATCCGCTGGCGCCGATGGACTGGTTGACGCTGTACGCCATCGCGGTGAATGAAGAGAATGCCGCCGGCGGTCGCGTGGTGACCGCGCCGACGAACGGTGCAGCCGGTGTGATTCCGGCGGTTGCCCATTACTATCGCAATTTTGTTGCGGGTGCCGATGAAGAAGGCATCCTTCGCTATTTTCTGACGGCGACTGCCATTGGCATTCTGTATAAAGAGAATGCTTCCATCTCCGGTGCGGAGGTGGGCTGCCAGGGGGAGGTGGGCGTCGCCTGCTCGATGGCCGCCGGAGGATTGGTCGCGGCGATGGGCGGTAAGAACGACGAAGTGGAACACGCCGCCGAGATCGCCATGGAACATAACCTGGGCATGACGTGCGATCCCATCGGCGGGCTGGTGCAGATTCCCTGCATCGAACGCAATGCCATGGGCGCGGTGAAGGCGGTGAACGCCTGTCGCATCGCAATGAATGAAACGGGAACGCACAAGGTTTCGCTCGACCAGGTGATAGAGACCATGTATCGCACGGGACTCGACATGCAGAGCCGCTACAAGGAAACGTCGCAGGCCGGATTGGCGCTGAATATTATTGAGTGCTGAAGGCCCAATGCGTGCTGACCGTGGTTGATCCTTATTCCATTTGCCCGTAGCTCACAACGCAGTCGTAGTCCATGCGCACATGACCTTCCTGCTGACACTGGGCAAATAGTTTTTCGATCTGGCGCATCATGGCGGTGTAGCGCGGGTGACCCGGTTGCGGCATGTAGGAGGAAGAAAGAATGCGCCCCGCCAATCCATCGAGATCGAATTCCTGTGCGTTCGAAAACGTGACCCGGCGCATGGTTCCCGAGCCGGCGTGTCCAGGCCCGAAAAATTCCTCGAGGCATTGCTCCCGCGGATATTTGTTCCGAACCATTTCATAGTCGGTGCCGAATTCTCTCAGGATGCGTTCGTAGCCATCATGAAACGCGTCCCCGTCGATGCGGCGTTCGTTATAGACGACGGCGCACCAGCCGCCGGGACGCAAGACCCGCAGGAACTCTGCGCGCGCGAGGGGGAGATCGAACCAATGGAGCGCCTGTGCAACTGTAATGAGGTCGGCGGAGTGCGAAGGCAGGCCGGTCCTTTCCGCTGTTCCGGGAATACATTGCAGTTTTGGAAAGCGGTGGATGAGGCTGGCGCACGCCGCGCGCATTCCATCATTCGGCTCCACCGCAGTGACCGCATATCCGCGGGCCAGAAAAATTTCAGTCAGCAAGCCGGTTCCGGCTGCAACATCCACCACCGCGGCATTCGGCTGGAGATCGCAATGGTCGCGCAGCCGATCGACAATCTCGATTGGGTATCGAGGGCGATAGAGGCGATAGCTGTCTACGCGGTCTGAAAATCGTTGGGTCGAGTCCATAAAAAGATTGTAGGCACGACAGCCGAGTGGAGTTTTATCTCGACAACCTATCGTTCGATCGCCATGGCGACGGAGTTGCCTCCGCCAAGACACAGCGCGGCGACGCCCTTCTTCAAGTCGCTGCGAATCAGTTCGTAGATCAGTGTGATGAGCACGCGGGCGCCGCTGGCGCCGATGGGATGGCCGATGGCGACCGCTCCGCCATTCACATTCAATTTGTCCGGGTCGAGTCCAAGCTCGCGCGATACCGCAAGCGCCTGCACCGCGAAGGCTTCGTTCAGCTCGAAGAGGTCGACCTCATCGCGCTGCCAGCCCGCATTCGCCAATACTTTGCGAATGCCCGTGACCGGGGCCATCATCACCCACTTGGGCTCGACGCCGCTGCTGGCCTGGGCGCGGATGTGCACCATCGGCTTCAGGCCCAGCGATGCGGCTTTCTTTGCCGGCATTACCAGCATGGCCCCGGCGCCGTCGTTGACTCCAGGTGCGTTGCCGGCGGTGACGGTTCCATCTTTCTTGAATGCGGGCTTCAACTTTCGTAGCGCTTCCAGGGTCGCGTCCTCACGCACCGACTCGTCATGGGTGAACAGCGTGGGGGGCTCGCATTTTTTCTTTGAAGGAATTTCGACCGGAACAATCTGGGAAGCGAAGCGTCCATCCTTCCATGCCGCGACGGCTTTGCGGTGGGAATCGAGCGCGTATGCATCCTGTTGTTCGCGGGTGATGCCGTATTTTTCGGCAACGTTCTCGCCTGTGATCCCCATGTGGTAGTCGTTGTAGGTGTCCCACAGGCCGTCCTTGATCATGCTGTCCACGACTTTGTTGTCGCCCATGCGGAATCCCTTGCGCGCATCCGGCAGAAGATACGGCGCATTGCTCATCGACTCCATGCCGCCGGCGACGACGATTTCCGCATTGCCGGTCTGGATCGCCTGCGCCGCCAGCGCAACCGCCTTCAGTCCCGATCCGCAAACTTTGTTGACGGTGAAGGCGCTCACCTCGGGCGCGAGGCCGCCGAAGATGGCGGCCTGTCGCGCTGGATTCTGACCGAGCCCGGCCGACACAACGTTGCCCAGGATGCATTCATCCACCAACTTCGGATCGATGCCTGCGCGCTTCACCACTTCGCGCACTACGATCGCGCCCAACTGCGTCGCGGAAAAATCGGCGAGCGAACCAAGAAACTTTCCGACAGGAGTGCGGACACCGGCGACGATCACAACGTCTTCCATACGACCCTCCAGATTCCAGGCAACGCGAATCATGCAAACGAAAAAAGTATACGGCGACCCGGTCGCGGATGGCTTGGGGCTCGCCGCGCTCTGCTGCGCAACGATGAACCGATGCGGAGGCTCCAGAATCCAGATGAACGATTTATCCTTTATCCATGCGGCAACTCACATGCAGCGAACTCGTCGGCGAGAGCTGAGTTCGCCGTGGGCATCTCAGTACTCGCGATTGCTTTCGACGAATTCATGCGCGCGATTTTCAACTTCCGCAGTGAGCCAAGCCCAGAAACAATTCCTCTTTCGAGATGATTGCGATCCGGCGTCCAGAAAAAAAGCGACGAGAATGCAATTTTTTTCTTGACATTAATTTTGCGCAAAACTATACCTTCGTGTAACTGCGGTATGAGACTGCAGTACTCGATGTCACATCGAAAGGGAGAATAGTTACTATGGCAACCAAAAAAGCAGCAAAGAAAGCAACGAAGAAAGCTGTTAAGAAGACCGCCAAAAAGAAGTAAGGCGATCGAAGCAATCAAGGCAAAACAGAAGAGGGAGCGCAACGCGCTCCCTCTTCTGTTTTGCGCAACGATTTTCTGCGAGGATCGGGGTTGTTCTTTTTTGCACCCGCCGGTACGCTCAACTGTGAAGCGATGACCCGACGACGTTGGATTGCCGATCGATGGACGGAGGCCTCCGCGGTGCTGCTGGATGCACAGGCGGCGCATTTGGCGCGTGTCCTCCGCGCGCAGATTGGCCAGGAGTTCGATATTGTGGCCGGAAACACTGTGCGCCGCGGGGTTATCGAGCAAGTCAGCCCGGATGCGGTGGAATTTTCTCTGCATGAAGAAGTGGAAGCGGCGGATTCTCTTCCGCTGGTCGTGGCGTTGAGCATCGTTCGCTTCGAGCGGATGGAGTGGGCACTGGAAAAGCTGACCGAGCTTGGAGTCGCCCGAATTATTCCTCTTGCTGCGCAGCGTAGCGAAAAGCATTTGGTGCAGGCGGCGGCGAAGCGCAGCGAGCGCTGGAGAAAAATTGCTCGTGAGTCGGCGCAACAATCGCGTCGCAGTACCATCCCGGAGATCTGTGATCCGATGTCGGTCCCGCAATGCATCGCGGAGATGCCGGATGCGCTACGGCTTCTTTTGTCGGAGCAGGAGCGTTCTCAGTCGCTATGGGAATCTCTGATGACAATAGGGGCCCAGTCCTCTCGGATGGGAACAATTTGTGCTGCCATCGGACCAGAAGGCGGATGGACTCCGCCGGAACTTTCAGGCTTCGCGGAATCGGGCTGGCGATCGGTGAGCCTGGGGCCACACATCCTGCGCACGGAAACCGCTGCGATCACCGTGGCGGGGGTGGTAAGTGCGTGGTGGATGGGTGCGTGAACAAGCTCGCATCCGCGGACTGGCGGTACGCGCTTGAAATCTTCTAGCTGAAGATGTCTTTCATCTTGCCAATGAAACTTCGCGAGGAAGGCGTGTTCTCCACCGTCAGAGTTTCAGCCAACTGACGCATCAGTTCCTTCTGCGGCTTGGTCAGCTTTCTGGGGACCTGCACGACCACCTGAACGATGAGGTCTCCGCGGCCGTGGTCGTTCAAATAGGGAACACCTTTGTTACGGAGCCGGAATTCCGTGCCGCTCTGTGTTCCTTCTGGAATTTTCAGCTTGGTCTCGCCTTCCAGAGTGGGAATCGTCAGTTCAGCGCCCAACGTTGCCTGGGGAAAAGAAATCGGCAGCGCGTAGTGCAGGTTGTTGCCTTCGCGCTCGAGAAACGGATGCGGCTCGACGGTAATCACCACATATAAATCCCCCGACGGCCCAGCGTACCGGCCAGCGTCCCCTTCACCCTGATAACGAATCCGCATGCGATCTTCAATGCCGGCGGGAACCGTAACGTTGATGGTGTGTTCGGCGGACTGACGGCCTTCCCCTTTGCATTTCTGACAGGGATGCGTGACCAGGCTGCCGGTTCCTCCGCAGACGGGGCAGGTGCGAGCGACTGAGAAAAATCCCTGCTGAAAACGTACCTGGCCGCGGCCGGCGCATTGCTGGCAGACGGTCGGGCCGTGTCCTGGCTCGGCGCCGCTGCCCAGGCATACCGCGCAGTTCTCCATGCGGCGAATATGGATTTCGCTTTGCTTGCCGAAGACGGCTTCTTCAAATGTCAGGGTCAGCTCATACTGCAGATCGCGGCCCCGCTGCGCGCGGGAGGAGCGACGGCCGCCGCCGCCCATATTGAACATCTCTCCGAAGAGGTCGCCGAAGATGTCGCCCAGGTCGGGCATACCCGCGAATCCGCCGGCATCCCCGGCGCCGTTGCTGACACCGGCATGGCCGAAACGGTCGTAGGCGGCACGTTTGTCGGGATCGGAGAGCACCTGATACGCCTCGCTTGCCTGCTTGAATTTTTCTTCCGCGCCAGGGTCGTCCGGATTTCTGTCCGGATGATGTTGCATGGCGAGCTTGCGGTAGGCGCTCTTCAGCTCCTGGTCGGAGGCTGTGCGCTCAACACCCAGAACTTCGTAATAGTCGGCTTTGTTCACGCGGGCAGTTGGACTCATGCTGTTTTCTGTTTAGGATTGGTGGCGACTCGCACTAAAGCTGGGCGAAGGAGCCGGTCGCGCAGTGTGTAGCCGCGGCGAACTTCCTCCATCACCTGATGGTCGGGAAGGTCCTCGCGCTCCACCATTTCGATGGCTTCATGCAGACGAGGATCGAATTGTGTTTCCACCGTGGCAACGGGCTGCACTCCCAGCGAGCGAAGGATTTCTCCCATCTGACGTACGATCAGTTCGACGCCGGAGCGCAGCTGCTCGGCGGAACTTTCAGAGCGCAGCGCGAGCTGAAAATTATCCAGCACCGGCAGAATTTGCTCCACGGTATTGATCAGGGCATAATCGCGGTACTCGGCGCGCTCGCGGGCTTCCCGCTTCCGATAATTGTCGAACTCCGCCTGCAACCTCGCCAGCCGATCGAAAAGCTGGTCCCGTTCCGACTGCAAACGGTCGATGTCGGCCTGTGCCGCGGCCGCCAGGTCGATGGATTCAAGGGGCGCAGCGGCGCTCTCGATAGGCTCGACTTCTTGGGTCGCCGTGGACGGTTCCTTCTCGTTCTTGATGTGGTTCGTTGTATTGATTGTCTTCAACGCTTCGTCGTGTCGCATAATTTTTCTTTTTGCCAATCCATGGAATGTTGCGCGGGCGGATCGTCTTTCAGGATCGCTGCAGCTCTCACTACTTTGAACAGATGCGGCCGCAGGGTCATAGGCGTCAATTTGCGCATGGCCGATTCGTTGCGTTGACTTTCCGCGAGCCGGCTGCTTCTATTGTAACCAGTTGACGGAAAGAGGGTGGGATGATTCTCGACAGGCACTGCAATTGACGATGGATTCTCCGAAAAAAGCTTGCACTGCAAGCTGTTACGGCTGTGTTGCCCATCGTCCAAAAAGGTCGGCGATGTAGATCACAGTGCCGATGGCGCTGGCATATTGGATGCGGGTGGGACCAATCACCGCGACCGTGCCCAGATGCTCCGCGCCGCGCCGGGCAGGAGCGGCAATCAGGACCAGGTCTCGCATCTCCGGGATGGCTTCCTCCAGACCGACGACCACGCGGACAGATGGTTGCTTGCTGTCGACATATGCGTTCAACAGATCGATGATGCGCTGTTTCTCCTCAAGCGCGAGGAAAATTTCTCGCAGGTGTCGCCGGTCAGCTTCATTCACCATCAGGTTGGCGACGCCATCCATGAAGATGGATTTTTCCTGAGCATTGCGGTCGGCCATGGGACCCATGGCGCCTTTCGCCCAAAGTTCGAGCGAACAAAGGACCTGGTTGTACTCATTGCGCTCGCGGTCCATGCGACGGGTCAGTTCCCGGCGAATGCGTTCCAGTCCCCAGCCGTGAAAATTCTGGTTCAGGTAATTCGCCGCTGTTTCCAGTTCTCCTGGAGTCAGGTCGTGCTCCAGCGTCAGCAGGCGGTCGCGCACCACGCCCGCGGTCGTCACCAGTACAGTGAGCACGCGGGCAACGCCGAGGCGGGTGAAGTGAACATGTTCCAAAAGCTCCCAGTCCGCAGCGGCCGCGGTAACGCCCAGGCCCACGCCGACTCCGCCGGAGAGCAGGGCCAGGATATGCGAGGTGCGCGCGAAAAAGTCGGTCGCGTTGGCCACGCCGGTAAAGCTCTCTTCAATTTGTTCCTGGGTCGGCTGGGGCAGCGCCTGACGCGGAGAGGACTTGCGGCGGAGAAGCTGTTCGACGTAATAACGAAATGCCTGCGCGGTGGGGATTCTGCCGGCGGAGGTGTGCGGCTGCTCCAGAAATCCGGCTTCGGACAGGTCCGCCATCACGTTGCGCACCGTGGCCGCGCTCATGCCCTCGCGATTCTGCTGCCGCGCGATGGACTGCGATGCCACCGGCTCGCCGTTGGCAATATAGTTTTCGACAATGGCGGTGAGCACCAGTTCTTTGCGCGGACCCATGGGAGCGTCCATCGCCTGGCCCGGCCGATTGTCCGTCGAAAGGTTGGGGGACCGGTTCACTTCCATACTGCGACTGTAGGAACTCGCAGGCGCGAAGTCAAGCTGCGAATTGAACCGCACCCTTGTTAAACGGTCTGCTGGATAGCTTCCGGAAGAAGTTTGAGCGTTGCGAGTTCCGATACCAGCTTGACCGTTTCGACACTCACCGTGACCACCTGGCCGATCAACCGCACAATGTATTCTGGGTCGTCTTCGCGGTTGGGGTCATTCACAATGCCGGAGCGTGCATCGGTGGAAACGCGGTACTGGTCCACCAGCCAGGTGGGGCGTTGTAGAGGTTTGTCAGAATGCGCTTGCTCAGTTCCTCTGGTGTCTGTTGGATTCAGCCATGCATCGCGCTTTCCCTGACCGTTTCAGGGGGCCTCTATAGAACGACAATCGCGCCCAGCCTGCGTCGCAGTATGGCTCGCAGGAGTTCGATTCTGGGAGGCGCTGTTTTAGGCAGGAGTATGTCCGTGAATGTGTCGTTGCCAGCGAAGTCTATGCCTGCGTCACCGTCTATGCTGGTTTTGAAAGACATATTTCGCTTGCCGCTCTCTGGCGAAACTTCATAGTGCATCACCACAAGACTGATGTTATTTTGTGGCCTGTTGAGTACGGATTTTGTTCTGAGACGGGTGGTTAGTTCGATATTACGGAGCAATTCATCCTGAATGATCCAGACCGTACGTCCACCCCATTCCTTCGCGAGCGCGGTCTTGGCGAAAAGCTGCGTCACCATGCGTCCCCATACTTGACGCTTATTAATGCCCGGGCTGGTGTGGTCGCTGTTAAGAATGGCATTGCGGAATGCGCTCCGCATATCGGTATTGTTCTCAGTATCCGATCCACTCGTGCTGGCTGTCATAACTTCCAAAATGTACGGTGCGTTGATGTCGGGCAGGAGGATGGGAACAGTTGCCGGATTTCTCACGCCTCTAGCGTAGTAGCCGCTTTTCTTGGCGGTGTCAGTCAGGCCTTTAATCTCTGACGCGATCTGCTCGGTCGTAAGCCCCAGATCCTCCAAAACGCTTTCAAGCGTCTTTTCAGCCAATGGCGCGGCAATATAGTCGAAATGGTAGTTTATATCCGCGTCCTCTATGCGCTGCTTCAAAGCAACTTCCGACCATAGGCCCATTCTGATGCCTTGAGGAAGCCCCGCGCTTATCAGAAGATCGCGTTCGTATCCCTGCAAGGCGTGATTGATGGGGGGCAGTCCCTCCCCAGCAAAACGAACAGCTAAAAGACGGCGTGGGCACACTACCCAGGTATCCGCCCCCGCGAGAATTGAACACACTCCCGGAACTACGCGCTGAATGCCGGGGTTGAAATATCGCGTCAGCGGTTCGGTGGGAGTAAGCGGAATTTCTGTCTGGTAGCGATTACCTCCGCCGTCGCATATAGCACCCATGAACGGGCATTGGCGGGCTTTGCGGATTGCCTCCGCGCTTTCGCTTCGATCATCGAGCGGAAAGCCAAACAGGTCAAAAATTGTCGGCACTAACAGTTATCCTTCACATGGATTTTTGTCTTGAGTTTCCTGGACAAAAAAGTTGTTAAGGCCCCCATAACGGCGGCTTCATCTTTTAACTGACACTCCCACAAAACGAGAACTTGCCAGCCTGCTTCGCGCAAAGCCGCAATGTTGCGAGCGTCGCGGACTTTATTGCCCTCGATCTTTGGCATCCAGTAATCGATATTTGAGGCGGGGCGTATCTTGGGACGGCAGTCGTGTCCGTGCCAGAAGCAGCCATGTAAGAAAATGATTTTGCGCCGTTCAGGAAATACGAGGTCTGGTTTTCCTGGTAGATCGGCGCGATGTAGACGATAGCGATATCCGGCGCGGTGTAAAAGATGGCGAATGCGCATTTCCGGGCTGGTATTCTTGGACTTCACCGCTCGCATGGTCGCGCTACGAGTCGCTTTATCTACCTTGTCCATTTCTTCAAACGGTTGTCGACGCTAAACTACTCTCGCAATAAACCTGAGGCGGGTATGGGCGCTTTCTCCCCAGATGCGTCGGCCCTCTCTGGCATGCGTCCAACGCCTCCTTAATGGCTTCCGCGATGGCGCGTGCCACTGGCGGCGGAACGGAGTTTGCTACTTGCCTATGCTGGTCTAAGTGACGCACCCGCCCCGATCGTCCGCGAATCGGCCCCTTGAGCAGATAGGTATCAGGGTAGCCATGCAGCCTCATATACTCGCGCGGGGTAAGATATCGGTCCTCACTAGGGTGGAAGAAAATCTCGCCGCAGCGAAGCGTATTAGATGGCTCGCTCCAAGACAGGCGGCGAAACTTCGTGGTGTCCTTTTTCGTGAGATTGCATCGCTGCTCTGCGGGGAGATGCAGTTCCTTCGCCAGGTGCGAACCCTCCGGCACTCCATGAATACGCCTGCGGTCGCCAGCGGGAGTTATGTCTACGTGGCTGTCGTCGGGCTGATGACCGTTGTTAGGTATTGGCTTACCTATTCCTCCTAGCGCCTCTCTGACAGTCGCGTAAGGTGGGAGAGGGAATAACGTGTACAGCTCCTTCTTTGGGTCGCCGCGCGTAGGCTCAGGAAATTCAAAGTGCGCTCCGTCCATTGTGGAAACGATAAAAACCCTTTCACGCATTTGCGCAACGCCGTATTGGGTCGCCTTAATGACCCGCATTTTCGGCTCGTACCCTAATGCCTCAAGCTTGGCGACAAGCAAGCTGTAAACACCGCCAACTACTCCAGCCTTATCAGGCGCATTGAGAAGTCCCTTCACCTGTTCAAGCATTATGGCCTTTGGCTTGAAACTCTCGGCGAAGCGTATGAACTCGAATAAGAGCATTCCGCGCTCGTCTTCTAAGCATTCACGTTTTCCGATCTGTGAGAAGGATTGACACGGGCTACCACCGCAAAGAAGGTCAAGCTCGCCCGGTTCTAGCAAAAGCTCTCGCATCAGGCTCTTAGGGTCAATCGTACGAATGTCCTTTTCAAGGATGCGCGTGCTCCGGGACTCGCGCTTTGCTGCATCTCTCAGTGTGGCGCAGCAATGGGGATCAATTTCAATGCAGGCAAGAACATCAAAGCCTGCTTGGAGAACGCCTACGTCGAGCCCTCCCGCGCCTGAAAAGAGCGAGAGAGCGGTTTTTGTTTCAGATCCCCGCAGAACATTCTTTTTCGGCATGTGTCCCTAACTATTCAATGTACACGCTCTTGGCTTTGAATTGTAACTACGAAAACTCTTCTCGAAAACGTAAAGATGTTGCCGGGTACGCCCAGGATTTCATAGTATGCCTTGACGGGCGCGTGAGTTGGCTTCAGCTTGAGTGTGCTCATCGGGTTGTGCTGATTGTAAATCGCGCGGTTTCAGTTGCGGGGAAAACAACTCCAAACTGAAAAGGGCCGCACGAATATGCGGCCCCTCTGAGCTTCCCGTTCAATTGCGAATCGAGCGACGCGATCGTGCGGGTGTTACATGCCGAAGCGTTCGTGCCACGGGGTGGCGGCTTTCAGCGCCCGGTTCACGTTCTCAATGTTCTTGACGCCATCGTCCTTGAGCCAATTCTCGAAGGCCTTGGCGCCCTGCTTGGCGTAGATGGGGATGCCGTCTTTCCAGGTGGCGCGGCCGCAGAGCACGCCGTTGAACTTGGCGCCGGATTCGGCCGCCAGTTCCAGCGTTTCAATGAAGACGGGATTGGAGACGCCCGCCGAAAGATAAATGAAGGGCTTGGTCGAAGCCTCCGCCGCCTTGCGGAAAAGATGCAGCGCTTCTTCCTTCGAATATGCGGCTGTGCCTTTGAATGCCTTGGTACCGGCCACAAACTCCATTTGAATCGGCACTTCCATCTTGAGCACATCGACGCCATAGCGCTCATCGCAGAAGTCCGCGGTCGCGCGCGTGACGATCTCAGGCTTTTTCTTCGCGTAGGCAACCGACTTTTCATCGCCGCCCTCGGCGTCATAGCCGACGATTTCCAGGAAGAATGCAATGTCGTGGGCGCGGCATTCATCGCCAATGCGCTCAATGAAGGCGTACTTTACGTCGTTGATTTCCTTTTTCTCGAACGGCGTGTAGTAGAGCAGCACCTTGACCGCGTCCGCGCCTTCATGCTGGATGCGACGCACCGACCAGTGGTCGAGCAGGTCGGGCAACCGGCCCGGTTCCGCTGCGTCATAGCCGGTCTTCTCGTAGGCCAGCAGCAGGCCCTTGCCGTTGCGATGCTTGGCGGCGGGCAGTCCAAATTCAGGATCGAGCAGAATGGCCGAGGCGTGGCGGGTCAGGACTTCCGTTACCAACGTCTTGAATTCAACCAGGGCATGGCCGTCGACCGGAGAGCCTTTTTCCTTGGCCAGAGACTTTTGCAGGGAACCGCGTTGATCCATGGCGGCGGCGGCGATTACGCCCCACTCATCGGAGAGGGCTTTCATGCCGGCCAGTTTGCCGGGGGTCAGCTTCATCGTCATACACTCCTTATTTTTTTATCTTGTGGGGGTCTGTGGGTTGTCCAGGCCTCGAGAGGCCAAGTCCATCATTCCAGTTCCATCGTCTTCATTTTAATTTTACGCTGGGACGACAATCCCGTCGTGACACGCGTCATGGTCGGACCGGATTCGCGAGCGCCGCCTGCTGGGCCTGTACCAGCTCGCGCGTACCGCGCGCGGCGAGATCGAGCAGCGCGAAATGCCGATCGCGGGAGAAGGTGTTGTGTTCCGCGGTAGCCTGCACCTCGACGAAATCGCCGGTGCTGGTCATCACGACATTCATATCGACATCGGCGCGGGCATCTTCCTCATAGGCCAGATCGAGCAGCGGCGTACCGTCCACAATGCCCACGCTGATGGCGGCGATGAGATGCCGGATGGGCGAAGCGGCGAGGACTTTTGCGACCACCAGTCGATCGACAGCCAGCCCCAGAGCCACGGCGGCGCCAGTGATGGCGGCGGTGCGGGTGCCTCCGTCGGCCTGCAGGACATCGCAATCCAGAATGATGGTGCGCTCGCCGAGTGCCTTCAGGTCGACAGCGGCGCGCAGACTGCGGCCAATCAGACGCTGAATCTCATGCGTGCGCCCGCCCACCTTGCCACGTTCACTTTCCCGGGGAGTACGAGTCAGCGTGGCGCGCGGCAGCATTCCATATTCGGCGGTGACCCAGCCCTGGCCGCGATTGCGCAGCCAGCCGGGCACGCCAGTTTCCACGGTGGCGTTGCAAAGCACGCGCGTGTGGCCGAGTTCAATCAGGACCGAGCCTTCGGCGGTGGGAACGAAATCGACGGTAAGGCGCAGCGGACGAAGCGCATCGATGGCGCGGCCTTCTGGCCGGAAGTAGGTGGAAGCAGGAGCGGACATGTGGAATCCATTGTAACGATTCCTGCGAATCCAATATTGGTCAGGCCTCCAGTCGAGATCGGAAAGAGCCTTTTTGGGATTGTCCCAGAGTGGGAAGAGAGTTCCAAAATGGGTTTGACTGGAAGTTCGCAGTAACTCCTTTATAAGCAACGGATTCGGTGGGGGGTGTATGGATGGTGCGGTGTCGTTTTGAAACTGACCCTGCCTTTAGTAACGAAGGATCGGAGACGCTGTTCCGAATTAAGTCATTGAGTCCGTACCGTTAAGAGAGGAGGCCCAGTTTGGCACGCAACGTGAATACGGAATGTGCAAGAACGGAGCGGAACGGGGATGAAATCCGGCCTGCCGAATCCGAATCGGAGGCCCGTTTTGGACCCATGTGTGCTTGGAGATGATTCCGCTGCAAAAGGAGATTCCCATGACGTTACTCGACTGGATGTTAATTCCGTCCGCGGCTGCTTGTGTTGTGTTGATTGTGTCCCTGGTGGTGCAAAGCCTGCGTCACGAATGGTAAGACCGGTCCCTTATGGGGAGCGAAGTTCGGCGGATTGAAAACCCTCGCACAACATTCCCAGGGAAACGCCGGAGTGAAAAGACTGAAACGGCAGCGAAGAACTTGTCCAGAATCGAACCGGACTACGACGCAGAATCCTTAGCAGGTTGTAAGAAATGGAGACCGAATGACGACCTTGGCGCTCACCCAGCAGGATGATTCCAGTCCGAGTCCGCGATTCGCGGCCGGAGAACCCGCCACGACGGTCCGTCATCTGGCGCATGATGTCCAGAATTGGCTTACGGCGCTGCAGGTATATTGCGACCTGCTGCGCACCTCAGGCGTTGTTGACGATCAGGGGCAACCGTGGATCGACGAGCTATCGAGCGCGGTGGAGCGGGGACATGCGCTGGTGGATTCGCTGCTGGATTTTGCGCAGTCGGCAGCCTTGTCCCGTCCGTTGGCTCCGCAGGGAGTGGCCGCGCTGCCAACCCTTGACCTGGGCGCAGCGATCGAACGCAGGCTGCCGCTGCTCCGCCAGATGGCCGGGAACAAGATCCAGGTGGAGATCAAAACAGTGCCCCATGCCGGGGCGACGGCGTTGCGGGAGCCCGAGTTTGAACGGATCCTGTTGAACCTGGCACGGAATGCGATGGAGGCAATGCCCGGGGGAGGCAAGCTGCGGATTGTCCTCGAGTACGGCCACGCATCGTCAGGCCGCTGCCTGCTGCTGCGCGTGTCCGACACGGGAAGGGGCATTGCGGCGGAACTCCTGCCTCACATTTTCAGTTCCGGGGTTTCGACGAAACTCGCTACGTCCGATGGTCCGCGATCGCGCGGTTTCGGGCTGGCAATTGTACGGGAATTGACGCTGGGCGCGGGTGGATCGGTACGAGTCCGTTCCAGACTTGGACACGGGAGTTCCTTTACTGTCGAGTTGCCGCTACTTGAGGAATCGCTTGCGGAATCGCCGCTGGCAAAACCGCGGAGGGCTGCTTCCCATCCCCGCACGCGACAACTGGCAGTTGTGTCCGAGATGCCGAAGTCGAACACGGACCGCCCTGCTCATCGCAACAATTGTGACGCCAATCGGAAAGGAACCCGAGTACCATGCTAACAGCGACACGCATGTTTACCCCTACCTCCCAAATTCCCCCCGCGGAGCGAGCCAGCATGATGCACGTGCTGGTGGTCGATGACGATACGGCCATCCGCACCGCTGTTTCCGATATTGCGCGCAACTATGGTTTCGCGGTATCGAGTGTTGAAGATGCCGGTTCCACGCGCGCCGCCCTCAAGGCCCACATGGCCGACATTGTACTGCTCGATCTGAAGTTGCCGGGTGGCGGCGGCCTGCCGCTGGTGGAGGAGATCCGCACCTTGTACCCGGAGACCGTCGTGGTGGTGATGACCGCCTACGCCACGGTGTCTTCGGCCGTCGAGGCGATGCGCACGGGGGCCAGCGAGTACCTGACGAAGCCCTTCACCATGGACGAATTGACGGATGTGCTGGAGCGCGCCTCCGAGCGGCGCCATTTCGATACCGAGAGCCGGCGGCTGCGGGAAAAACTTCGCACCTCGGATGGATTCGGCACCCTGGTCGGCCGCAGCCCGGAGATGGAACGGGTGTACCGCATTCTCTCCAAGGTGGCCCACACCACGCATCCGGTGCTGATCCTGGGTGAAAGCGGAACCGGCAAGGAGATTGTCGCCCGCACCATCCACTACAACGGACCGAACGCCACGCATCCATTCATTCCCGTAGACTGCGGATCGCTGGTTCCCACCCTGATTGAGAGCGAACTCTTCGGCTATGTCAAGGGGGCCTTCACGGGCGCGAACCGCTCCAAGGAAGGACTGCTGGCGACTGCGGAAGGCGGTACCGTTTTTCTGGACGAGATAGGCGAACTGCCGCTCGATCTGCAGGCAAAGCTGCTGCGCGCGCTGCAGGAAAAAGAGATTCGCCCGATCGGCTCCAATCAGCGGGTCCCGATCCACGTCCGCATCCTGGCAGCCACCAACCGCGACCTGGCGGCGATGGTGGAGCAGGGCAAGTTCCGCAAGGACCTGTTTTTTCGCCTGAATGTCGTGAACGTGAAAGTGCCGGCGCTGCGCGAGCACCGTTCGGATATCGCATTGCTGGCGGCGCATTTCCTGGAGCGCCGCCGACGCGAGACAGGGGTTGTCTACACCCTGAGCGACGATGTGCTGCGGGTGCTTGGCAGCTACGATTGGCCGGGGAACGTCCGCGAACTGGAAAATACGATCGAACGGGCCTGCGCCCTTTCTTCCGGTCCAGTGTTGCATCTGGGAGATATGCCCACCCAGTTGCAGGAGTATCGGATGCACTGGCAAACCGTTCCGGAAACCGCGCCCCAGGAAACGATCGGCATGGATTCCAGCATTCTGACGATTGCGGAAATGGAAAAGCAGGCCATCCTGAACACCCTGCGCCAGCTGAATGGCGACAAGCTGACGGCGGCGCGACTGCTGGGCATCGGCAAGACGACGCTCTATCGCAAGCTGAAGGAATACGGCATCTCAGACGAATCTGAGATGTAGGGAACGCGTAGGTTGGAAGGCGCGGTTCTCGCCTTCCACCTGCAGGCCCAGCCGGAGCACAATCGGAAATCCTGAAGGGGGAATTGCATGACGCAGACCGTGCTGTTGGTTACTGGTATGTCGGGGGCAGAAAATTGCGCTGCCACGATTGGACGTCAACTGGGCCTGACCGTCGAGCTGGCCGAGAATCGCCGCGCCGCGCTGGCCGCGCTGCGACGCCGCGAATTCTCCGTGATCGTACTGGATGAAAGCCTGGTGGAGGCCGATCCGGCGGGAGCGGAAGTGCTGTGGCAACAGGCGGGTCTGGCGGTCCCCATCCAAGTCAATCTGGGCATCTCCGGATGCAATCGGATCTTACGGGAAGTGCGCGCCGCGTTGCAACGGCGCGACAGGGAACTGTCGCTGGCGATGCGGGCCGCTGTTCAACTGATGGAAGGCGAGATGAACACCACCATCACCGGACTGCTGCTGCAAACCCAACTGGCGCTGCAGGAGCCGGCTCTTCCACCTGGAACTGCCGTCAAACTGCGGCAGGTGGTCGAACTGGCCGGCGTGCTGCGCGACCAACTGCGGCCCCCCCGGCGGCCTGAGGTATTTTTCAAGGGTCCGCACCTTTCCAGCCATGGGCCAGGAGACTCGCACGCAGCAAAATCGACGCTCGATTGAAACCGAAGACCAATAATCGAAGATCAATGCTCGACGATCACTCCATGGCTCCCATGCCCATCGGTGCATGGGGTACCGAGAGGCGCCCGCTTCGGAGAGAAATCGGCGGTGGTCAGGGCAAGCGGCCCGGAGGTGAAACTGCAAACCGAGCCCATCACGGGTGCGGGCGCAACAGGCTTCGGTGGCGGCGGCTGCGATGTGCCGGCAATAATCACGCCGGTATTGTCTGGACCATAATTGCACGGCGCGCCAATGGCCGCCTGCATGGGAGCGAAGTCGTAGGTGGTCCCCGCTTTTGGTCCCGAGGTCAATTTGCAGACGGAACCTAAACCAGCTCGCGGCGCGCCGGGCGCAGATGCGCCAGCACTCGCCGATGTCGCAGCGCTCGACGGTACGGTCACACTTGGCGCCGCCGTATTCGGCGCCACTGTACACGCGGACGGTGGAGTGCAGGACGGAGTATCTGCAATCGGCGTAGCGACGATGATGCCGCTGCTTCCCGCCCCGTCGTCACAGGCCGTACCCAGCGGCGAATGCATGGGAGCGTAATCATGTGTGCTCCCGGTCTTCGGCCCGGAGTTAAACTTACAGACTGTCCCCATGGGTTGCGCGGCGATGATTACCCCGCTGCTTCCCGCTCCGTCGTCGCAGGCCGTACCCAAGGGCGCATGCATGGGAGCGTAATCGTGCGTGCTTCCCGCTTTCGGCCCGGAGGTAAACCTACAGACTGTTCCCATGGGCGGTTTCGGAAGGGCCGCGACGATCACGCCGCTGCTTCCCGCCCCATCGTCGCAGGCCGTATTCAATGGCGCATGCATGGGAGCGTAATCGTGTGTGCTTCCCGCTTTCGGCCCGGAGGTAAACTTGCAGACCGTTCCCATGGGTTGCGGGGCGACAATCGTCCCGCTGCTCCCCGCACCGTCGTCGCAGGCCGTACCCAGCGGCGCGTGCATGGGCGCGTAATCGTGCATGCTCCCGGCCTTTGGCCCCGTCGTAAACTTGCAGACCGATCCCGTCTGCGGACTGTCCGACTCCCGCGTTTCTGGAGGAGTGGCACTCGCAACAATGGTCCCGCTGCTTCCCGCTCCGTCCGTGCAGGACATATCTACAGGGGCCTGCATGGGCGCGTAATCCTGCGTCGCGCCTGCTCTCGGCCCGGAGGTGAACTTACACACAGTTCCCATTTGCCGATTGACCGTTGTTTCGCCAATCGGCGCAGAGGCGACAATCGTCCCGGTGCTTCCAGAGCCATCCTTGCAGGGCGCGTTCAACGGCGCCTGCATGGGCGCATAATCCTGCGCTGCGCCTGCTCTCGGCCCGGAGGTGAATTTGCAGGTCGTCCCCATCTTCTGCATGGCGGCAGGGGGGGATTCATGGGATGCGTGAGTGGTTGCAGCAAATATCGTCCCCAGGAGAACTATGGGGGCCACCAATGTCCATGCGTATTTCCTTGCGCTTATGTCACGCCGCGGGCGAACCATTTCTCGCTCCTTCTGGCTCTCAGTTAGAAGACTATTCCAGCGCAAAAACGTTATCTGCACCCGGTGGAATTTTGTATGTGTGCAATCAAACAGGTAATTGGAGGAATAAGAAAACCAAACTGCTGGGAAGTGCATCTAAATGCACTTACGTATACGGAGATGGAACGGTTTACATCAGGCCCCAGTACTACAGTTGTAGATAGCGGTAACCTAAGCTTGCTCGGGGCTACGATTCTCCGGCGAGTGCGATGGAGAAGCCGAGTATCTGGTTGGAAGCGCGAGTTGTTACGGACCCACGACCGTATCGCAGGGTTGTTCGCGCGCTCGGAAGCACGCGAGGGCAGTCTGGCCTATCTGCAAGGTTTGTTGAGCCACTGAGCGGAAGAACGGCTGGCAGTTGGCCGAATGGATGGGTGAACCAGCTCCTTATCGCGTGCAGCATCTGTTGGACCGGGCACGTTGGGATGCAGATGCAGCGCGGGATCAGCTTCGCAATTACTGCTGGAAGAGTTGAGCAGTCCAGATGCGGTGCTAATCGCCGATGAGACGGGTTTTCTGAAGAAGGGCGAACATTCAGTCGGGGTCAAGCGCCAGCGCACCGGGACGGCGGGACGAATTGAGAACAGCCAGGTTGGCGTGTTTCTCTGCTATGCCAGTGCCAAGGGCGCGGCGTTGGTGGATGGTGAGTTGTATCTTTCTGAAGAATGGGCCGCCGATGGCGAGCGTCGCCGCGTCGCGGCCGTTCCAGAAGAGGCCGAGTTTGTCACCAAGCCCGAGTTGGCGCGACGCATGATTGAGCGTGCGTCGCAAGCCGGTGCGCCCTGTAGCTGGGTGGCAGCCGATGAGGTCTATGGCAACAACAACAACAACAGGCTGCGCCATTGGCTGGAGCAGAGGCGGCCGGGTTAGTCGATCCTGAAAAGCCAACGAAACCCCGTATAAAACCTGATGAAATGCGGTGTTGGTTGCTCTAGATTCTTGGATCGGAATTTGTAGACAAAAATACTTCAACAAACATGCAGGAACGTCAGGCGGCTTGTAACAGGTCAACGATGTTCTCAATGGCCTTGTGGTAGGCGGCTTCCAGTTGACTGTTCGGTCTGCTTTGCGGGTCGGGTTTGTGGTGGAAGCGG
>JAKAAZ010000235.1 GCA_021802085.1 Acidobacteriota bacterium
CTGGTCTAACTGGCGTCGGGCTCACCAACTCCTGGCCATCTTCTACCACTACAGAAAACGCGAATCTCCCCTGCCTGATTGCTTCCGGCAACTCCTACCCGATCAATATCTACAACTGTAGTATTAGGCGGGGAGAAAGATACTATTTTTGTGTAACATGGTTCGAGAAAGACGGAGGATCCAGATGATGCGGAGTTTTTTCACTTTTACCAAGATTGGTTTGATGATGATGGCCGCGTTGTTCTTGGCGGCGCCCACCGCTATGCTGGCGCAAAACGCGCAAGAGGTGCTCGCGCACTTATATAGAAACACCAACGCGGAGACCGGTCTCAGCAAAATGGCGATGAAGAACAGCCAAAACGCGGATGTCAAGAAATTCGCGCACCAGGCGATGTCCGACGATCGCAATCTTGGCGGCAAGTTAATGGCGTATGCAGTGAAATACAATTTGAGACTAATCGCCACAGCGCCTGCCTCGACAGTTGCGGCCGAGAAGCAGATGAAAAATCTTACGGGCACGGATTTCGACAAGATGTATCTGGTGCAGATGGATGCCTTCGTAAAAGACGACCAAAAGACAGCCGCACAAGCCAGCGCCATGAGCGATCCCGAGGTGAGCGCAATCGGTACAAAGATGCAGAACCTGTCCAGCGACCAAGCCAAGCAGATTACCGCGCTGACTACAGAAGAGGGTTACCAAATCCAGTAGAGGGTGTCAGCGGGAGTTCGAGCGAGCGGAGCCCGTCCGGGGCCAGGTCGTACAATGAGAGCCAGCATGGTATCCAGAGACTCTCTATGGCAGGGCAGGCTCGATTCCGATGGCCCGGATGGGACCGCTACCGTTGCTGCGCGGGTGTCCTCTTTGACAACGAACTCCAGTTGCAAGGCGACCCTTCGACGCATCTGCTGGAGCGTATGTGCGCTGCTGTTGTTCGCAATGGTTCCGCTGCTTCTCGTCTCGAGCCTGAGAGCGGAGAAGGTCAGCGATCTGACGCCGCACGGGTATGTGAACGACTTCGCCGGAGTCTTGTCGCCGGCGACCCGCAGTCATCTGGAGACACTCTGCACGGAAGTCGATCAGCAGGCGCACGCGCAGATCGCGGTGGTCACCATCCATACGACAGGCGATGACACCATCGATGACTTTGCCTCTCGCCTGGAAGAGAAATGGAAGGTCGGACCCAAAGCGACCGACAAGGGCGTGATCCTTCTGATTGCGACCGACGATCATCATTATCGATTTGAAGTTGGATACGGTCTGGAAGGCATCCTGCCGGATGGAAAAGTGGGCACGATCGGGCGCGAGATGGTGCCCTATTTGCGCCAGGGAAATTACGATGACGCTGTCACGCTGGGGGTGCAGGATGTCGCCCAGGTGATTGCTCAGGATGCCGGCGTTACGCTGCAGACTCCCGTGCAGAACTATGTTTCGCAGAGTCAGAGGCATCCTGCCAGCGCACTGAAAGATATCTCGCTCGCGATTTTCGCGATTTTTGTTTTTATCTCGCTGCTGCGATCCGGCACAAGCGGCTGGGCGGGATTTCTCCTTGGAGCCATCCTCGGGAACATGTTGGGCGGCGGCCGCGGGGGTGGTGGCTTTGGCGGCGGCGATGGCGGCGGCGGTGGTGGCGGCGGTGGTGGTTTTGGAGGTTTTGGCGGCGGCGGTTCCGGAGGCGGGGGCGCTTCGGGCAGTTGGTGACCGCGCGTATCGTATGGAAGCCCGGGTGCATCGAATGAAGAACCGAAGCAGCGAAGACCGGTCGTAAGACCAAGAAAAGATTACGGGAGAATTATCAAGATGAAACGAACCGGCATGGTCGTTCTGGCAGTGCTCGCAATTGTGGTGGTGGTGGCGTTACTGGTGTTTGGGAGCTATATTTCGGCCCGCAACCAGATGGTGGCCAAGAATGAGCAAGTCAAGCAAACCTGGTCGCAGGTCGAGGTTGTGATGCAGCGGCGCGCGGACCTGATCCCCAACCTGGTGGCAACGGTGCAGGGATTTGCCGCGCACGAAACGACGGTCTTCAGCGATATCGCCAATGCGCGGGCGGCGCTATTGGGAGCACGCGATCCGCAATCGAAAATTGCAGCCAATGGACAGCTCGACAACGCGCTCGGTCATTTACTGATGATTTCAGAAGCCTATCCCCAGTTGCGATCGAATCAGAACTTTCTGCAACTGCAGGATGAACTGGCTGGGACGGAAAACCGCATTGCCGTCGAGCGCCGACGGTACAACCAGGCGCTGCAGGACTACAACACCTTCATCGGCCTGTTCCCGAATAGTATCTGGGCCGGTATTGCAGGCTATCACCGGAACAATGCGTATTTTGAGGGCACGCCCGCCTCGCAGCAGGTTCCCAAGGTGGATTTTTCCGGCAAGTAGAACGGCGTGCTCCCATGGAGTGCAGAAATGGCTGCCCGGTGCGGGCAGCCATTTTGTTGCAGAAGGCGGAGTGACTATGCGTGTGTAAAAGCGGCGATGGCTTGCGCCTCATCGTCTTTGATGTCGAATACTGTGTACAGCTTGGTGATCTGGAGCAGGTCGTGGACTTTTTTCGTCAGCTTCAACAACTTGAGTTCGCCGCCCTGATTGCGCGTAGCCGTGAAGGCACTCACCAGCTCTCCGATGCCGGAACTGTCGATGTAGTTGACGTCGGCCAGGTTGAGCAGGATATCCTTCGATCCCTTGCCCAACAATTCACGAACCGCATTGCGCAGTTGCACGCTGCCTTCGCCGAGTGTAATGCGACCGCTGAGATCGAGTATGGTGACTCCATCCACCTGGCGGGTGCTGATCTTCATGCTCACGGTAATAGCCCTCCTTAGGCTCTTTTCTGAGTTGAATCCAAGTGCTTGATAAGTGTTAACTCGGTCCCCGGGTGCAGTAGCTTGAAGTGTACCTCGTCCATAAATGAGCGGATGAGGAAAATTCCACGGCCGGAGCCGCTGAGCAAATTCTCTGGCGCCAATGGGTCCGGCAGGGTGCTAGGATCGAGCCCGCTTCCCTGGTCGCCGATGCAAATGACGAGCGACGAGCCAGTGTTTTCAAACGAGGCAGTAATTTTCTTCTTCGGATCGTAGGCATTCCCATGGAGTACGGCATTGACCGCCGCTTCCCGGACGGCCATGGTGATCTGGAAGACCTGGTCCTCGTCCAGTCCCGACTCCTGGGCCAGTTGTTCCGCCGCTTCCTCCACTTTGTTGACGCTGTCCAGCGACGAGTCCAAAGTGTAACTGAATCGACTTCCCATGGAATTCACCACACACCCGGCCCGCTTGAATTGTCTGTTCCTGGCCTTCGGGTGCGGTCGTCGCCGCAAAGGTTCCCCAGAAACTCTCCACAGGGGCAGTTTGCTTGCATATTTGCCGAGTGTCAAGGCGGCCATTCCGTTCGCCAACGAACCGGCTTCGATGGGGGGTGTTTTTTCGTCCTATGCCGGCTGGCTGAAGAGCGCGAAACCGCATCCCAGTTTCCGATATCGCATCGCATTTGGAACAACCGCTAGACGAGAGAACCGAGGGACCCCGATTGGCGGCGACGCGCGTTTCGCCGCTGGGCGCCTCGCAATGAGGTTTCGTGGAGGGGGCGAGCAGCGCGGGATTATGGCGGCTTTTGTGGTCCTCGAACTGGAAAGAATCTGCTCCGCATTCGGCGAGGGTTGAGTAGACTGTCAAGGAAGGTCGAACAGATTCGCTTGCAGGAGCAGAGCGCGTCCATTGATTGTCGCGCGGACTTTCCTGCGAGAAAGGTTGGACGGAGACTTGTCCGTGACCTGGAAGCAGTTGGCCGACCGCTGAATGCAGATCGAAAAAGAGAGTGCCCGCGATGCAGCTCGACGAGACAAAAAAGCAGAATGAGCATATGGAAGGGTCGCAGGCGAAGGACTCTGTCCTGGTGCATCTGTCTCTGCTGTTGGGCAGCGCGATCCTGGACGCGGCCGGCCACTCGCTCGGTCGTGTGCGGGAGGTTGCGGTCGCTCCAGGAGTGCGGGCATCGCTGGTCACGGAGTTGATCTGGGGCCGCAAGGACGAGCTGCAGGCAGTCGCGCCGGCGGGGCTGGAGCAGATGCCCAACGGGACATTGCGGCTGCGCGGAGACGCCCACCCCAGAGCATTCAATGTGGGCGAACCGTTGCTGCTGCTGGATCGCGATTTGATGGACCAGCAGATTATCGACGTGCATGGAAGAAAAGTTGTTCGCGTGAACGATGTCTCCTTGTTGTGGCTGCCGAGGGAAGGCGGCGGCGAGATGCGTGCCATGGAAGTGGAGGTAGGTACCCGGGGCGCGATACGCCGCTTGTTGAAGGGGTTTGTGAGCAAACGGGCCATCGAGAGCCTTACAGGCAGGATTCCGTCCCGATCGATTCCGTGGGATTTTGTGGACCTGATTGAAGTGGACCCGGCCCGCCGCGTACGGCTGAAGATTTCGCATGAACGGCTGGCGCAATTCCATCCCTCCGACCTGGCCGATATTCTGGAGGACCTCGCTCCAGTCCAGCGGGAAGCCATCTTCAACCAGCTGGACGAAGAAGTGGCCGCCGAGGCGCTGGAAGAAGTCGAACCCAAGCTGCAAAGGCAACTGCTCGAATCCATGGACTCCGAACGCGCGGCGGACATTATGGAAGAAATGGACCCGAGCGCGGCCGCCGATCTGTTAGGCGAACTGCGCAGGGAGCGCTCCGAAGCCATTCTGGAAGAAATGGAGCCGGAGGAGCGGGAGGAAGTCAAAGAGCTGCTGGAGTTCAGCGAGCACTCCGCGGCGGGCCGCATGACAACCAAATATATCGCGGTGCCGGCGGATGCTAGCGTGGCCCAGGCAATCGAAGCGCTGCGCAATTTCGACGACGATCCCGAGACGGTGACGGAAATTTACCTTGTAAGTGAAGCAGGAGAGCTGCTCGGCGTGGTTCCGCTGGCCAGGTTGCTGCTGGCCATGCCGGAGAGCAAAGTCGCGGTGCTCAGCGAATCCCGCTTCGTCAGTTGTCCGTCGGGAATGCACGACAAGCAGGTGGCGGAACTGTTCGATCGCTATAACTTGTACGCTCTACCCGTAGTGGAAGAGCATAACAAGCTTGTGGGAGTGGTGAACGTGGACCAGGTCATCGCTTTTATGCGGCAACAGGCGTAGGCATACCGGGTGTCCTGAGCCTGAAGTTCATTCAACAATTCG
>JAKAAZ010000236.1 GCA_021802085.1 Acidobacteriota bacterium
TTCAAAATTTCAAATATCTTTGGCTAGGGATTTCTGTTGTGTTTGCTTTGCGTTGATCGGCTGATCGTCTGCCCTGAACATGCTGAGAACTCGCCATGGTGGATACTAGAACCTATGCCTCTTCGTTCTGGGTTCGCTTCCATTCTCGGCCGGCCAAATGCTGGCAAGTCCACGCTGGTGAACGCGCTGGTGGGCGAGAAAGTCGCCATCGTGACGCGCAAGCCGCAGACCACGCGCAACCGGATCCACGGCGTGCTGGAAGTGGACGCGGTGAAGGGCAAGCATCCCGCCGCACAAATCGTCTTCGTCGATACGCCGGGCGTGCATAAGCCGACCAACCTGCTCGACAAGCGCATGTTGCAGGAGGTCTACGGCGCGCTGGAGTCGCGCGATGTCGTGCTGCATGTTGTGGATGTAACGCGACGCCTACGACTGCCCACAGCGAAGGCGAAGGTGACTGAAATTGACCTCGACGCGCCTGCCGGGCCGGCCATCGCAACACCGTCGACCGAAACGGAACCCCGGTCGCAGCACAACCCGCTCGACAATGAAGATGCATTCATTCTGGAGATGGTCAAGAAGCTGGAGTGCCCGGTGTTTCTTGTGCTGAACAAGATCGACGCCATTGACACGAAAGAATCGCTGCTGCCACTGATCGCGCAATTCAGCGCGCTGCATAATTATGCCGAGGTCATTCCCGTCTCCGCGCGCGGCGGCGACGGCCTGGAGAAACTGGTATCCAAACTGGTCGAGTACATGCCGGAAGGGCGGCGGCATTTCCGCAAAGGCCAGTTCACCGATCAACCGGAGCGTTTTCTGGCGGCGGAAATCATTCGCGAAAAAATCCTGAATCTTACCGGCGAAGAAGTGCCGTACTCGAGCGCGGTGGTGATTGAACGGTTCGAAGAAAGAAAGAAGCAAGCCGCGCAGCCCGGCAAGCCTAAACCCAAGCCCCTGACGCGCATCTCCGCGGCGATTTTCTGCGAGCGCTCTGGGCAGAAGGCCATTCTGATCGGCAAAGGCGGCTCGATGCTGAAACAGATTGGCATCGCCGCGCGCAAGGAGCTGGAATCTTTCCTGGGCGTGCAGGTGCATCTGGAACTCTTCGTGAAAATTGCCGATGATTGGCGCGGTTCGAGCGCATTCCTCGATTCGCTCGACTGGCGCAATCAGTTAGAAAGCCTGGGGAAACATCAACAACCTGAGGATTCAACGGACGAATAGCGCGGCGAGCGAAGAGGCTCGATGTCAGGCGTTCACGCTTCTTTCGCGTGAATCCCCAGCGCTTTCATCTTGCGATAGAGATGGCTGCGTTCCAGGCCCAGGATTTCCGCTGCTCGACTTACGTTGCCATGGCAATCTTCCAGTTTGCGCAGAATGTAGTCGCGCTCATAGGCCTCCCGCGCCTGCTGCAGAGTTGGAAACTCCTCGGCATGCCGCCCCGTACTGCGCGACACCAATACCGGCAGGTGTTTGCGTTCAATGCGCGCGATCTGAGGATTCAGAATCAACACGCGCTCCAGCACATTCTTCAGTTCGCGCACATTGCCCGGCCAATGATGCAGTTGCAGCGCGGCCAAGGCATCGCCTGAAATTTCCATTCGTGGCCTGCCATATTGCCGTCCAAATTCGCGCAATAACTCGGCAGCGAGCAGTGGGATATCCTCTTTCCGCTCGCGCAGGGGTGGAACGTAGAAAGGAATCACGTTCAGCCGATAAAAAAGATCTTCACGGAAATTTCCCTTGCCGATCTCTTCTTCGAGATTTTTATTCGTCGCGGCAATCAAGCGAACATCGACGCGAATCGCCTGGGCTGCCCCTACCGGAGTGAACTGCTGCTCATCAAGCGCGCGCAATACTTTGGCCTGAGTTTTCAGGCTCATGTCGCCGACTTCGTCCAGGAATAATGTGCCGCTATCGGCGCGCTCAAACGTGCCCCGTTTTTCCGCCGGGCCTCCCGGCAACGCGCCATGGCGGTATCCGAAGAGTTCCGTTTCGATGTAGTCCTCTGGAATCGCGGCGCAGTTCAACTCGACGAAAACCCGGTCCGCGCGCGGGCTCTCCGCGTGCATCGCGCGCGCGATCACTTCCTTGCCGGTGCCGGACTCTCCATAAATCAAAACGCGGCCGTTGGTTGGCGCCATCAAGCGAATCTGCTGTCGCAGCGCCTTCACCGGGACACTCTCTCCGGTGACCCGCGCGCGCGCCGTCAACTGCTGCTGAAACTCCCTGTTTTCGACACGCAGGCGCCGCGCCTCAACCGCGTTTTTCAAAATGATGAGCGTGCGCTCCAGCGACAGAGGCTTCTCCAGGAAGTCATACGCGCCCAGCTTCGTTGCTCGCACGGCGGTTTCAATCGTGCCATGACCGGAGATGATGATGATTTCCGGTCCTGTAATTGCGTCCACGCGTCGCATCTCCTGCAGAACATCGAGACCGTCACGATCGGGCAGCCATATATCCAGCAGTACGGCGTCGAACAGCGCATCGCGGATCAGATCGAGCCCCTCCGCCGCGGTACCCGCCGTAGTGACCGCGTAGCCCTCTTCGGCCAGAATCACTTCCAGCGTGCTCCGGATATCCGGTTCATCATCGACCACGAGGATGTGGTTCATCGGACGATCACGCCGGATGAGAGCGACATTTCCTGCCCCATTATTGTGGAGTCGGCTAGCGGAATCTCGACGATAAAGCGCGCGCCCGTGGGAGTGTTTTTTTCGACCCGAATGTTGCCCTGATGCTCCTGGACGATCTTCGCCGCAATGGAAAGTCCCAGTCCAGTACCTCGGCGGCGAGTAGAGAAAAATGGCAGAAAGAGCCGCTCACGTATTTCGTCCGTAATGCCATGCCCGGTATCTGCAATTACGATCTCCGCCATGGTCTGGGCTTCATTCCATCCCGTCTGCACCGTGAGTATGCGCAAGAGGCTCGCATGCATCGCCTCCTCTGCATTGTCGATTAGATTGCTGAAGGCCCGCTTCAAAGCCTCCGCGTCCGCCATCACAGGGGGTAGCTGGGTCGCAAGATGCAGCCGCACATCGATTCCTTCCAGGCGACCCGCGAACAGCGTCAGCGTAGTTTCTACCACCCGATTCAAATCCACCGGCTTGCGGTTGGCGGCGGGGAAGTCTGCCAGCGCTGCAAACTGATCGACAAGTTGCCGCAGCGTCTCTACTGAAGAGCGAATCACTTCGGTTGCGCTGCGCAGAACCTGCGAGGAATCATCCGTAAGGCCTCGATCGAGATGACGTTCAATGCGTTCGGCGGACAACGAAATGGGAGTGAGAGGATTTTTGATCTCATGGGCGACACGTTGTGCGACTTCTTTCCACGCCATTTGCTTCTGCGCGCGCAGCACATCGGTCACATTGTCCATGACCACGAGATGCCCATGAACGGACCCTCGCAACTGGGTCACAGTGAAGATTAAATGCAACGGACCGTTGGAGCTTTGCGCTTCAATCTCAGTCGACACTGCAGGCAAGCGGCGGCTGCGGCGCACAACGCGCGCAATTTCTGCGGCGGACTCAGCTGGGAACAGAGCCTGAATGTGCAGGCCTTCGATCGACAATTCTCCCCGGGGATCGAACATATCGCAAAAAGCCCGGTTAGCCTGCAGAATTTTCAGGTCGTTGTCCAGCGTGGCCACGCCACTGGGAATAGTCTCCAGTACGGTTTCCAGTTCCCGACGCCGCTCATCGATACCAGCGTTGGCCGCCGAAAGCTGCCGCGTGGAAGCTTCCAGTTGGGTCCGACTGTTCTCCAGGTCGGTTGCCATGTGATTGAAGGAACGCACCAGTTCTCCCAGTTCACCAGCCGCTGCGATATCGACGCGCGATCCATAATTCCCGGATGCCATGGCATCCATCGCGTCGGCAAGCGCTTCCACCGGTTGCGTGACCTGCTTGGAGAGAAACAGGGCTAGCCAGCTGCTGATAAACAACGTAAGCCCGGTCAGCAAAAGCACCACCAACAGGTACGTTTGCCGGACTCGCCTGCGAGCACCGAGCAGCGCCCAATACCGCTGGGCGCCACTCTCGATGTCACGAACCGCCAGAGCAATATCGGGCGGCAACGGCAAACCCACCACCACGATCATGCCCTTTCCTGAAGATGCATCGCCAACCGTATATGCCGTCGAACCGATCCGCAACACGGGGTCATCCGTGCGGTCGGCCGCTCGAAGGATTTCATCGGTCAGCGAAATTCCTGCCGGCATCGACTCCGCTTCTTCGCTCGATTGAATGCTGGAGAGCAAGCTTACCGGCCCGACCACACCCGGAAGCTGATACCGCGTGATCGCTTTGCCATCGCGGTATACCACGACAAACCCGCCCTGGAGCGTGACTTTGTGCCGGCGAAGAATATCCAGTAAAGGCCGTTGTCCCTTCGGCAGATCCGCAGCGAGAAGTTTGGGCGAGTTCGCCAGAGACTCCGCCTCCGCCCGAGCATTGGCCGCAGCGTAGCGGGACATCTCCATCGCCACCTGCATGGACTCATCGCGCAACTGTACAACAGGTTGCGAAAACCATCGGTCGATGGAACGATTCATCAACAAATAGTTGAAGAACAGCATGAAGAATGCTGGCGCTACCGACAGCAGCAACGCACCTAACAGCATTCGAGTGCGCAGCCGCGAACCTAGCACCCTGCTTTGCCCACTGGCGTACAGCTTCAGGATGTTCCGCAGCAGAAGGACAACCAGCGTCAGGAATAAAAGAAAGCTGAGCCCGGAAAGTGCAGTGAAAAGCAAGATCGAGCCATTATTATCCGGCGATAGAAATTTGAGGTTAAAAGCATTTTCCGCCACCAGTAAAAGCAGAATCAGCAGGGCAAGCGAACCCAATATCACGACGGCCGTTCGTCGACTGCTGGCTGTTCCCATCTCGGTTCGCTCTCTCCAAGTGATTATAGGAGCGGAGATGGATCGCGCGATGCCTTTTTCAGTTGGGGCGCTTCCGCCTGTTTACCTAAGGGCTAACAGCAACCGCACCCTACTGCCAGTTCGCCAATCCGCCTTAACTTACACCCAACCCCTGGCACATGATCGCGACCGCCGGATTGGGGAATATACTGACTGATATCTTCAGGAAAAGCCATGGAAGCGATCGATCCAAACCATATATCCAGCATATCTAGCATTGTCCGGCGCGCCATTTTG
>JAKAAZ010000237.1 GCA_021802085.1 Acidobacteriota bacterium
TATCAACAGATATAGTCCTGTTAATCGAACATGGCGTGACACTACATTTTGCAAAAATTGACGACCGTATTCAAGAGTATCAATGACTTACAGGCACTCGCCACACTCAAACTGTAGAAGATGAGTCACGGAACTGCGTCAAATGAAAACAATCCGGAATGCTATAGCTCACTCATCTCCTGATGCATCGAGGAGACTCGACGCACTCGCTGGACAGCAATTTGGCATTCCTACGAGGAAGCTGCGCCCTGCATTTTTCCTTATGAGACCTTATCGAGACGATCCCACCCGGACGTATTTCGACAGATATGCCGACGTTCTAGAGGTGGCGGCGACAAACCTTACCGGTTGATCCCTATTCATAGCGGAGGGCTTCGGCGGGGAGAATTTTCGCGGCGGAGGAGGATGGGTAGAGTGTCGCCAGCAGCGATACGCCGAGCGCCACCAGCGCCACGATGACGCCGTCCTGCCAGCGCGGGGCAAACGGGAGATAATCGAGCGAGTAGACCTGCGCCGACAGATGAATGAAGCGGTAATGGCCGCCCGCCCAGGCCAGCGTATAGCCGAGCGCCAGCCCGATGGCCGTGCCGAGAATGCCAATCAGCATGCCCTGGCAGACAAAGATGCGCCGGACCTGCGAGGGCCGCACGCCATACGACATCAGCACGGCAATGTCGCGCGTCTTCTCCATCACCATCATGGTGAGCGCGATCAGGATGTTCAGGGCCGCCACGCAGACGATCAGGCCAATCACGATGAAGGTGACTACCTGCTCCAGACGCAGGGCGCGAAACAGCTCGCGGTTCTGCTCCATCCAGTTGGTGGTCATAAAGCCCTTGCCGGCGGCCTGTTCAATCTCTTTGCCAATGCGGTCGGCGTGGTACAAATCGTCCACCTTGAAGCTGATGACGGAGACAATGTTCGGCTCGCCAAACAGGTGCCGCACATCCGCCAGCCGCGCCAGCGCGAAGGACGAGTCGTACTGGTAGAAGCCGGAATGGAAGATTCCGACCACCTTGAATTCCTGATACTTCGGCACCAGACCAAATGGCGTCAACTCGCCCTGCGGACTGGTGACCAGCACGGTGTCGCCAACGCCAGCGCCAATCTGGTCGGCAAGGTCGGAACCAAGTACGAGCGGAGGAGGCGCGCTGTTTGGGCTGTTCGCGTTCGCTGTGGCGGCTGGGTCGAGCGCCGCTGCGCTGCCTTCGTGGATGCTGTTCAGCAACGTGCTTACGGTGCGCTCCTCGGTGGGCAGAATGCCTTTGATCAGCGCGCCGCCGGAACGCGCGCCGCGCGAGATCAACACCTGGCCGTAGAGCGCCGGGGCCGCGGCTGTGACATGCGGCAGTTGTCGTAGCCGGTCCAGCAGGGGTCGCCAGTTCTCAATGCCGTCGCTGGCCACGCGCATCAGTTCCACCTGCGCCGTCGAGCCCAGCAATTGCCGTTGCAGGTCGCGCCGCATTCCATTCGTAATCGCCAGCGCGAGGATCAGCGAAGCTACGCCAGCCGCCACGCCCACAATGGAAATTGTCGTAATGACGCCCACGACAGCCTGGCGGCGCTTGGCGCGCAGGTAGCGGCTGGCGATAAAAAGTTCAAAGCGCATAGGATGGTTCGCTCATGCCTTCACCCAGTTCTTCGATCAGTATCGCAGTTACTGTAATGCGGACATTGTTCTCATCCCACCCTAGCTACGCCGAGGTGGGCACCCATGACGTTCCACTATCGATGGAAATGCTCTACTGGACGATCGTTTTCGCGGTGGCCGCATTGCCGGCGCGATTCAACACACGCACCGACAGAACATGTTGTTGCGGCGCGGTGGGCTGTACCGCCGTCGGCACATCGTCACCCGCTGTCGCTTTGGGCAGCGGCACCGTGAAGTCGTAATGTTCCTGGAGAGAATCGCTCAGCTTGCCCGCCGGCTCCACATATTGCCACGGCCCGGCATCCACGGAGTAGTAGGCGCGCGAAATTGCGGAGAGCGTGTCCTGGGCATCGAAAACCACATGGATCGCCGCCGCAGACGATGACACCAGCTTCGCCTGTAACTGGGAGAGCGCAGGCGGCATGGTGTCCAGCAGAAAATGGTCGCTATCCATGAAGCCGGTCAACGCATTCCCGGACAGATGCGAAGGCGCATCGCTGGCGACAACGCGCAGCGTGTAGTAGCCGTCCGGAATGCGATTCAGGTCGAAAGAAAGATAGGTTTCGTCGACGTCCTTCTGGAGCAATTGCCAGTTGGCTTCCCCATCGCCGCGATAGTAGACCGAGTAACTGAGATGGTCGCTATTAGAGTCGTGCGCCTTCCATCGGACTGTTGCCCAGGTGGAGGCGCGCACCGCTGTCAGCGGCTCGGAGCTTTGCTGTACGTCATACACGACTCCGTCGGTCGTCTCCGCCGGGAAATTGATCTGCACTGTTTTGAGCTGGGCTTCCTGGTTGAGGCCGGCGACCACGCGGGCATGCATTTCCACCACGATGTCATCCACCACGGGAGCAACATTCTGGGGCAAATAATAAAAGCCGACCTCGCGCAGGGATGCCCCGGCGTTGAGCACCGCTTTCCATTGCAGGAAGCGCGCTTGCGGAAATTTCGCGGCTTCGGCGCCCGGCGTCACCGGCAGCCAGTCGCTCCAGCCTTCGGTCGGCTGCTCGATATTGCCCACGCGCGCGAACAGTTCGAAGCGGCCTGTGCCGCGCACCTCGGCGCGTCCCCATTGGGAACTGAATCTTGCATCCCCGACGGGGCTGATATAAGTGGAATTCCCGCCGGCGCCCGCGCTGCTTGCCGCCAGCCGGTACAGTTTGCCGGTGTTGCTGGTGGCAACGTACAAGGTGTTTCCCGCCAGGGTAAATGCGGTGGTCTCCAGGGCCTCCAGATGCGCCAGGTCCGCATAGGTGCCGTCCGTGGAAATCCGGTAGAGATGGCCTTGATTGCCGCTGCCGGCCAGCAGCCCGCTCTGGCCGTTGTTTTCGCTTTGTTGCCATGCCAGCGCGTACACCACATCGTGCGCGGAGGACCAAAGTTGGCGTGGCGCGCCATCGGGCGCAATCTGATAAATAATCGTGCCCTTGGGAACCAGGGTGCTGTCATTGGAAGATGCAATCGAACCGGGCAGCAGAATCGTGATGGTTGCGGTCATTGTCGGGCTGCTATGAACGTTGAGCGGCGGCAGGTTGGATCGGACCTTGTCGCCCAGAGAGGCGACATACAGGTTGCCGCCGGGATCCAACGCCATGGCGGAAATCTCTTGTTTTGGCGACTCGAACAGTACGAAGCCCTTGCCATTTGGGCTGATGCGGTAGACCAGACCGCGGCCGTCGGTGCCGGCGTAGAGCGTGCCGTCTTTTGCGAAGAGAAGGCAGCGCATATGTTGCTCGGTGCTGGAAAAGAATTTCTCGGGCGCAGCAGCAGGCTGCTTCAGGTTTACGCGATAAATTGCCGCCGGACCTCCAGTAGCGACGTACATCCGGCCCGCGGCGTCGAATGCCAAATCCCAAATATAGAATGGCTTGGGATCGAGCGCGCTGGAGTCGAACACCACCTGGGCAGCCGCTGCGTTCTTTTCGGTTGGCGCATGGCCCGGCTTGTACACCGGGTGCGGCGCATTGTCGATCGTCACCTCGGGGCCATTCGGATCGATGCGGTACACTTTGCCATTCGGCAGCGTGGCGGCGTACAACATGCCATCCGGCCCGATACGCACCACCTGCACGGAGACATCCTTGGTCTCCAGCAGCCTGGTCATTTTTCCGTCGGGAGCGACCTTCAGCACCATGGCGGGCGAGCCAGTCCCCAGATATGCGTTGCCGCGCGCGTCCACCGCGACCGACCACACAGCCGCGGCGGGCGTGGTCAATACCTCCGTGGCCACCGGCGAGCTTGCCAGTCTGCCGTCGCTCAGGATGGCGACGCCGTGCGGCGCGCCCTTCTCAAAGCTGTCGAAGCTCGACTGTTGCCAGAGTTGCGTGCCCTGGGCCTGCGCGAAAAAAGAAATGGAAAAAAGAAGGAATCCAAAAAGAGCGGTCCGCATACTATTTCTGAGTGTACCGAAAGCAACGGCTCGCAGCGCATTTCCGCGTGAAAGATGAAATGACGGAATGGCGGCGTGCGGCAATCGGCGCGCGCATCGAGCCGTCCAGTAAACTCGGATGAGCAACGCCTTCGTTTCATGACGATACTCCAGCTGATTAGCGTTCTGGTGGCCATCGCAGCCCTGTTCGGCTGGATCAGCGCTCGCTGGCTGAAACTACCCACCACCATCGGCACCATGTTCCTGACCGTGGTCTGCTCGCTGTTTCTGGTGAGTATCGGCGAGTATGCGGCGGGTCTGCGACCCTGGGCTATCGGCATGGTCCGGCAGATCGACTTTGAACGGCTGATCCTGCATGGAATGCTGCCGCTGCTGCTGTTCGCGGGCGCATTCCTGCTGGACTTCAAGGCGCTTGTCCGCGAGAAGCTGACCGTAGCGTCGCTCGCCATTGCCGGCACTCTGGTTTCCACCTTCGCGGTTGCGGCCTTGATGCGGTGGACGCTGCCGCTGGTGGGCATCCATGCACCGTGGCTGCAATGCATGTTGTTCGGCGCATTGATTTCACCCACCGACCCGATCGCGGTGATGGAAATGCTCCGCCGCGTGGGCGTGTCCAATCACGTGGAGGCACAATTGGCGGGCGAATCTCTGTTCAACGATGGCATTGGCGTTGTAATTTTCGTGACTCTGCTCGGCGTGTCGCATGGGGCCGCTCCGACTGTGTCGCACATACTAGTGACGTTGCTGCTGAGCGTTGGCGGCGGGCTGGCGCTGGGAATTTTCCTGGCATGGATCGCGTACACGCTGATGCGGCGGGTGGACGCCTTCCAGGTCGACGTACTGCTGACGCTTTCGCTTGCCCTGGGCGGCTATGCGCTGGCCGAGATATTGCACCTTTCCGGCCCGCTGGAGGCGGTCGCGGCGGCCATCGCGCTGCGGGGATTCCATGTGCATCGTCCCGCCGAGCTGATCGCGCATGAAAGGATGGAAGAGTTCTGGAAGATGGTCGATGAGGTGCAGAACGGCGTCCTCTTCGTGCTGCTCGGTCTGGAGGTGCTGGCCATTCCGTTTCATTGGCCATTGCTGGGATCGGGCGTGACGGCGATTGTCGCC
>JAKAAZ010000019.1 GCA_021802085.1 Acidobacteriota bacterium
CTCAAACCACTTCCGCTTCAATCGTCGCCACTCACGCCGCCGCGGCTTGCTCTTTCTGCGGTTGCTCCAACACGCGGTCGTCACGCCACCCACTCGATATCGGCTTGTGCGCTCTCTCGCCCAACCACTAAACAACAAGCAGTAGTGGCAGTAGTGGTCACTGTACTCAGGCAGCTACCCCGCTTCTCTATAATCTCTGGCAAGTGAAAGGAACCACAGGATGCGTCATGCGTCTGCCAGTTCGTGCATTCTCTGCCGCGCTGCTTTGTGTAGCCAGCCAACCAGTCACGGTACAGGCACAAGGCAGGGGGGCAGGGAGTCCTCCCACGCGCAGTGTGATGTGTCTTCGATCCGCAAAGCTGCCGAGCGAGGAGATGCCGCAGCGCAATACAACCTTGGCGCGGCCTACGCCAAGGGCTACGGCGTGCCGCAAGACTACGCGCAGGCAGTTTATTGGACTCGCAAGGCCGCAGAACATGGCAATGCCGATGCGCAATACAACCTTGGCGTGGACTACCACAACGGCCAAGGTGTACCGCAGGATTACGCGGAGGCGTATATCTGGTACGACCTTGCGGCGGCAGGCAAACTGAAAGCTGCTAAAACTTGAAGATGCAACCAGGTTCCAAGACGAGGCCGCATCGCACCTCTCGCAAGCTGATCTGACCCGCGTGCAGGAGCGGGCGCGGAAGTGGTTTGAGGTACATTCCGCGCAACTGGACACGCAGTGAAAAACCAATCACAGCACTTGTTTTGTTCTCTCTCCTACTCTCCGTTTGTGCCGCGTATGCGACGGGCACTCGCAAGCATCCCGCGACGGCCCCCCTAGACACAACGTTCTTGCAAATACGACTGAATTAGTCCTATACTAGATAAGTAAGCTATTCCTCATTGCCGAATGGTCTTGAGAGATGGCTAGATGGGCACAGTATGCTGCGTCTCACCAAAAAATCGGACTATGGCCTGATGGCCCTAAAACACCTTGCCGAGCATCCGGGCGCACCGGCGCAGAGCGCCAAAGACATGGCGGAGGCGTATCACATTCCGCCGCCACTGCTGGCCAAGATCCTGCAAACGCTTGCCCGCTCTGGCCTGGTCATTTCTCATGCGGGATTGCATGGCGGCTATTCGCTGGCCCGGCCCGCAAGCGAGATTACCGCATTCGAGGTGATTCGGTCGATCGAAGGGCCGCTGTTCATCGCGTCCTGCACGACCAGCCATGGCGATTGCGATCTTTTCAATTCCTGCATCGTGAAAGAGCCGCTGCGGAAGCTGAATGATACTATCCGCGATTTGCTGAACGATATGCGCGTCTCCGATCTCTGTGATGAATCTAAATTAGGAGCATCCGTGTATGCGCGAGGTGTTCAGACGGGCCAGTTGGTTACGTTGAGCCGTTCCACTTCCGCGCGTGCGTAGGGGGTGGGTAAGTACGAAAGTGTTCTGTCCAACAGAGGAGTGTCGATGAGTACCGTTTTAAGCGAGCCGAAATTGCCAGCCGGGGTCCATCTACCCATCTACATGGATAACCATGCCACCACGCCGATGGATCCTAGGGTGTTGGAGGCGATGGTCCCATTTTTCACCAACAAGTTCGGGAACGCTGCCAGCCGGAACCACTCCTTTGGTTGGGAAGCGGAGCGGGCGGTCGACCTGGCCCGCGAGCAGATTGCCAAATTGATTGGGGCAACGGCGAAGGAGATTATCTTCACCTCCGGCGCGACGGAGAGCAACAACCTGGCTATCAAAGGGATTGCGGAAATGTACCGCGAGCGCGGGAACCACATCATCACCCAGGTGACCGAACACAAAGCTGTGTTGGATACCTGCAAGCGGATGGAGAAGCAGGGCTGTAGGGTAACCTATCTGCCGGTGAATGCAGATGGACTGATCGAAATGGACGATTTGAAGCGGGCCATCGACGATAAGACGATTCTGGTCACCATCATGTTCGCGAATAACGAAATTGGCGTGATTCAGCCGGTGGAAGAGATTGGCAAGCTGTGCCATGAGCGCGGCATCTTGTTCCATACCGATGCGGTGCAGGCGGTAGGAAAAATTCCGGTCGACGTGAATGCGATGAACATCGATGTTCTTTCGCTTTCCGGTCACAAGATCTACGGCCCCAAGGGCGTAGGCGCGCTGTATGTTCGGCGGCGCAATCCGCGGGTGCAGATTGCGGCACAGATGGATGGCGGCGGTCACGAGCGCGGCATGCGTTCTGGAACGTTGAACGTTCCGGGAATTGTTGGACTGGGCGCTGCTTGTGAGATTGCCCGCCTGGAAATGGACGAGGAAGCGGCGATACTGAGAGCGATGCGCGATCGGCTGAAAGAAAAGCTCGAATCAAACTTGGACTTTGTTCATGTGAACGGCTCGATGGAGCATCATCTGCCGGGAAATCTGAACATGAGTTTTATCCATGTCGAGGGCGAATCGCTGCTGATGGGAATCAACGACATCGCGGTTTCGAGTGGCTCTGCGTGCACCTCAGCGACGCTGGAACCATCCTATGTATTGAAGGCGCTTGGACTGGGAGATGACGTGGCGCACAGCTCCATTCGATTTGGGCTGGGACGGTTCAATACTCAGGCTGAAGTGGATTATGTTGCCGACAAGGTAATCGACGTAGTTCAGAAATTGCGTGAGCTTTCGCCGCTATACGAGATGGCGAAAGAGGGTATCGATTTAACGAAAGTTCAATGGCAGGCGCACTAAAATTAGCCGGCACGCCGCAGTCGCGTTTGAGGGTAGCACACAGTTTTTCTGAAGTTCAAGGAATTCGGAGGATGGAATGGCATACAGCGACAAGGTAATCGAGCACTACAACAATCCGCGCAACGTGGGTCAGATGGACAAGAACAGCACTGCGGTGGGCACCGGTCTGGTCGGCGCTCCGGAATGCGGTGACGTGATGCGGCTGCAAATCAAGGTGAATCCGGAAACGCGTGTCATCGAAGATGCCAAGTTCAAGACCTTCGGATGCGGCTCCGCGATTGCTTCCTCGTCACTGGCCACCGAGTGGGTGAAGGGCAAGACTGTCGATGAAGCTCTGGAAATCAAGAACACGGACATCGTGAAAGAGTTGGCGCTTCCACCGGTGAAAATTCACTGCTCCGTGCTGGCGGAAGATGCGATTCGCGCCGCTATCGGCGACTGGAAGAAGAAGAATGTCGCCATGGTCGAGCAGACCGCAGGCCCGGTCGCTGTCGCCGCTAACTGAGAAGTCGCAGCAGTCCTTAGCCGGGGCACACACGAGACGCTCTGGCTGAGAAACCATCGACCTGGAGATGACACAGAGATGAGCGCGCTGGAATCCAATGTGATCAGCACGGCAGACCAATCAACGGATCGCACCCGGGGCACTTCTGCCGGGAGCACCGTTGAGATTTCCGGCGCTCAGAACTCCGCAGTCAAGGGAGTGCACGTGACGGATCGCGCGCTGAAGCGGATCCGGATTGCGATGGCGAAGGAAAATATTTCTCCCGACCAGGGCGGCCTGCGCCTCGGCGTGCAGGGAGGTGGATGTTCCGGGCTGTCATACAATATCCGCTTCGACACCCAGCCGCGGGAACGGGACCGCGTCTATGACTACGACGGTGTTCGCGTTTTTGTTGATCCAAAGTCATTTATTTATCTGAATGGCATGACCTTGGATTACGAAGAGACGTTGATGCGCCAGGGCTTCAATTTCATCAACCCGAACTCTACCAAATCGTGCGGTTGCGGTTCGTCCTTCTCCGGCTGATCTGGTTCGCGCCGCGTTTTGCGGGAACCAGCCTTGCGAGGCTTGGCAGGGTTCTGGATCGGCAACCAGCGGAGAGAGTACGCATGATCGTCATCGCCGAACCATCGAAGAAACTAATCTGCTGGTCCTGCGGCAGCGAAAATGACGCGGAGGTGCAGTTTTGCGCGAACTGCGGCAAGTTGCAGCCGTACATGCCAGCGGATTACTTCAGCTTCTTCGGATTGCCGCGGCAGTTTGCATTGGATAGGGCCGCCCTGGAAAAACAGTTCTATCAGTTGAGCCGGAAACTGCATCCAGACCTGTATGCTCGCGCCAGTGCGCAGGAACAGCAATGGAGTCTCGAAAAAAGTTCGGTGTTGAATGATGCATGGCGGACTTTGCGTGAGCCGTTGGCGCGGACGGAATATCTATTGAGTCTTTTGGGGATTCGACTGGAAGAACAGTCCCGCAACGCTTCGGATCGGGCAGCAGCCAGCGGAACGGTCAAGCAGCAGGTGGTCCCATCCGACTTGCTGGAAGAAGTCTTCGAGTTGAACATGCAGTTGGAAGAGATGCGAATGGCCAAGGCCGGCGGAGCGGACGATCCAGAGCTCCGCCGAAATCTGGAAGCAGCGAGAGAGAATTTCTATCAGCAGTTGAAAGTGTCTGAACAGGATTTGCAACGCTTATGGGCCGAGTGGGATTCGTCCGCGGACAACGAAGCGACGCGGCAGACCACGCAAGAGAAAATGGTCGGCTTGCTCAATCGCCGCGGCTACATTCGCAACCTGCTTCGCGATGTGGAAGAGGCGCTGAAAGCCTAGCAAACGACATTTTTGGAAATGGAATTGACGAAGCATGGCTGACGAGCGGGTAGTAGGCATTGATCTGGGCACGACCAACTCTCTGATCGCGTTTATGCAGGGTGACCAGGCAGTCGTCGTTCCTGGCGAAGACGGTTTGAATTTGGTGCCTTCGGTGGTTGCATTGGCCGCAGACGACCGATTCATCGTCGGTAATGCTGCGCGCAAACATCTACTGGAGACTCCGGATCGTGCTGTCTACTCCGTGAAACGGCTGATGGGCCGCGGTGTTGAGGATGTCCAGGACGAGCTCAAGTTTTTCCCTTTCCGGCTGGCGGAAGACCTCGCTCCGGGTGAGGTACTCCGAATTAAACTCGGTACGCGCGAACTGACCCCACCGGAAGTTTCCGCGTATATTCTTCGCCGGCTCAAGCAAAATGCCGAACGCTTTTTTGGCCCCGGCATCGCGGTAAAAAAAGCGGTCATCACCGTGCCCGCGTACTTCAATGACGCGCAGCGTCAGGCGACGAAAGACGCGGGAAGGATCGCCGGCCTGGAAGTGTTGCGGTTGGTAAATGAACCCACCGCCGCCGCACTTGCCTATGGTCTGGATAAAAAGAAAGATGGCATCGTTGCGGTCTATGACTTCGGCGGTGGCACCTTCGACATCTCCATCCTGAAACTGCACGATGGCATCTTTGAAGTGATTGCCACGAATGGCGACACGCATTTGGGCGGCGACGATATCGACAATCTTCTGATCGCGATTGCGTTGGAGGATATTGCTGGAGATCTCGGTCTGGATGTCCGGCGCAACGGGGAAGCCATCCAGGCGATCCGCAAGGCGGTGATCGATGCGAAAATTGCGCTGTCGGTTGAAAGTTCCACTATGCTGGATATCACCTTACCGACGGGCGAGCGCTATCAACGAGCGATCGCGCGGGATCAATTCGAGCAGCTGATTCGCCCTGTCATTGAGCGGACCATCGCGCCCTGCCGGCAGGCAATTCAGGATGCTGGAATCAAAATTGAAGCGATCGAAGAAGTGGTTCTCGTCGGCGGCTCTACCCGCATTCCCAGTGTCCGCAATTTGGTCGACGAAGTTTTCGGATTGGCCGCGCGCGGAAAAATGCCTCACGCCGAAATGAATCCCGACGAAGTGGTGGCACTCGGTGCAGCGGTGCAGGCCAACATTCTCGCAGGCGATTCGACGGCAACCAACGATCTGCTGCTGCTGGACGTAACCCCGTTATCGCTCGGTATTGAGGCGCTTGGCGGCGTCGTAGCGCGCATCATCCAGCGCAACTCCACCATTCCCGCCTCCGCGACCGAACACTTTACGACCGGCATCGATGGCCAGACGAATGTCGCCATCCATGTATTGCAAGGCGAACGTGAGTTGGCAAAGGATTGTCGCTCGCTGGCCCGGTTCGACCTGAAAGGGATTCCGCCCATGACCGCGGGCATGCCGCGGATTGAGGTGAAATTCCTGATCGATGCGAATGGCATTCTCCACGTGACGGCACGCGAGCAGCGCAGCGGCAAGCAGGCAGAGATTGAAGTGAAGCCCACCTATGGCCTGACAGATGAGCAAGTTGAAACGATGATTCTGGATTCGTTTGACCACGCCGAGGAGGACTTCCGCGAGCGGCAACTGATTGAGGCCAAGAGCGAGGCTGAAACCATTCTCATCGCGGTCGAGAAAGCGCCGTTGAGCCCTGCATGGAAACTGTTGAATCCGGTGGAAGTAGCCCGCATCCGGGAGACGCGCACCAATCTGGAAGAGGCGCGCTGCGGAAACGATTATCACGCGATCCGGAACGCAATCGACGCGCTCGATTATGCAACCCGGAACTTTGCGGAATTGCAAATGGACGCGGCCGTCCACTCTGCCATGAAGGGCAAGACGATGGATGCCGCAGTCCGGCAGATGGGCGACGGCCCCACCGCACCTCATCCGATGGCCGCGCCGGAGTTTGAAACTGCGCCGACCGCAACTGAAGTTCAAAATAAGTGAGAGCAGCCTATGGCACATACCAGCAGCATTGAAACCGACAAGCCCATCGATTTGACCAAGCCACCCGCAGTTGGCGTGGTTCGGGTGACCTTTCTTCCCGAAGGCCGTACGGTCGAATTCGACTATGGAACCATGCCGTACGATCACCATGGCAAGCCTATGTCCTTCCTTGACGTGGCGGAAAATTTCGGCATCTTTCTCGATCACGCCTGCGGCGGCGCCTGCGCCTGCACCACTTGTCATCTCTGGGTCAAAGAGGGCGCATCCGGAATCAGCGAGGCCGACGACGACGAGCTGGACCGTATGGAAACAGCGGCGGATGTTCAACTGAACTCCCGGCTTGGTTGCCAGGCCGTAATCACTGGGCCAGGTAATTATGTGGTAGAAATTCCCAAGTGGAACCGCAATTACGTCTCCGAAGGCAAACCTCTTTCCTTGGCGGACGAGACGGCGAAGTCCTCCAATTCCTAATCAAAACCCGAAGGAGTTCCCGTGCCGCAAATCACCTGGAGTGACGCTGAAGAGATTGGAATCTTGCTGCAGGAAAAATTTCCTGAGACTGACCCGCTGACTGTTCGCTTCACAGAACTGCATCGCTTCGTGACGGAACTTCCTGGCTTCGCGGATGATCCGCAAAAGTCGAATGAGGGGAAGCTGGAAGCGATCCAGATGGCTTGGTACGAAGAGTGGAAAGACGCAAATGCGAATTAGTCTAAGGAAGGACGGCGCGGGAAATCGAAGTTTACGATTCTGCGAGGCTGGGATCGTAGCAAGAGCATGAGCCCTTCATCTCCACCATAAAGGACTTATTGTGATCCCACCATCGTGCACCAATTCGGCGCCGTTGATATATGCAGCTTCATCCGACGCAAGAAAAGCGGCTGACGCCGCGATCTCCTCTGCTGTTGCCAGTCGCCCGGCCAGTATTTTGCTTTCCAGCTTGCGCATTACTTCCGGATCGCTCAGCAATTCCCGGTTCATGTCGGTTACGGCGCCCTCCGGGCAAAGCAGATTGGAAGTGATTCCATATGGTCCCAGCTCCATCGCCGCCATCCGGCTGACCATCCGCAACCCTGCCTTGGCTACGCAATACGCTCCCTGCTGTGCCGTGGGCAGCAACGATGCAGTCGAGCCGATGTGAATGAGACGCCCCCCGCGGTTACGCTGTTGCATGTGCTGCCCCACGATCTGCGCGCAGTGCAATGCGCCTGTAAGATCGACGTCGAGCATGCGTTTCCAGTCTTCTGGAGCGCACTCCATGATACTTCCGAACACGATAATTCCGGCATTGTTGACCAAAATGTCGATGTTCGAGAAACGGTCAAGAACTGCCTGCACAGTTCTTTCTACATTTTCGCGATCCGCTACGTCAGTTTGCCGGCCAATGCATTCACGGCCAAGTGCGCGAATCTCCTTCTCTGCAGATGACATTGAATCAGTACAAATATCGGCGATCGCGATATCGGCACCTTCCTGGGCGAATCGCAGAGCGATCGCACGCCCAATGCCCTTTGCTCCCCCGGTGATAATCGCTACCTTGCCTTTGAGTCGATCCGGTGAAGGAGTGATGTGCGATTGATATTTCTCCGTATTCGAAGTCATGTCTTTCTCCGCTTCCTTGCCCACAGGCTCCAGACTGGAATATGTAGCCCATTCGACCGCATGTGATAGACGTCATACTTTAGAATTCAGATGCATACAGCACGCTAGCGGGAGAAGAAGCGACTCCACGTATTGAACTACTGCAGCCATAGCGGTGTCGGAGGACGATCTCCGAATGAAGGAGAAACGCGCCTGGTTCGTTTGACTCACGTTTCTCGGCGCACGCATGGCTCGGATTATTCTTGCTTCATTCCTTTTATTCCAGTTCAGTTGGGCAGTGACCAAATTTGGTCCGACTGATTGTGTCCGCAGGTCTGTATGCTCAGGGGTTGCGATTGATTGTCCGGGCCGCTTGCCGTGAGACATTCGCCATCGGCACTCACTAAATTTCCGAGCAGTGTATATTTCCAACGCTGGTCTTTGCGGGCGGAACATCCCTGCATCGACGGCTTGCCGTTCGCAGGAACGAGGCATTTTCCAGCAGATTTCAAGGCTCCGCTGGGCGTGATCGTCCAAGCTTCCGCTGAAGTTCCCGCACAATCCTCGACGCTTCCCGAGACAGCCAGACAGCGCGTGTCGTTGTCCATGTCGCGATGCCTGCCGGCTGCGACCATGATGATGGCACCCGTGCGCGTCGGCGTGCCGCAGGAGGGTGCAGCGTGGACGCGCCAGATCGCGATATCGTGACTGGCAACGTTCGCCTGCAAGGTCGATGCCGCAGGTTGATCCGTTCCGCTCCAAAGATTCCATGCTGTAAGGCGGCATCCGGCGTTCGCCGCAAAGCCGAAATCGGCAGGATGCAGTTCGAGCTGGATCGGCGAAGTTCCGCGATTGAGCACCGCGATCGCGTAACTGCCGCCGCTAAGCTTCTTGAACAGGACATCCATGATTTGGTTACGCCGCACCAACGTGGCCATCTTGCCCAACGCGTCCTGATCGATCGCGAGGACGGCCTTGTTGCCGAGAATCGCCACCGCCTGTGGGCTGAGCCTGCCGACATCGGAGCTGAGGATCAATGGCGCCGACATCATCGACCACAAGGCGAGTTGAGTGCGGGTTTCCGCCAGGCTCATGCCGTCAGCGCCACCGATGATGAAGTCCGCGTCATTCCAGTTGCCGGGTTTCTGGAATCGGCCCAGCGGAAGATTGTAGGAATAGTTCCAAAGCACGCTATGAAAGCGGGGATCGTCCGGTTTCTTCACATGGAAGTTCGCCATATCTGAACCTTCGCGCCAGAGCTGACCGTAGTCGCGAACCCAGCTCAGGACGTCATACCAGTCGGGCGTTCCCTGAAAATACGCCGGGGCCGATTCCGAAAAAACCATAGGGCGGTTCACAGCTTTCAGCGCTGCACTTTGTGCCGCATAGGCCTTGCGGTAGGCGTCAGCCTTGGTGCCGCCAGCGGGCACATAGACCTTGCAGCCGTCCAGCTTCAGGTAATCGACGCCCCACGATGCAAATAGCCGAGTGTCCTGGAGAAAATGATCCTTGCCGCCTCCATCAGGCTCGCCGCTTCCGGCCAAGCCATCACAGGTTTCGTAGCCGGCATCCTCATAGATGCCAAACTTCAGACCCATCGCATGGATGGCTTGGGCGACCGGCTTCATCCCCTGAGGAAAGCGCTGCGGATCGGCCTGCAGGTTGCCCTGGGCATCGCGATCTTTCTGCATCCAGCAATCGTCGATGGTCACCGTATTGTAGCCATGTGCGGCAAGCCCAGTCTTCACCAGGCCCTTGGCATTGGCGAGAATATCCTGCGCGGTATAACCGCACTGATATTGGGCCCAGTCGTTCCACCCCATCGGCGGAGTAGCGGCTAACATCTGTCGGCCCTTAACCGGTGAAGCAAAGCAGGGAGCCGCCACCCCGCAGATGAAACACAACAGCAGTGTCGCCAGCATGCCCGACGGAAGACGGCGCAGGCAGGCAGGACGGTCCAACATGCGGAATCCGCGATCCATAAAATTCCTCCGAGTATAGGTGATCCCAAGACCGGTTGCAGACAGAATCGTGAAGTTGAGATTGTTATCGGGAGTTTTTGATACTCCGAAAGACGCCCATATGTGCCTGATTACAGCGAATCGGGAAATGGCTCTGAAACATGCGGTACCGACAGCTTTCTATGGCCAGTTCGTTCCGCTCAGGACGGTTGGCAAAAATCAAACTTCATGCAGTGTACCTTGGCATCGCGAGGACGCAGATACCAGTCGAGCGAGTCATTCATGCTCATGCCGGATGGTTCCTCGGCCGCCTGTGGATGCGTTGCACGAAAGAGCGACAGCATCTGCATGGAAAAGTTCTGGACTACCTCGGGGTGTTGGGAAGCCACGTTCTGAAATTCTCCCGGGTCGTTCTTCAAATCGAAAAGATGGATCGTACGTCCCGGCAGCGGATCATCTGTCATGTAGCCATCCAGCCTGAATCGCTTTCCGCTGCAGTAAATCAATTTCCAGCGGTCCGTCCGAACGCAGGCTTCTTCATTTTCAAGATATTCGCTGAAGATGGATTGCCGTGGATTCGTGCTGCGCCCGGTCCTCAGGTATCCGGAGAGACTCTGCCCATGATTCAAACTGAATGGCTCCGCGCCCAGCATTTCCAATAGCGTTGGCGGCACATCGACGGATTCCGTAAAATTCTGCACCACAGTACCAGAACGGATGCGTCCCGGCCAGCGCATGATGAGCGGGACCTGCAGGGCGGGATCATAGCAGACATGCTTTTCAAACCTGCCGTGCTGTCCCAGGCTGTAGCCGTGGTCCGCCATATAAATCACCAGCGTGTCGTTCTCCAGATTGAGTCGGCGCACTGCATCCAGAACTGCGCCTACATTCCGGTCTAAGAAGCGCACGGACGTGTAATAGGCGGCGATAATGCCCTGCTTCTGTTTGTCGGTCAAACCTCTGAAGACCAGAGGAATCTGACCTGCATCCTCAGGCCCTACTTCGGGAACAGGAAAATCCGCGGCATTGAAATCGTTTCGGTCCTCGATTGGAAAATTATAGGGCGAATGAGGCTCACGGAAGCTGACCCACAATGCGAAGGGATCATCTTTGTGCTCGCGGAGATAGTTCGTTGCTTGCTGGACTACCCATGTGCTTTCCATCTGCTCATAGGTGCGTGGGAATGGCAACTTGTCCGAATCGAGCCAAATACTGGCTGGATCTTGGAACGGTCGCCATTTCGGTTTTACGCGAATATCGCCGAAGTCGGGAGTTGGACCCACGGCCGCCGCCCAATCCCGTGACACGATATCCTCCGTCTCCGCAAGGTCGAAGCCATGCAGACCAGGCCGGCCTGGCGTGTTGAAGTGCATCTTGCCAAAAACCGCAGGCTGATATCCGCTTGCCCCCAATTGTTTCGCCAGGGTGGGCTTATCTTCCGCCAGTACGCCGTCTAGAACGGTAACGCCCGCGGAATGCGGGAGCTGACTGGTGAAGAACGACTGCCGAGATGGCGTGCATACCGGCGAGTTGCAATAGTGTCGTGCAAACCTGGTTCCTTCAGAAGCCAGCTGGTTCATATTGGGGGTGTACGCTCGACTGTTCCCCTGCGCACCCATCACATACCCGGCATGATCGTCCGCCAGAATATAGAGCAGATTTGGCTTCCGGTCCCGCGCATAGGCAACGCGTGGGCGTAAGTATGCGCCAGCCAGTGCGCCCGTTGCCGTGCCGAGTAGCTGTCTTCTGGTAATTGACATCACGATCTCCTGTAACCGAAATAATATAGAGAAACATCTGCTGGTCCACAAAGAATCCAGCCAAGGAAAACGATCAAACTGTCATATTCGCAGGTCCATTCCAGCCATTCACCTTCCTTCTTTCAGGAGAACCCAGATGCCAAAGCAAGCGTAGGTTACCCAATTATGCAACATTGTGTCAACTTGTGAGCGTAAATTATCTTCCGTTTGTGATATGTTCGACCGTGATCGCATGTAAAGCGTCACCAAAGGATGACTGGACGAAAGAGGGGGAAGTAGCCCGCATGAAGGTCATTGAAACGATGCTCGGGGGGGTGCTTGTTGTTTCCTCTCTCTTCCCCAGTGCCTCAGCCGCGCAAACGGGGGACACTGATTACGCTGTTGTCGAGACCTCTGCTGCTGCACAGAACCACTCTGGTTACACCGTTGAGAAAAATGTCATGGTGCCGATGAGAGACGGAGTCAAACTTGCGACCGACATCTATAGACCGGCAAAGCAGAGTGTCCCGTTGCCCGGAAGATTCCCCGTCCTAGTAGATCGGTCGCCCTACAACAAAAGCGGCATCCGTAAGGAGGGAATCTTTTTCGCTCAACACGGATACATCGTCGTTGCGCAGGATTGTCGTGGCCGCTTTGCTTCGCAGGGACAGTTCTATCCCCTTCTGAACGAAGGAAAGGACGGCTATGACGCAATTGAGTGGGCGGCGGCCCAGCCCTGGTCGAACGGCAAGGTAGGAACAGTTGGGGCTTCCTACGGGGCTTGGACCCAATACACCGCAGCCATGCTCGCTCCTCGGCATCTTGTGGCAATGTTCCCAGTCGTTGGCGGATCGCAGTTCTTTCCGTACCCCGGCGGTGTTCCAAGTATGAATATGTCCCAATGGATTCTCTATATGGCGCAAACCAGTCAACAGGCCGAAAACCTGCCCAAAGTACGCTCTGAGCTGACAGAAACTTTTAACAATCCAAATCCATGGCTCAAACTACCTCCTGCACAGCGGGGAGAGATATTCAAACCTCTTCCCCTCTATGAAAAAATCTTTCGGGATATGTATAAGCATGCCACCCTCGATAGTTACTGGAAACAGCAGGATTTTTATCCAGCGGGATATTATCGCCAGTTTAAAGACGTGCCCATGTTTTTCATTAGCGGCTGGTACGACGGCACGGTCGGCGGGGTGATCGAGAATTTTATGCAGCTTTCGAAGATCCAGACATCGCCGAAAAAATTGATGATTGGTCCGTGGCCGCATGCCACTGGCAACTCTACCTGCGGCGAAGCCGATTTTGGATTGTCAGCCGCTGTGGACGAGCAAGCGTTGGAATTGGATTGGTTCAATCACTGGATGAGAGGGGCACCTCTTCATATCATCGACTCTGCGCCGATCCATATCTTCCGTATGGGAGGTGGAGTGGAAGGTGAACTGAAGGCTGGGAAGATCAAACCAGGAGGGGAATGGCTGTCGTTAAATGAGTGGCCGCCCGCCGGGACTCGCGCAGTCCAATTCTATCTTCAGCCTCAAGGACTACTCCGCACCACATCCTCTGGAAACGAAGAGTCATCCTCGCTTGAAGACGATCCGTCCGACCCCGTCCCTACCCATGGCGGCCATTTCCATGCCGAGTGCGTCCAGAATCAGGCAGCGCTTGAAAAGCGAGCCGATGTTCTCACCTTCACAACTCAGCCGCTAATCACACCGATCAGCATTGCCGGAGATGTCAAGGCGCAATTATGGATTTCCTCGACTGCCCCCGACACAGATTTTGTAGCGAAGCTTTCGGATGTCTATCCGGATGGCTACTCCATGATTATTGCGGAGGGTCAGATTCGTGCCCGCTACCGGAATGGCATGAACAATCTCACGCTAATGGCGCCCGGAACTGTGTATCGGCTCGCGCTCGATCTTGGACCCACCAGCAATCTTTTTGAGCCCGGTCACCGTATCCGCCTGGACATCAGCAGCACTGACTTCCCCCGCCTGGAACCAAATCCAAATACGGCCGCGCCTCCAGAGCAATGGACCAACACAGTCAAAGCCCGCAACACGGTCTACTATGGCGGATCGCATACCTCCTCTTTGATCCTGCCTCTGATAAATAAACAGTGATTCTCGTTCTCGCCGCGTGGAACCCTTCGACCCCGCGAGAAATCCTCGAGGACTGGGATCCCGATCCGCGCGGCGGAAAGCGGTCGGCACAACCCGACGTCGGCGCACGCTCTAACTCTGCCATTCCTGTCGCCGAGACAAACGATAAATGTTTAATAATCAATCGGTTGAATCCCCTGATATGCAACAGGGTTTGCCTTATCGGCGATTTAAAACAGGTTCCATGCGAATATAAACGAAAAAAAGTTGACAATATCTCTATCGATGCGATAGTTTTATGATCCATTGAGACGGTTGCTGGAAGTTTCGATGATTCAAAATGGATAAACTTCAATCTTGGAGAATCCACCCGATGCACCGATTACTTAGTCATGTCGTGCTCCGCGGAAGCATAGCAGTACTCATACTGGCCGTTGCTGTCGCCGGCTTCGCACAGGTTGCCAGTACAGGAGCCATTTCGGGGACGGTGACGGATTCGACGGGAGCTTCGCTGCCGTCGGCAACGGTGACAATCACCAATCAAGGTACGGGTGTTGCACGCACGGTGACCACGGATAGCACCGGTTTTTACTCGGCGGAGTCGATACCCGCAGGGACATATACAGTGACCATATCGAAGGACGGATTCAAGCAAAGCGTTACCCGGGATATGCACGTTGCCCCAGGTGTTCGCCGCGCGAACGATGTGACGCTGCAAGTTGGCAGCGCTTCCTCGCAGGTCACCGTTACGGCCGATGCTGTCCAGGTCAATACACAAACTTCAGAGAGCGGCGGCACGATTACTGAGAAGCAGGTTAGCAACCTGATGTTAAATGGCAGGAACTTTCAAACTCTTGCCATCATGGTTCCCGGCGTCAGCAGTACCGTCGGCGCGAATTCTCTGACAGGAGGCGGGATCAACGGCTCGACGACGCTGATCATCAACGGACAGGGCGTGGAATACACCACCTATAACATTGACGGCATTTACGATGTCAACACCGGCAATCTATCCAACGTTGATATTTTGCCGATCGTGGATGGCATCGCTGAGTTTCGAGTTCTCAAAGACAATTACAGCGCGAAATATGGAATCGGAGCCGCTCAGATTATGGTTGAGACCAAAAGCGGAACGGATACATTTCACGGTTCCGCATGGGACTATTTGCGCAACAATGCTTTCGATGCCAACAACTACTTCACGACCGCCACGCAGCCACTCCACCAGAACATCTTCGGTTACACGCTTGGCGGCCCATTCATCATTCCCAAAATCTACAACACGAAACGGGACAAGAAGTCCTTCGGATTTGCCTCGAATCAGTGGTACCTGATCAGCGCCGGACAAGTTGTCCGTGGCGCACTGTTCCCCCAGGCAATGCGAAATGGGGACTTTAGCGCCAGCCCCACGCTGACAGGCAACCTTACTTTGGACGCGCACAGCCAGGCGCTGTTGGCATCGGAGGGAAAAAGCAACTGTATCGCGGGCCCGAAAACCCTGAACCCTGCCTGCTTCGACCCGGTTGCGGTAGCCCTTATGAATACATATTGGCCACTCCCCAACAATCCATCTGGAGGCTTCCTCAACTATCTCAATCAAGGGAGCGAGACAACGAATCAAAGCGACTCCCAATATCGCCTGGACCAATATGTCAATGGCAATAATCTGTTGACGGGACGTTTTATGTACGAACAAGTGGACAACCATTTTCCGGATGGCCTCGGTTTAGGCAACAATCCTACGCCCTTGATTCCGGAGATCGAATACACGACAGGCTTCAATGGAATGGTTCGTCTGACTACGACCTTCACGCCGAACGTCTTGAACACGGTTAGTTTGGCCGAGACCTATACCAAGGCAGATCTCCTCGAAAACGCGCCGCTTCCTGCTGGGATTCACATAATACAGTCATTTCCGGGGGCGGATCCACTGAATCGTATGCCGAACATCAGCTTGTCGCGAGGATGGTCTGGAAACGGTCCAGGCGATCTGCCGATCTATGCCAGCGACGGAGAAGGAATCGCATCCGACGATGCAAGTTGGGTGAAAGGGAACCATGTCCTGCAAGCGGGCGCCTTGTATATCTTCGGTATTAAGCGGCAGAATGCCTTCAGCAATCCTATGGGCAACTTCAGCTTCAGCGGAGTGCATACCGGGGATCCGGCCGCCGACTATCTCCTTGGACTCGACGCCACGTATTCGCAGGTGAATCAGCAAAGGCGCGTATATGGCCACTATCGCCAAGGAGAGGCCTATGTACAGGACGACTGGCGGGTAAGTCCACGGTTGACGCTGAACTTGGGCGTGCGCTGGCAGTATTTCTCCAGCGATACCGCGAGCGGCGACGAAGTCACAGGTTTCTCGCCCACGCTCTATAACCCGGCGCAGGCGCCTGTCGTAAATGTAAATGGAAGCCTGGTAATCAACAGATCAAATGTTCCATTGAATTCGGCTGGTCAACCTGCCAATCTTTTGAATGGCATCATTTTCGCCGGACAAAATGGGGTTCCCAGTGGTTTTTTTATTCCCAAGAAGCTGAATTTCGGTCCGCGGGTCGGCTTTGCATACGATCTCAGCGGGAACGGAACGACTTCGATACGAGGCGGGTATGGAATCGTATATTCCAGAGATGCGCTGGCCCAGCTCAATGCGGCGTACGGGCAAAATCCTCCTTACGTAAAAAGTGCAAACATCCTGAACAGTCTGCTCAGCGACGCAACGGCCGGCACTCCGAAAGCACCAACCACACAAAGCATGAATGTGATTCCACCTAGTTTCACGCCCGTACAAATTCAAACCTATAGCTTGACCCTTGAACATCAGCTCGCGCCTAGCATGGTTGCACAAGTTGCCTATGTAGGTAGCCAGGGCCGCCATCTGGAAGCGACGGGCTTCAACGAAAACTTTTCGCTCCCTGTGACCACCCCCAGTGCCGGCAATTGTTTGCCCGCGGGGCAAGTACCATCCGCTTCCTATGACTTCGACCCTTGTATCAATGCCGGAATAGCGTCTCCCGATCACACGCGGCCTTATCAAGGCTACAGCAACATCAATACAGAGTATGACGAAGGCAGTTCTAACTACAATTCCTTGCAAACCGGACTGATATACAGAACCAACAGCACCCAGGTCAATGTAGCATATACCTACAGTAAATCTCTGGGAACCATTGGCTCCCACACTGGCGGATCGCCGGTCGGAGCGGTTGTCCAGAATCCCCGCAACGTGGCGGCAGAGTACGGTCCGCCGGACTATGATTTCACCCATGACCTGACCGGCACATGGGTCTACAACCTTCCATTCTTCCAGCACGACAGCAAGATGCTGGCACAAACTCTGGGAAATTGGACCTTTGCTGGCTTAGCTTTGTATCAAAGCGGTTTTGCGTTTAGTCCAGGTCTGGTCACAAATACCGCTGGCCTGGCAATACGCCCGAACCAGGTGGCGCCTATACACACGATAGGGAAGCTAAATGAATGGTTCAGCACGAATTCGTTCGCTGCTCCAAAATATGGCTTCTTCGGTGATGCAAGCAACGGCACGATCCGCGGCCCACACCAGATATCTTTCAATGTAGCGCTCTACAAAACGTTTCCAATCAAAAGCCGCCTCGACTTGCAGTTTCGCGCTGAAGCGTTCAACGTAGCGAACCACCCTAACTTCAACAATGTATCCACTAGCCTTGGCGCGGGAAATTTCGGGCATGTTACAAGCGCCCTCGATCCGCGCATACTGGAGTTCGCAATGAAGCTTGTCTATTGATGGCTGCCTTTACCGCGCGACTGCGGTCTACGATTTCTTCTATCAACGGCGGGTCTCCATTTTTCCAACAATCTGGCACTCGCTTCCGGGCGAGCTTCATCCCTTCCTGCTTCTAACATGAGAGATCCATCCTAGAACGGAAAGTCCCTCCGAAGAGGCTGCCTGTTCTACAATAAAATAACGATGGAGGGTTATGAATCGGCGAGAAGCAATCCAACTGATGATTATTGCCGGACTTGCGAGTGATGCTACGCTCTTGAGTCAGTCGGTACATCCGGCGGCGCTGCCGGGATCGACGAGCCTGCGGACCACCCGCCTTCGCTGTGAATATCGGACCGATCCATTCGGGATCGATGTAACCAGACCGAGGCTTAGCTGGATACTGGAGAGTACAGATGTAGGCCAGCGCAATCTTCGACAGAGTGCGTATCACATCCTTGTAGCCAGCAGCCTTGAAGGATTGGAAAGCGGCCGAGGCGATTTGTGGGACTCCGGAAAGGTCCTTTCCGGGACTTCCATCCAGATCGAGTACGCTGGAAAACCCTTAGCCTCTCGAATGCGCGCTTGGTGGAAAGTCAAGGTATGGGATCAGGCTGGACAAAGCTCTGCATGGAGTCAGCCGGCTGCCTGGTCCATGGGTTTACTCGACCCCACGGATTGGCAGGCGAAGTGGATAGGTCTCGATGGCGGCGCTGGCATAGCCGAGGAAATCGAAGACGCGCACTGGATTTCGTCCAGCGATCCTGGGAACGGACCTCGCTCCTTCCAAGGCATTTTCAATGTACCGACAGACAATCCAGTCAGTTCCGGGATCATGATGATCACCGGCTCGAATGCAATCACAGTTTTCGTCAATGGTACTAAGATTTCGTCCGCGGCAGGCCGCTCGATGCCCCAACTGGTGGCAGCTGATATCACATCGACATTGCATGTCGGGGACAACTTTGTAGCTGTCGCCATCGAACCTGGTTCCTCCCAACTCCCTCCGCGTATCATCGGCGGCCTTACCCTGGATCTCGCCGACGGAACAATACTCCATCTTCGCACCGGCGAGAATTGGAAGGTTTCCGATAGAGAGGCAACCGAAGTTCCTGAGCGAGGCTTGAACGATGCTGGATGGTCAACGGCTCATGTCGTCGATCTACCGGTCCCAGATGCTTTGCCTCCGGTACGAACCAGACTTCCGGCACGCTTGCTGCGCAAGGAATTTAAACTGAGCGGGCAAGTTCGCCGCGCTACAGCCTACATCAGCGGAGTAGGCGTGTACGAGCTATATATTAACGGGCGACAAATCAGCGACGAAGTTCTTGCGCCTAACCTAAGCGATTACGATAAGCGAGTCTATTATCGAACGCATGACGTTTCGGAATTTTTGCAAACGGGTTCCAATGCAGTTGGCGTGTTTTTAGGAAATGGACGGTATTTCTCACTGAGAAACTACATTCCACATACGCAAACCTTCGGATATCCGAAGTTGATCCTGCAAATCGAGATTGAATTCGAGAATGGTTCCACACAGATACTTTTTAGCAATGACACATGGAAGATAACATCGGACGGCCCGATTCGCGCAAACAATGAATACGATGGCGAAGAATACGACGCGCGGCTGGAACTCGATGGGTGGAACCAGGTAGCTTATTCGGATGCCGCCTGGCAAGCAGCGGAGTTGGTGGATGCTCCCACCGGACGGCTTTCGGCGCAAATGAATGGACCAATACGAGTAGTTCATGAGATGAAACCCGTGAAGATCACCCAGCCGCGACCGGGAGTCTATGTTTTCGATATGGGGCAAAATATGGTTGGCTGGTGCCGCATGCACGTCGCGGGAACTAGAGGAACACGCATCCGCTTGCGACACGCGGAGACGCTGCGCGACGACGGAATGCTGTATACGGACAACCTCCGCAGTGCTCGAGCAACAGATATATATGTGCTCCGCGGCTCAGTTGCCGAGTCGTATCAGCCCAGATTCACATATCACGGGTTTCGCTATGTTGAGCTCACAGGGTTCCCCGGCACGCCTACACTCTCCACGATAGTAGGACAGGTAGTCCACGATGCGCTTGACCAGCACGCGGATTTCGTGACTTCAAACGATCTGCTGAACCACATCTATAAGAATGTCCTATGGGGAGTCAAGGGAAACTACCGTAGCATCCCCAGCGACTGTCCACAGCGGGATGAGCGGCAAGGGTGGCTTGGCGATCGTTCCTCTGAAAGCAAGGGCGAAACATTTATGTTCGATGTGAGCTCATTTTACACAAAGTGGATTGCGGACATTGAGGACTCAATGACCCCACAAGGGGCTTTGGATGACGTTGCCCCCGGCTATTGGAAATTTTATAGCGATGATGTGACATGGCCGGCGACATTTATTATCGTTGCTGCGGCCATTCACGAGCAATATGGAGACCGCAGGATCATCCAGGATCATTATCCTGCCATGAAACGTTGGATGGATTATATGACCGCGCAGATCAAGGACGATCTAATGCCACGCGATACCTATGGAGACTGGTGCGTGCCGCCGGAATCTCTCACGTTGATCCACAGCAAGGATCCCGCACGGCTGACGAGTCCAGAGGTCCTTGGAACTACATACTTTTATTACTTATTGCGACTTATGTCGCAATTTGCGGTCGTCGCCGGGAGACTCGCCGACCAGCAGGAATTCGACAAATTGGCTGATCGAGTTAACTCCGCGTTCAACGCGAAGTACTTTCATGCGGACACCAATACCTATGCAAATGGTTCCCAGACTTCAAGTATTCTTCCTCTTGCGTTTGGCATGGTGCCGGAAGCGCACCGGATCGCTGTGGCAACCGCGCTCGCACAAAACATCCGATTGAAAACCGACTCCCATATCGGTACCGGACTGATTGGAACCCAATGGATCATGCGCACGCTCAGCCACAATGGCTACGCCGATCTCGCATACCAAATTGCGACGCAAAACACATATCCGAGCTGGGGCTACATGATTGGAAGAGGTGCAACCACAATTTGGGAGCTATGGAACGGAGATACTGCGGACCCCGCCATGAATTCCAGGAATCACCTGATGCTGGTTGGGGATTTAGCGATCTGGCTCTATGAGAATCTGGCTGGAATGAGAGCAGATCTTAATGATCCGGGATTCAAGCACATCATCATTCAACCAACTGTCGCTGGCGATCTGCGATTTGTGCGAGCGTCACATGATTCTCCGCACGGAAAGATCGCGATCGCATGGGAACGTGCTAACAGTCGGTTTACATTAAATGTTTCCATTCCTGCAAATACCACGGCGACTGTCTACGTGCCTGCGAAGGAGAGGAAGTTAGTCAGGGAAGGCGGACACAATGTCATACATTCGAATGGAGTGCGGTTCTCGCGGATGGAAAACGGCGCAGCAGTGTATAAGGTCGGCTCTGGAAGCTATTCTTTCACTTCGTCGATATAGCCCCCCTTATAGTTGGACAAGACCGTTGCAGCGATCACACTGGAGGTCTTAAGAAAAGATTCTTATCCTTAATTAAAATTGTCTTACTCGCAAAAGAGTGCCGCCGCAAACAGTCCGAGGAACTGATTCATGCATTCATATACTGTTCAGGTACTGAAGATGGGGCAAGCCGATGTTCCACGCCCGGAGGTTTACTGGATGACTGGGTGGGGCGAATGGGAGACTTTATACTTCTATATGGTCTTCATTCAGGGCGGCGATGTTAAGGCGATCGTCAATACCGGCCTACCGTATGACCTACAGGATATGAATGCGCGCTGGAAAGAGTTTGCGGGTCCGCGATGTGAACTCTTGCGCAAAGAGATCGAGACACCTGTAGAGGCGTTGCGGCACGTTGGGGTTGAACCGCACCAGATAACACACGTCCTATTAACACCCCTACAAATATATGCCACCGCGAACATTCCGCTATTTACCAATGCGAGGATATGTATGTCGCGCCGCGGTTGGATCGAGGATATACTAGCGAGACCATCCTGGCTCCACGTACCACGTAGATATTGTATTGCCGACGAAGTGCTCAAATATCTATTGTTTCAGGCGAGCGACCGTCTAGTTCTGCTTGCGGATGAGGATGAAATTTGCCCCGGCATCCAAGCTGCGTGGGTGGGTACCCATCATCGTAGCTCCATGCTCTTTACAATCCGCACAAAGAATGGGACGGTGGGTGTCAGTGATTGTGCCTTCAAATATGGGAACCTGCAGGGGCACCCGCTGGGAATTGGGGAAAGCCTGGCCGAAGGCGCCATCGCATATGAACGCATTCTTCGAGACATCCAGCACTTTATTCCACTCTACGATCCACAGGTGCTGGAGAAATACCCCGATGGGATTGTCGCGTGATTGCCAAAATTGCTGGTATCATACCGATTCTCGCCACTCCTTTTACCAGCGAGGGGGAAGTGGATGCGAATGGCTTCGCAGCAATCGTCGAATCAGCGATAACGAACGGCGCCCATGCGGTTGCCATGTTCGGCCTTGCAAGCGAATACTACAAACTCACGGATGATGAACGACGCATTCTCACTTCGGTACTGATCGAGACAACGCGGGATAGAGTACCCGTGCTGATCTCCGTTACCCACCACTCCACCGAGGTCGCTGTGCGCCAAGCTATGGAGGCAGAGCAGGCCGGCGCCCATGCGGTGATGGTTCTGCCACCTTTTTTTCTGAGTCCTCCACTGAACTCGATTCTTTTCCATGTCGAGGCCATCGTGGCAGCGGTTCACATTCCTGTCATCCTGCAATACGCGCCTGTACAGACCGCCATCCCGGCGGACGTGTTGCTTCGCTTGCCAGTTTCTATTATCAAAGTCGATGCGTCGCCTTCCATTCCCGCGCTTCTGTCTTTACCTGTGGGAGTCACTACTCTGGTCGGCTATATGGGCTTGGATCTGCCGGATGCAGTTTTAGCGGGTTGCTCGGGATGTATGCCCACCGCATCACTCGTACGGTCGTTTGTGAAAGTGTGGCGCTTGCTGCAAGAAAACCCGGCAGAGGGACGCCGGGAACACCACACGCTGCTTCCGTTACTGCAATATATGATGCAGTCCGTCGAATTTTTAATTGCTGCAGAGAAACAATTGCTCGTGAAGCAAGGTATTATTCGCAGCGGTTATTGCCGTAGCCCTTGCGTATCGTTCTATCGCGAGCAGATCAACCAGCTTGATGAATACCTCGAAAATCTATGACCTACCCTGCGCACGATACGTATTGTCATTTTCTACCCACACCAAGCCACACGCCTCCTTCGCGACAATGAGGAGGGCTCTATCGCGAAGATAGTTTGTTGGGAAGACGATCAGTACACTTAACATTAGGGAAGTTTTGTGGAGATACGATGCGAATTGAAAAAATCAGAACACGAAACATCGGATTTTCTCGCGCCCCAGTCACCCTCAAGCGGAACCTGGTTACGAACACGTCGCAGTTCGAGGATTTCGAAACACGGCAAAGTGGCTGGTTCGGTTCGGTGATGTGCACGCTAGTCGAGGTGGAGACCGACGATGGCTTGCTTGGTGTCGGTACTGCGGGGGCATTCCACGGCGCCGCCAAATCCATAATCGACGATTACTACTCGGATCTGATCATCGGTGAAGATCCAAGGCGGCACGAATATCTTTGGCAGAGGATGTATCGAACTACGATTCGGTTTGGCCGCTCCGGTTCCGCATTGACCGGCATTTCCGCATTGGATATTGCCTGCTGGGATCTGCACGGAAAAGCGGAAGGCAAACCCGTCTATGACCTGATAGGGGGACGCACTCAGACCCATGTTCCTTGTTATGTGAGTCGTCTCTATGCCATGGAGGACCTTGACCAGCTTGCCGAGGAGGCGAAGCACTGGAAGGACCTTGGGTTTGTTCGTATGAAGCAGCGATTCGGATTTGGGCCGAAGGACGGCCCAGCCGGTATGCGGCGCAATGTGGACCTGGTTCGAACCGTTCGAAGAGTTGTCGGCGAGGACATCGAACTAGCGGCCGATGCCTACATGGGATGGAACGTCGGATATGCAATCGAAATGGCCAAAATGCTTCGCGATTTTAACCTGGCGTGGATCGAAGAGCCACTGATGCCGCATGAGGTTGCAGGATATGTAGAGCTGAAAGAGCGCTGTCCCTGGCAGTGCTGGAGCTGTGGTGAGCATTCGTATGGCAAGTGGGACTTCAAGGATCTGATCGACCGCCGTGCCGTAGACATTTTGCAGTTCGATACCAACCGCGTGGGCGGTATCACGGAAGCACTCAAAATCTGTGCTATGGCAGAGGCTGCAGGGCTTCCTGTCATTCCGCATTCAAACGAGGCGCACAATACCCATGTGATTTTCAGTCGCGCCCCACATGTCTGTCCGCTGGTGGAATATTTTCCTGACGTCGAACCGGATACTGGGAACGAATTATTTTGGAAAATATTCAGTGGATTGCCCGAAGCAGGGAATGGGACTCTGACGTTGAACTCTGCACCCGGGTTAGGTATCGGAATTCGAGAAGAAATCGCCGCCCGCTTATGCGTCAACTGAGGAAGACAACTTCCAGGCATATTTCTCCGACAGCGGGGTAACCTGCATCGCAGCGCACATCCTTATGTTCTCAGCGATGCTCACTGTTCCGATCCAAATCTGTGGCTGCTTCTCGCAAGCCGCTGGAGCTTTCCTTGTACCTGAATAATGCACGGGAGCCATTTGGCAGCCCCTGAGAACTCTGTTTTACAACAGTAGAGACGCGAAGTTGAGAGCTTTGCGAATCAGTTCCCAGGAGTCACCCAAATGGTGAACAATGGAAATCAGAGTACGCATCACAGGCGCGTAAATCAAGCGTTTCGCGGAGATATACCGGAGCCTAATAAAATCGGGGCTTCCACGCCCTATGACTTCTCCGGGTACAATCTGACCGCGTACGGCGGGCTGCTTCCGGTAGCGACCATGCTGGAGAAGCTGGGGTTCCAGCAACTGATCGAGGAAACCCTGACCATCCAGCGGCAGACGCGCGCCATGCCGCTGTTCCGGTTTCTTTTGGGGATGATTTTGGCCTGCTACGTGGGCTTTTCGCGGCTGAATCATCTTCGTTTCTTGAAGCGCGAGCCAATGCTGACCGGCATTCTACATGTTGCCGAGTTGCCGCCGCAGTGTACCTTCTGGCGTTTCCTGGCCTCGCTGCATCTGGGCATTGCACGGCAGTCGCTCGTCGTCGAGAAGCGCATGCGGGAGCGGGTGTGGGCGGTGGCGCGCTGCGCATCTGGACGCGGTCGCCGCGAGCCTTCCCTCACAGTGAAGCGTGTTTATGCTCGCGCCGATTCCGGCTTCTACTGCCGCGAGGCGATCGAGGCCTATAAAAAAAGGGGTGGCACTACATCGTGGTGGCACGCAAGACGGCGCGGCTGATCGATCAGTTGCAGGCGGCTGACTGGAAGCCTTCACCCAAAACCGACGCCGATGAACAGTGCGAGTTTCTCTATCAGCCCGATGGCTAGGGTAAGGCGCACCGTTTCCTGGCGCTTCGCTATGCGCGGGCAGAGGAGGAAGAAAAGCCAGAGCAATACCAGCTCTTCGATTCACCGGAGTACATCTGCCGGGTCTTCGCGACGGACATGGACGACCCCTTGGATTTTTTGGTCTGGTTCTAGTGCAGCGAGGCTAGCTGCAAATCCAACGGGTGCGAGTCTCGTCCGTGGAAATTGTCCAGTTGCCACGGTAGCCATCAGCAGGTCTGATATGGAGTGACCCTGTCAACTCCTGCGAAACTGTGGGGTTGTTTTTGTCGTTGTCGTTGTCGTTGCATTGGTCGTTTTCCGAGGACAGGGCGAGCAGCAGTCGGGGCAGATTTTAGCGACGATCGATCGGTCTGATATTCGCGGGTCGAAACCGCACAATCTTGATCCGTCGGGAGCTGCCTCTGACTAGTGTCGCGAGTCCGGCTGGGCCTGTCGCATAGGGCATACGAGGATTCTCCTACGTGCATGCTCCGGCTGCTGCTGGCTCTGTGCTCGAAT
>JAKAAZ010000238.1 GCA_021802085.1 Acidobacteriota bacterium
AACTTCTCTACTCGGCGAGTTCCATATTCCGTGTTTGAATTCGCTTGCAGGTAACGTTGAATATACGATCCAAAAGTCTCTGGAAACGCCTTGGCCGATGTAAACGTTACGATACCAATCCTAAATTGAGCAGGTTCTTCATACGGGACGATTACGCATGGGAAATGATAGGTACATTCAAGGTGGAGCTTTTCAGCTTCACTTACGGCATCCGAGAGCATTCGAGACAATGCAGGTTCATCCTGCTTTTCTTCAACTATAGAGCGAACCACATGCTTTCGAATGCCTTCGACCAGCTCCTCTACCGAGTAATCCTCTGGCACTGGCATAGAATCGCATAGGCGCTCTGCGAGGCTAACAATTGCGTTATGGGCATCACGTGTGCACTGTAATGGTCCGTTTCCGGCGTAATTAATAACGTCACAGAATAGGTCTTCTCTGTGCGTTTCAATTCGAGTCCGAAATTCCTCAACGCTAAGCTTGGCATAAACCGCAATTCCATCGTGGATGCGCCAGAAATCGCGGAGATCGAGTTCGAGTTTCTCCTGTGCTGTCATATCAACAGTGACCAATTCGGCTATCGTCCTACGGTATCGTATTTAGGATGATCAGTTTGCCCCACTGAAAATCAGAAGGCAATGCAATATAGTTGTCGGTACCTTCAGCCCGCGCGATGGGCTACTTGGAGTCGGGCGGACTGTCGAGTTCCTGCATGACGGACTGGATCAGTTCTTTAGCTCCGGTCAACTGCTGCATCACGGTTTGCAGATCCAGGGCGGGCGCGTTGGGATTGCGGGCCGAGGTGCAATAGACGCCGTGCTGGCCGACCAGGATCAGCGCGTCGGTGATCATGTCGAGCGTGACGGCGAGGCGGCCGCGAGGAATGCCCAGCATGAACTCATGCTTTTCGAGCGTCTCGCGCTGGTCGTCAAAGACTGAGGCCATCTAGTATTCCTTCGCCGCGGTAGCAGGAACCAGCGGCGGATTCTCTCCGGACGCGGCAGCTTCGGACGCGTCGGCGTCGGGTTTCCAGCGCAGAACAGGTTTGCGCGCGGCGCCGACTTCATCCATGCGCGAGACGCGCGTCGCGTGCGGCGCGTGCAGAATGATCTCTGGATTTTCCTCCGCCTCGCGGGCAATCTGGCGCATCGCATCGACGAACTGATCCAGCTCTTCCTTCGACTCACTCTCGGTAGGCTCGATCATCAGCGCGCCGGGCACGATCATCGGGAATGAAGTGGTGTAAGGGTGGAAGCCGTAATCGATGAGGCGCTTGGCAATATCGCCGGTCTTCACTCCATTCCGCGCCTGTCGGCGATCGCTGAAGACAACCTCATGCAGCGTGGCGGTTTTGTACGGCAGCTCGTACACATCCTCCAGCTTGCTGCGAATATAGTTTGCGTTCAGCACCGCATCTTCCGTAGTCTGGCGCAGGCCGTCGGGACCGTTGGCAAGAATGTAGGCGAGCGCGCGGACGAACATCCCGTAGTTGCCATAGAACATGCGAACGCGGCCCACGGATTCCGGATGATCATAGTGGAAGGTCAGCGTGTTCTCAGGTGTTTCGACCAGAACGGGCGTAGGCAGAAACGGCTCCAGAATTTTCTTGCATGCCACTGGACCCGAGCCGGGACCGCCGCCGCCATGCGGAGTCGAAAAAGTCTTGTGCAGGTTCAAGTGCATCACGTCCGCGCCGAAATCGCCGGGGCGGGTCTTGCCGACCAGCGCATTCATGTTCGCGCCATCCATGTACAGCAGCGCGCCTTTGGCGTGCAGGACATCCGCAATCTTGTGAATCTCACTTTCAAATACACCAATCGTGGACGGGTTGGTCAGCATCAACGCCGCCGTCTCTTCATCGACCAGCTTCTCCAGTTCCGCCAGGTCCACCATGCCGTCGCTGTTGGACTTTAAATTTTGCACCTGATAGCCGCAAATCGCAGCCGTAGCCGGGTTCGTCCCGTGCGCGGAATCGGGAATCAGAATCTTTTTGCGAGGATTGCCTTTTGACTCATGGTAGGCGCGGACGAGAAGAATACCGGTGAATTCCCCATGAGCGCCCGCCGCCGGCTGCAACGTGATGGCATCCATGCCGGTAATTTCTTTCAAACATTCCTGCAGCATCCACATGACCCGCATCGCGCCTTGTGAGAGCGATTCAGGCTGGTAGGGATGAGCGTCGGCGATGCCTTCCAGCCGCGCCACCATTTCATTGACGCGCGGATTGTATTTCATCGTGCAGCTGCCCAGTGGATACATGCCGAGGTCGATGGCGTAATTCCACGTAGAGAGGCGAGTGAAGTGGCGGATGATTTCAATCTCACTGACCTCCGGCAGCAGGCCAAGATCTTCGCGTGCATGTTTGCCCAGCAGCGCGTTTGCGTCGACTGCGGGCACGTCGAGCGGCGCCAACCGATAGGCTTTCTTGCCGGGCGAGGATTTCTCGAAGATCAAGCCTTCATTCTGGCTGATGTGGCTGGAAACCTTCGAGCGTTCGCCAACAAAGGGCGAACCCTTTGACTCAGAGGCGGTCGCGTTCGAGGGTGGTACTGTCTCCGTTGCCATTCCGTTCTCCATGCTTATACGTACGCCAGTGCGGGTGCTTCCTTGCCTGCGAGCACCGCAGCCGCGGCATCCATTTGCGCGCGTGAGTTTTGTTCGGTCGCGCACCACAGAGAAGCATTCCGCAGTTCCGGATACCAGGCCGACAGCGGCAGACCGCCAACCATTTTCTGCTGCAACAGGCGAGCATTCAGGACGTCGGGCGCTTCCGCCGTTTCCAGAACAAATTCATTGAAGCGCGGCGAATTGGCGAAGAGCAACTTGCTGCCCGGCGTCGCAGCCAGCGTTTGCGCGGCATAGTGCGCTTTCGCCAGATTTTGCTCCGCCAGTTCGCGCATTCCAGCCTTGCCATAGATGGTGAGATAGATGCACGTCATTAACGCCACCAGCGCCTGATTCGTGCAGATGTTCGAAGTCGCCTTTTCGCGGCGAATATGTTGCTCGCGCGTGGAAAGCGTCAGGACAAATCCTCGCCGACCCTGCTGGTCGACAGTGGCGCCGGTCAGACGTCCCGGCATCTGGCGAATGAATTTTTCCTTGCACGCCAGCACGCCGCAATACGGTCCGCCATAGCTGATGGCCACTCCGAAGGATTGCGCTTCGAGCGATACGATGTCGGCCTCCGACGGCGGCCGCACGATCCCGAGCGAGAGCGCTTCTGCAACGGAAACGATGAGCAGCGCGCCTTTCGCGTGGGCCACCTCGGCAATCGCCGCGACATCTTCAATGACGCCGAAGAAGTTCGGCGACTGGATCAGGACGCACGCGGTCTTGTCGGTGATGGCGGCATCGAGAACTTGCATGTCGATGCGCCCGTCCGCGCCATAGCCGACGCGCTGCTTCGACAGTCCCTGGTGCTGCGCATAGGTCCGGAGCACTTCTCGATATTCCGGATGCACCGTGTTCGCCACCACAATGTGGCTGCGGCGGGTGACTCGCGCGGCCATCATCACGGATTCCGCTGCGCCGGTCGAGCCGTCGTACATGGAGGCGTTGGCAATTTCCATGCCGGTCAGCTCGCAAATCATCGTTTGGAATTCAAAGATCGCCTGCAGCGTGCCTTGCGAAATCTCCGCCTGGTAGGGCGTGTAGGAGGTAAGAAATTCGCCGCGCTGCACCAGCGCATCGATGACCACCGGGCGATAGTGGCGATACGCGCCCGCGCCAAGAAAGCTCGCGTACCCGTTGGCGGTGCGATCAGCCGCCGCGCGAAAAAAGTTGACAATTTCCTGCTCGCCCATCTGCGCGGGAATGTTCAGGTCGCCGGTCAGGCGATATTCCGCCGGGATCGAGAGAAATAAATCGTCGATCGATCCGACGCCGATCTCTTCGAGCATCGCGGCGCGGTCGGCGGGAGATTTTGGCAAATAGCGCATGGGTCGATTCTCAGGCCGCTTCTACTGCTTGGCTTCTTCTTCTGAAATAAATTTCTCGTAGTCGGCGGAACTCAACAGCGCATCGATTTCTGCGGGTTTGGAAAGCTGCACTTTGATGATCCAGGCCTGGTGCGGTTCGGTGTTGATCTTCTCCGGCGCTGCGACCAGCTCCTGATTGACCGCCGTCACCGTGCCGCTGACAGGCGAGTACAAATCGGAGACCGCCTTCACGGATTCCACGCTGCCGAAGACCTTTCCGGCCTCGACCGTGTCGCCGACTTTGGGTGCGTCGACAAACACAATGTCGCCCAGGGAGTTCTGCGCGTAGTCGGTAATGCCGACGGTGCCGATTGCGCCTTCCACCTGGAGCCACTCGTGCTCGCGTGTGTAGTGGTAAGAATTGGGATATGCCATAGGGTTCGCCACCTTCCATTGTATGTTGCCAGGGAATTGCAGGGGCGGAATGGGTTATTCCGCAGTGAAATTTTTCGCCGGATACGGAATTTATGCCAGTTTTTTCTGGCGGCGGTAAAACGGCTGCGGAACAATGCGGGCCCGCACATCCTGGCCGCGAATCTTGATTGCCAGCTCCGTTTCCACGGCGCTGTGCGCGACAGGAACATAGCCGAGGGCGATATTTTTCTTCAGATATGGCGCCGGAGAGCCGCTCGTGATCGCGCCAATCTGTTCTCCGGCAAGCGTACAGATGGGATAGCCATCGCGGCCGATTCCACGTTCGATCATCTCCATGCCAACCAGTTTGCGCCGCGGACCGCCATTTTCCTGCACATGTTTCAGGACCGCCTGGCCCAGAAACTCCGGCTTGTCGAGTTTGCAAAACCGGTTCAGCCCGGCTTCAAAGACATTCGTCTCTTCGGTAATCTCATGCCCGTAGAGAGGCATCGACGCTTCCAGGCGAAGCGTATTCCGTGCCCCCAGACCACAGGGCATAATCTCGAACTCGCGTCCGGCTTCCAGAATTTCCTGCCACGCGCGCACCGTGGTCGCCGGGTCGGAGGGGATATAAATTTCAAAACCGTCCTCGCCCGTGTAGCCGGTGCGCGACACCAGCACCTGATGAATGCCGCAGACCTGGCCCCAGACAAACCAGTAATTCTT
>JAKAAZ010000239.1 GCA_021802085.1 Acidobacteriota bacterium
AGTTGCGCGAAACGCCGTCGCCGATAGACCGTCGCCTGCACCCGCCCGGTGGCCGTGTAGCGCGCGATCAGCCGCGTGCCCTGCGCACGGCTCAGCCCAGTCATCTTCTCGATGTAGCGCCGCGCCAAGCCCCGCGCCGCCTTGCCCAGTTGGGCGTATTGCTGTCCGACCAGCACCTGCTCCACCCAGCCATAGAGCTGCCGCCGATTTTCGCCCTCAAACCGGATTTCCTCGCTGGCCGCGACGAACCGGCCCATCGCCTCCAAACTCAACTTCTCTGCGTCGCGCATGCGGATGTTCACTACCCAGCATGACCGACCCTTCAGGCTCATCTTGTATTGGAATCAATACCGGCCTTCAGGCTCATCTCGTATTGGAAGAGAGTCTGGATTGCAGGCTGTGGGAATCTCGCATAAACTGGAAGGTAGCGTTTTTGAGAAAGGTTTCAGTCCCAATGCCGAAGCAAGGAATTCATCCAGCCTACGATACGATTCGCGTGCAATGCGCCTGCGGTCATAGCTTTGAGACCCGCTCGACCCACAAGGGCGACATTCACATGGAAATCTGCTCCAACTGCCACCCGTTTTTCACCGGCAAGCAGAAGATGATCGACACCGCCGGGCGCGTGGAGCGCTTCCGCCGCAAATATGCGCAGTCGGACTCCTCGAAGGCAGAGGCCGCCGCAGCCGGAACCGCCAAGTAACGAATCGTCGAGTCGAAATACACTGAGGCCTCCGCCGCGGCGGGGGCCTTTTGGTTCTGCACTCTTGGACAGTTGTAAATTGGATGCAGCGTGACCAGCCATCAAGCACAAGCCGAGGAACTCTTGAGCGCGATGAAAATCTTGATGGATGATGTCGCTTCGTATAAATCGGCGGTGGCATTGCTCGCTGTCCACTCCGCGATTGCCTACAACGATGCCGTGCTGGAAAGGCTGACAGGCTCGACCTACAAAGGGCAGGATCATTCCGAGGCAGCCAGAAAAACGAAGGCAGCTTGCGGCAAGAAGAGAATCGATGCCAGTGGCGTACAGCATGTCGAGAAGCTCGTCGCAAAGAAAACGCTTTACTCCTATAGCGGAATCGTAGATTTAAGCAGTGCCCAAGATGCAGCCATGAAAGCAACCCGATTTGCAGATTGGGCCTATAGAAACGTCTTGAAAAGGGAGTCGAACTATGTCTAAGCCACAGATTGCACAACCCGTATTTCGTTTAGCGCCAGATGAAATCAGCGAGAAGCAGCGCCAAGGCAGGGCCGCAAATGCTGTTGCGGATTTGCTGCAACGTAAATTGCTGGTTCCTAAGATTTATTTAGGGGGGGAAGATGTCAAAATTTTCTTTAATCCGAAATACAAAAATGAGAAATATCCGTTTGCAAGTGTTGTAGCGGTTGACCGAGCAGGGTCGGGCGATATACATGGAGTTCGCGTACTCCCCGGGCTGCCCCACATACTGCTTGAGCCTGGAGGGATGGGCGCAAGCACTCTGAGCCACTTCATTTTGCCAATAATTAAGGGTAAAAGCGACGCGTTTCACTTCAAATATCTAGCAGTTGCGTCAGAACTTGTTGATCTCGTATCCAAACAGAATTTATTTGCGGAAGACGGCATCGGGCGTGTGGGAGTCATCGCAATTTCTGAGCGGCCATCCGGCCCACCTGAAGCCAGGATTGTTATCCCTGCTGAGAGATTTCGACTGGCCCCAGACAAGGTCAAGAGGTTTGACGCATTTCAGAAGAAGACACCCGCGGACATAGAGATTCGAGATTAGCGCTGTCTTATGAAAAAGCACTGGGACAATCCGGCGGAGCACGCGATGCCTGCGATGGCCCGCGTGCCTGCGTCGCTGCTCATCGGCTCGGTTCGGATCGCGCCGGCGACGGTGCTGGCTCCGATGGCCGGTGTCACGGACACGGTCTTTCGCCGGTTCATTCGCAATGCCAGTTTATTCAGCCAAAGTGCAGCGCAGGAAAGCACGACGGCGGAATTTGCCGATGAGATTGAAGCTAGCGTCACCAATCAACAATCCGGCTGCGGGTTGATTATGACGGAGTTCACCTCTGCTGACGGCTTGTCGCGGATGCGCGAATCGAAGCGCAAACGATACCTGATGTACTACGAAGACGAACATCCCATTGCGGCACAGCTTTTCGGTTCCGATCCGGAGACATTGGCGGAGGCGGCGCGCATTGTTGAGGATGCGGGTTTTGACATCGTGGACCTGAACCTGGGATGTCCAGCCAAGCGCGTCGTCAGTTGCAATGGAGGCAGCGGACTGCTGCGGGACCTTCCCTTGATCGCGCGTATTTTTGAGCGCATTCGCGCGGCGGTCAAGATTCCGTTTACCGTGAAATTTCGAATGGGATGGAATGACGACAACATTGTCTGCGTGGAACTGGCGCGGCTGGCCGAATCGAGCGGATTGAATGCGGTGGCGCTGCATGCCCGCACACGCGAGCAGGGTTACGCCGGCCAAGCGCGATGGGAGTGGATCGGCGCGATCAAAGAAGCGGTGACGATTCCGGTGATTGGCAACGGCGATATTCGCACTCCCGAGGACGCCTGCGCGTTGGTCGCCGAGACCCGATGCGATGCGGTGATGATTGGCCGCGCCGCGCCGGCCAACCCGTGGATCTTTCGCCAGATTGCGGAATACACGGCCAGCGGAACCTACACGCAGCCTACCGAGTCCGATCGCTATCATCTGATTCGGACCTACTTTTCCATGCTGCTCGATGAAGAATATCCGGACGCAACCGGCAAGATGAAGCAATTTGCTTCGTGGTTTACGCATGGCGTTCCGGGCGGGGCAGGATTGCGAAAGGCGATCTACGAAGCGAAGACGGGGACTGGAATCATCGAAGCGGTGGAAAAATTCTTTGTGCCCAGACTGGCCGGTACCGCGGTGGAAGCCGCCGAGCCAATCGGGGCCCTTGTTTCATCGTGAATTGATTCGCCGTCATTCCCAGCGAAGAATCCAGACGAGAGCCGCGCGGATTGTTCATCGGACATTCTCTGGATTCTTCACTCCGCTGCGCTTCGTTCAGAATGACCCACTTCTGAGATGATCGACACCAAAGGGGGAAGCGCGTCAGGCGTGCCGCTCGCGGCGTTTGCGGAAGACGACGCGAATTTTCTCTCGCCAGCGTTCGTCGAGCGCGGTCAAGGTCCAATCCACCTCCGGCGAAACGTAGCGCAGGACGACTTCGGTTGCGGGATGGATGCGCAATGCGGGCGCAATCAGATAGAGCACCGGGGCCTCGGCGCGAAGTTGCTTGCCGGGAAAATAACCGAAGCGCTCCAGATCGCTTTTGGAATCGGGGCTACCGGCTTTCCCGGCAACGGGGCGATGATGTTGCCGCACGCGCACCCAGTAATCGAGAGCCTGCAAAGCCAGGTGCAGGTCTTCCTCGGCTTTAATTTCTACAACCACCAGGCGGCCATCCCGCCGCACCGCCAGTAGATCGAGCACGGCGCGATCTGCCGCGGAGAATGCCGGCACCTGCGCGTAGACAGGCTGTGGTTCGATCATGGCGTCGATCGAATCGAGCGACCGTCGTAACATGGATTCCAGCCAGCGTTCCGGCTGCTGGCGATAGAGCGCGTCGCGTTTATCTCCACTTGGCTGTCTGCGGGCAACGAGTGCGGCAATCATCTCGCGCAGCTTCGGCGCTGACTCCTCCGTCAACTTAGTTGCGTTCGCCCCGCTGCCAAACAGAATTTCTTCTGAGCGGACAAAGCTGTTTTCCGCCGCGCTGGTCCGCACTCGCGCGAACTCGAGACCGTTCCACAGCAGGCCGACCTCGCTGCCGCTGCGAAATACGACCTCCATGTGTGCGACAGCATGGGGAGGAAGCAATGCCTGCACGCGCTGGATGGCAGAATGAAAGCGTTCTTCGGCGGCTATTGTGTTGGGCGCGTGGACCAGGCGAGATTCGAAATTTCCCTGGTCGATGAATTCTCGCTGGTACAGCTCCTCGGTTTTTTCGTCGAGTTCATACAATTCCCACTTCGCCGCGCGCGAGTTCATCCACGCCAACCGCGCCGCTGTTACGGCGGACTTGCCTCGCGGCAGAATCAGCCGCAGCCCTTCCACCAGGCGTCGTCCGCCGCTCTGTTCCCGGCAATGCTGCAGCCAAAGCACGCCCAACGTCAGCACGCCATCGACGAGTGCCTGGCTTTCTTCTCCATTGATTGCAATCACAGCCCAGGCAGAGTTGCCGCGCACCAGCATTCCGCGCGCGTAGGAGGGGCCGAAGCTTCGCTCCAGATCCATCGCCGTGCGTAATCCGTCCACCTGAAAATCTGGAAAATAACGCGGCAGCAGGCGTTCCAGGAGAGGAATAAACCGGGTGCGGGTGTTGTCGCGCTGCGAAGGCAGACGCCGTTGCTGGGGCTGCAACTCCATTGTCTGCGGCTTGGTTTGGCCCATACGCAGGACATGCAGACGCAAGCCGGTTTTGCGCACCGTGATGTCGACCACGTGGCGGATTACATTGCGTTCTTCCGACCAGACGTGCAGGACGCAATGGCCATGCTCCGCCGTAACGGTTGCGCTGGCCAATCGAAGATCGAACAGGATACGGCCGTTTTCCAACAGCACGGAGGCAGGCTGGTCCTCCAAAAAAGTTTGCAGCTGGAGTGCAAGTTGCTCTGGATTGGGCCCGTCTACCATCCCATCCGCTCGCGCAACGCGATGATTTGGGCGGTGTGATGGCGGCCATGCCATGCATACAGCGCGGCGACCTGCTCCAGGGTTTGAGCGCCGGATTCAGGATGTTTGTAGCCGCAGTGTGTCCAGCTGATTTCGTCCAGCGAGCGCAGAAGGGCGAACCAGCGAGTTTGCAGAGCGTCAAGAAGTTGCAGCGAAACCTCGACTGGCTGGGTGCGCGCGTCCGCAAGTTCAGCCCATAAATTTTCCTTGAAAGGGGTGATCGACGGCCAGTCCTCGGTCAATGCAAGGCGCACTCGACCGCTGGCCACCATGTGGCT
>JAKAAZ010000240.1 GCA_021802085.1 Acidobacteriota bacterium
GGATGCCATTGCAAAGAACCGCACTGTTGGCGACGATCTGCTGGCGCTGGCGAGCGATCTGCAGGCTGTCATCAAGAAGTAGCTCTCACCAGAGACTGGCCGTTTCTGCCTTGATCGAGTTGCTAGGGGTGCAAAAGGTGCGGAGACTGAATTGGGCGTTCCGTACAGGCGGGAATCAGACATGCCACAACCCTATTAGCAGTGGTTGAACAAGAAGCGGCCCTGCCGGGTTGTGTTTTCCTTGAATTCTCCGGAATGATGCGTCGTAGTCACCGCGGTACTTCCCGCAAACACCCAAATAATAGGGTTGAAATCCCCAGAAAAACGGCCTATAACCAAAGTCCCAAGCTGGTGCAGCAGCCGGAGAAAATGGGGATTTAGGGGAGAGATCATGGCAGGCTCAGTTCGCAGAAAAATCGCAGCTTCCGGCTCTCCGACAGTGACGGCGAATCCAACCCGCGCAAACCAGCGCCGGGCCGCACTGACTTTTTCCGGCCCCAAGTCTTTGACGACCGACAATCGCGTCGCCTGGGAAGCGCGCGAGGTGATGGACATTCGCCAGGCGGCAGAGTATCTCGGGATCAGTTCCGACAGCTTGTACAAGTACGCATCGGAAAACGTAGTGCCAGCCTTCAAACTAGGCAATCGCTGGCGCTTCAAGCGGTCTTTGCTGGACAACTGGATGGAGCAGCAAAGTTCCCCCGGTTTTGAGCTGCCAACCGCAAAAGACGCGAAGCCCAAACAAAAGAAGCCCGTCGGTCGCGTCCGCTGATATTCGCCGCGATATCCCGTTTGTTTATAGCAGTTGAAGCAGCTTGTAATCCATCCAAGGCGGAATCCATTCGCCTTTGGAGTCCACCTGTTTCACTCTGCCGATATGACGGCTGACGATACTTGATTCAGCATTCTGGCCGTGGCGAGGCACCGTTATTTACCACTCGGCCTGAATCGCAAGGGTCACAAGATTCAGAGCGAAGGGATCGAATTCGTCCCCAGTTATCCACGCTTCCACAGCGGCCGGCCGAATCTGCACCATTCCTGCGCCTTGCGAGCCATGGAGCGGCACCCTACACTGGAGCGGTTCCACGGGACTTGTGTCCAGCGAAAGATCAAGCAATGCAGCTTTTATTAGGGGAAAGCCTGCGCAAGGTTCAATCCCGCTGGGTACGTCTACCGTTGAACAACAGTATCTAACCGATCTGGGCACGCTCGATTCTCAACGGCTCCAGAACTTTTTTAGTGATTGGATCAGACGGACTGAGATACCGGTGCCGCCAAGTGCCAATCTTGCAATGAATTGCAAAGGTAACACAATTAGTAGCGGTATAGGCTTGACAGACGCTACAGACAGCGGTACTTTCCCTCTACGGGCTTTTTGTGAGATTCACGCGTTGGACGCAAAGCTGGACTCCGAAGCTTGATGGCCAAGGAAAATTCGAGCCTGTTGGTATTCAATGAATTGCCTCTCTCAGGCTGTGCATCGTAGCAACACCCGCAAGATTTGAACCATGAAAGCCCGAGACAGGCTTTCTACGCAAAACGCAGGGTCGGCATCCTATTCAGAGGGCCGAAACCAGCTCAGACATTCAACATCAGGAGACGCCCCCAAATGACCGAAACAATCAAGACGCAAACATCCGCAGCAGCCGCCAAAACTGTTGAGACCGCCGCAGTTTCCAGAAGCGCTTCCAGTTCCTCAGGAACCGGTGCGGGCCTGCAATGCCAGCGGTTCTTCAGCCGTCCGGGTGTTTCGCCCTACGACGAAATCCAGTGGGAGCGGCGAACCGCGTCCATCGTAGATTCCAAGGGCAACAGCATTTTTGAGCAGAAAGATGTTGAGGTTCCCGCCGACTGGTCGATGACCGCAACCAATATTGTCGCCAGCAAGTATCTGCACGGACAGATCGACACGCCGCAGCGGGAGACAGGTGCGCGCCAGTTGATTTCGCGCGTCGCCGAGACGATTCGTGATTGGGGCCTGGCCGGAGGCTACTTTCGCACGCCGGAAGATGCGGCCATCTTCCACGATGAGCTGGCCCATATGCTGCTAAACCAGAAGGTCGCCTTCAACTCGCCGGTATGGTTCAACGTGGGGTGCGACCGGCTGGAACCGGATTCCGACGCCCAGAACTGGCATTGGAACCCACACACTTGCGCCGTCGAGTTTTCCGCAACCGGGTATCGCAATCCGCAATGCTCGGCCTGCTTTATCAATTCCGTCAAGGACTCTCTCGACTCGATTTTGACTCTTGCCAAGACCGAAGGCATGTTATTCAAATGGGGGTCGGGCACGGGGACGAACCTCTCGACCATTCGCGGATCAACGGAGAATCTTTCCGGCGGCGGTGTGGCCAGCGGCCCACTGAGTTTCATGCGCGGCTTCGATGCGTTTGCCGGGGTAATCAAATCTGGCGGCAAGACGCGTCGCGCCGCGAAAATGGTCATCCTGAACATCGACCATCCGGATATCGTCGATTTCATCGAATGCAAGTCGAAGGAAGAGGCAAAGGCGTGGACGCTGATGCGCGCCGGCTACGATGGATCCGGGCCGGACTCGGAAGCATTTACTTCGATCTTCTTTCAGAACGCCAATAACTCCGTGCGCGTCAACGACGAATTTATGCATGCCGTGGTGAATAACGATGAGTTTTCAACGCACGCGGTGAAGGACGGCACTCCATTCAAGACATACAAAGCGCGCGATTTGATGCAGAAGATCGCAGAAAATACCTGGCACTGCGGCGATCCTGGGATGCAGTACGACACCACCATCAACAAGTGGCATACATCGAAGAACACAGCCAGGATCAATGCTTCCAACCCATGCTCGGAATATATGTTCCTGGATGATTCGGCATGCAACCTTGCCAGTTTCAATTTGATGAAATTTGTAACTCCCGCAGGCACATTTGATATTCCAGCCTATCGCCATGCGGTCGATATCTTGATCACGGCGATGGACATCCTGGTGGACAACTCGGGCTATCCCACGGAAGCGATTGGACGCAATTCCCACGATTACCGCCCGCTGGGATTGGGCTACGCGAATCTGGGGGCGCTGCTGATGGCTTTCGGCCTGCCCTACGATTCGGATGCCGGACGCGACTTCGCCGGGTGCCTGACGGCTATTATGTGCGGCCAGGCGTATCTGCAATCCTCCCGCGTGGCAGAGCAATGCGCGGCCCTCGATGCAGCCACCCCGCTGACACAGTCCATTGATCGCCAGGGAGGCGCCTGCCCGGGCTTCTACGTGAATCGCGAGCCGTTCCTCGATGTCATACGGATGCACCGCGCGGAGGTGAACAAGATTGGCCGCTCCCGCAGCAGCCAGGAACCGTTCAACGTTCCTCAGCTTGATGAGTTGATTGATGCCAGCCGCGATTGCTGGGACAAGGCGCTCGCTCACGGCGAGAAGTATGGCTACCGCAATTCGCAGGTCACCGTTCTGGCGCCCACCGGCACCATTGGGTTCATGATGGACTGCGACACGACCGGTGTGGAACCCGATCTTGCGTTGGTGAAGTACAAGAAGCTGGTCGGCGGCGGCATAATTAAGATTGTGAATAACACCGTCCCGGCGGCGTTGTTCAAGCTGGGTTACGACAACGAAGCTGTAGATGCCATCGTCAGCTACATCGATGCGACCGGCACGATTGAAGGCGCGCCGGGTCTGAAGCAGGAGCATCTGCCTGTTTTCGATTGCAGCTTCAAAGCCTCCAAGGGAACGCGCAGCATTCACTACATGGGGCATGTCCGCATGATGGCCGCGACGCAGCCGTTTCTTTCCGGCGCGATTTCAAAAACGGTGAACCTGCCGAATAATGCCAGCGTCGAAGACATTGCGGAAGCGTATATCGAATCGTGGCGTCAAGGCCTGAAGGCAGTCGCGGTGTACCGCGATGGCTCGAAGGGCACGCAACCGCTGAATGTGACTGACTCGCTAAGCAGCGGAAACTCAGCACTGGACACGGTTGCCGAGCAATTGCTGCAAGCCATCGCATGCCTGCCCATGGACACTGCCGCCGTGGAAGCACTAGTGACGCAACTGGCCGCCAATTCGTCGGAGAAAGTCCAGTTGCCGGCATCCAGTCTGGAGACGCTGGCCCGGGCCACTATGCAGAATGCCTCGGCAGTGGTGCTGACCCAGCAGGATCCCACCGCGCCGCCGCGCACAGTGCGCCATCGCCTGCCCGAAGAGCGGCCTTCTCTGACCCATAAATTCTCCATTGCCGGACACGAAGGCTACATCACGGTTGGCCTCTATCCGAATGGCCAACCGGGAGAGATCTTCATCAAGATGGCGAAGGAAGGCTCGACCGTCAGCGGCCTGATGGACGCCTTCGCTACAGCTATTTCATTGTCGCTGCAGCATGGAGTACCGCTCAAAGTACTCTGCGAGAAATTCTCGCATCTACGTTTTGAACCTTCAGGCTGGACCGGAAATGAGCAAATCGGTTTTGCAAAGTCGATCATGGATTACATCTTCCGCTGGCTACAGTTGCGCTTCCTTTCGGGAACGCAGTTGCCGCTGTTCGCAGGGCTCGCGGCACAGGCTGCTGCCGCGGAAGTCGAGAAAGCCTTTGCGCCGGAGCAGCATCGGACAACGCGCGGCATGGGGGCGACCTCATCTCCACAAGGCGGGATTCTTCCGGAACTGCATGGCAGCCATACCCACACAGAAACCAGCCTGCGCATGGAAGATCGCGGCTTGATCCACGCCGCAGACGCCATGCGTGGCTTCGTCGACATGGGAGATGCGCCCACTTGCCATACCTGCGGCGCCATCATGATTCGTAACGGAAGCTGTTACAAATGCGTGGAATGCGGCTCAACCAGCGGCTGCAGCTAGTATCATGACCGCATGTAAAGGTAACCAATGTAGGTACTTGTTGTGTGCCATGTTTGGCCGTATAGCTGAGGTATGGGCAACGGCAGACGGCTTCAGATCGAACTCAAGCAGCGAGATAGGCAACAGGTAG
>JAKAAZ010000241.1 GCA_021802085.1 Acidobacteriota bacterium
TGAGAGAAATGCCGAGCGCATGCGCTACCCCAAGTTTCGTCGCCAGCACTTGTTTGTCGGCTCGGGAGTCATCGAAGCCGGATGCAAGACCGTCGTCGCTCCCGCCTCAAGCAGTCCGGCATGTTCTGGACCGTCCGAGGGGCAAACGCCATCGTCGCCCTGCGGTGCTGCCATCTCAACGGCCAATTCGAGGATTACTGGGAGGGTCGCCGGGCCGCATGATTCCCACTTTTATGTCGCACACCCCAAAACGACCCGTCCCTCTATAGCAACAGGGGAAATACTGTAACCTGGCGAATTAAAACACAATCCTCATTGCCGCAGAGCAAATCTTCAGAAGCGAGATGTAGAGCACCCATGCGGCTGAATCTCAGGGAGGGTCGATACGCTTAATCCTGATCGGGGCCGGGAAGCACGGGCAGCGAGACAAGATCGACGGTCGAGGGATCGTCCCGCAGCTTCAGATACAGGGTGGTCCCGTTCGGGCGCGGAACCATCAGGGTGGTGCCCGCAAATCCCAACGGCACCGCAGTGGGATGAGTAAAGTCATGCGTCGATGCGATGGAATCGATCAGGAACAGGTCGTCGCCAGTCAATGTGCATGCGTCCAGAGGGTTGGAGGGACATTCCACCTGTTTCAGCGACGGCAGGCGCACCAGGTTGGCCAGCGGCTGCCAATCGCCTGGGACACCTTCGGCGGTGATCGGACGGAAGCGAAGCGGACCGAAGGCGGACCCGCCAAAAGCCTTGGCGGGATCGAGCATGGCCAGCACGGTCTGGGAGTCCTGCAACGTCAATGTGTTCTGAGCGAGGCTGAGCGTGGTGTCGAAGCCGCCGTCCACGGCGGCCACCTCAATTTTTTCATCGCGCGGAAATTGGCCGGGAGCCACCGATTTCAGGAAGAAGGTGAGTCGGCCATATTGCGGCAGGTCATTGTCATTGCCCGTATGAATGAATGAGGCGTTGCCGGTGGGACTGAGCGCGATGCTCTTGCCGAGGATCTGAACCCGCGGGCGGGAGGGCGCAATGGTGACCGGAATGTCGAGCACACGGCCATCCTTCAAATGGATGTGCGCAGTCACCGCAGCCCCCGCAACCAGCGTTGTGGTTCCGGTGAGATTGGCCGCAGTCTTGAGATGCAGCGTCTCTTCCGCGCCGCCGCGCTGCAGGGTTCCGGCATGAAAGACGATTCCCGCCAACTCCACGGAAGTGACTTCCTGCAAATGGCTTCCTGTCAGTTCCGCTACGTCATCGCCAGCGTGGAGGATCAACCCGCTGGCGATAGCCGACGGCGGGTAGACCCGGACGGGGATTTTGTCTGGCTTGCTCTGGCCGTATTCCGCAACCGCAAGGGTGTAGAGGCCCTGGGAAGATTTGGTGGTGGGAAGGTCAACCTGCATGAGCTGGGGCGGAGTCCGCTCCCAATGGGCCTTGACGACAGCGCCCTCGGGCGTGGTGACGTTGACGCTTTTGACGCAGACGACGCTGTCAGCCTGCAAGTGCAGAGTGAGCTTGTCTGCGGCGGTGACGGCCTTGGTCTCCGGCACCACGAAGGTCCAATCCTGGGGACGCGAGTTGATGAAGGCAAAATCGGGGCCATCCCAGAAATCGAAGCCCCATTGGCCGCGCAATTGGCCGGTCACGGAGCCTGTGACAGGCGTGGCCTGCAAGGCGCGCGCGTCCACCAGAAAGCCGCCGCGCTCGGCATCGGGAGTGGCGGGGAGTTCGAGGAAGCGGCCGGCGGAGTCCTTCACGTGCAGAGAGAGATCATGGGCGTAGCCCGTGGAAAAGACCAGCGGCGCCCCTTCGACGGAAAGCACCAGCGAGGGCTGTTCCAGGCAAAGCAATTCCTCCGGATGCACCGCGCGCAGCAGCGGAAAGTGGACCGCAGCAACGGGGGGCAGGCTCGCCACCATCACGGACTTTGGATTGCTGAAGGAGGGAGGGCTGCTCAACTTCATATCCATCGCATCGTCGTCGACGACCGACAGAGCTGGGATATAAGCATATTGGGCCGTGTGCAAACTTCCCATGATACGCACCATATCGACCACCGCGCCAACGTAGGGGCTGTATGCGCCGCCGCCCGCAGCCGAGGATGCGCTCAACTGGTTGATCATATCGCTGGCTGCTCCGGAAGTAAGCGCGGCCACCATCGACTGGCTTTGGGCATCGTTCAACACGACGTTGTCCGGATCGTTGATCAGGCATGCTTCTTGTTGCTCTGTCGGCAGCGCGAAACAAGCGGTATCGATTTTGAGATAGAGTGTCTGGGCAAGCAGTTTCGAGCGCGCCTCGAGGCGGTTTGGGTCGGTGGCGGAAATTTTCTTGACCGCTGCCACATAGGTATCGAGCCGCGAGCGGGTGAGATCGGCGGCATAGAGATCCTGGGCCGCCCGCACAAACACTCCGGGCCGGGCGCGTACCGCCGCTCGCACCGTGGTGAAGCCGCCACCGGTGTCCGGAGCCCAGAAGATCAAGGCTTCCAGCGCTCCCTCCGGGACTTCCACATTGACGCCGTTTTTCTGCACCTGTGGCCGCCAGGTTTCCACCTTGGTGAACCAGCCGTCTGGCGGCGGATTCAAAGGACCCCGCAAGAAGACGGGGATCAGCAGATAATGGACCGATTCATTGGCGGGCATGTCGGGATGGAGCCAAATCTTGTCTCCGGGCTGCAGGTTTGGTACTTTGGAAATGGGCAGGCTGGCGCCAGCGCGGGTGATCTTTATCTCCAGCCGCGGACCGGGCAGATCAAATGGAGCGGTAGTTGCGGCGAAAGCGTAAGACGAAGCCACGACAAGCAACCCAAGGACGGAAATACCAACGTCAAGCGACGATCGCCATTTCATACTTCCATTCTATGGAAGGACGGTCGATCCTTCATCCCGCTGAATCGAGTTCGGCACTACAAAATCTGTACCATTCAGGGATAGTTCTGCGATGATGGCAGGGCGCATCCAAATACTATGGAGTCGGCGGAATGGAACGGATCGAAAAGCAGGAACTGCTGGACTGCGACGGCTGGCCCGACGCGGATGTTGCCTGCGCGCTGGGGGCCATTGGCCGGGTAAATCTTCTCTATGGCGGACACCGGATGCACAAACGGCTGTTTCAGCGCGTGTCCTCCCATTTCCAGGGAAAGAAGTTGCAAGTTCTCGAGGTAGCATCGGGGTATGCGGATGTGTTGCAGGCTGCGTCTTTAATGTTGAGAAAGAAGGATATTTCGCTCGAAATATCGCTGCTGGATCGCTGCGCGCAGCACCTGCCAAAGACGTGCAATTGGCATAAAGATTTGCAGGCTCCCACTTTAATGACCGGCGATGCGCTGGCCATACCGCTGGCGGACAACAGCATGGACGTGGTGTCCTGCTGCCTATTTTTTCATCACCTGAGCATGGAACAGGCGCGTGCGTTTCTGCGGGAGGCTTTGCGCGTCGCTCGCGTGGCCGTGCTGGTCAATGACGTGGAAAGAAAACGCATGAACTATTTTCTGTCCCACCTGTACAGATTCATGGACCCCAGCAAACTATCCCGTCACGATGGACCAACTTCCGTGCGGCAGGCCTACACCCATGCGGAAATGCAGGAGTTGTTGCGGGAGACTGGCTGCAAATTTGAGTTGGAGCGCGGCTACCTGTATCGGCTGGGCGCGATTGCCTGGAAACAGGAAATGCAGACGGAGTAATGTCGCCAGACGCCGGAAACTCGGGCGGAAGGCATCCGTCGCAGACGAATGAATCAGCACCCGAACATGCAAAAGCGAGCCTATATATCCGGCTCGCTTTTGCATGTTCGGGTGGAAAGCGGCGAATACTCACTTAGCTGGCGGTGGAATGCTTGCCCCGCTTCACCTCAATTTCGTTCACGACCTGCTGGACGTTGGGGATATGCTTAGCCAGTTTTTCGGCTTCGCGCTTCTGGGCTGCCGTCTTGACGCTCCCCGACAAGATTACCGCGCCGTTTTTCGACTTGATAGAGATGTCTTGATCCTTCAGATGGCGATGCTTCTTCAGTTCCGCTTTGAAGTTGTCCTCGATCGCGTCGTCTGTATCGGAGTTGGCTGCCTTGGTTGCGCTGGCGTTGTCCGGCGGTACCACTGCAATTTCGTCAGCGATGGTGTAATTCGACGCCGCCTGCCTGGCGATCGTTTCCGCCTGACTCTTCTGATCCCTCGCCGGGACGGTTCCGGTCAGCGTGATGACACCCTTGTCGCGATCCTGCGCAACGTGGATGGCGCCGAGATTGTTCTGGGTCAGCGAGTTGTTGACCGCATCCTTCGAATCCGGATAGGCAGGCTTCTTATGGCAGCCTGCAATCATCAATCCACCCGCCAGACTCGCAATCATACAAGCCTTGATTATTATTCTGCTATTGCCGATACTTCGAATTTTCATGTATTTCTCCTATCGCACTAACATGTAATTAGTTGAAGAAAACGGAATGTATGTTGCTTTCGTGGTGCGAGGTTCGCGACCCATGGAGCAGGCAAAAACACGGAAAAATAAATTTTTAAGAAAGCGTTGCGTCGACTCCTCGGGACTCATCCTAGCAATCAGGGCACTCCGTTCACCCCCGGGCTGATGGAGCGTTTGTGATCGAACGATTTGCACAAGAGGAGACAATATGAATCAGCCAAAGCAATGCAAACATTCCGGCTGTAACTGCATGACAACGGATGGCAAAGATTACTGCAGCGACCGATGCAGGGATTCGAAGAAAATGACGGAACTGATCTGCCAATGCAATCATCCTGCTTGCAAAGGCGAAGCCTTGAAGGCTTAACAGCATTTCCCCTGTTGCTATAGAGGGAAGGTCGGGTCGTTTTGTCACCCCTCTACACCATTCGTGGAAATGCTCTGATATGGAGTGACCCTGTCAACTCCTGCGAAACTGTGGGGTTGTTTTTGTCGTTGTCGTTGCATTGGTCGTTTTCCGAGGACAGGGCGAGCAGCAGTCGGGGCAGATTTTA
>JAKAAZ010000242.1 GCA_021802085.1 Acidobacteriota bacterium
CCGTGAGTGAAAAATCCAAATGCGATTGCCCTGTGTTCGTAGGGCACATGGCTATGCGAGACGAAGCTTTTGAGGTATGGTTAGTACGGTCTAAAAACATACGCGCCACGTGACTTCTATGCTGCAACACCGACAGCCATTCGTCGGATACTTGCGACGGGATTGCTCGTGCGGGTTTGCAACCAGAGGCATATTTCAAACGGAGAGGAATCATTGTGAATAACTTGAATCGTCGGACTTTTCTTAAGACTGTGGGGCTGGCTACGGCAGAAACTCTTGTCGGAAGCAACCTGCACGTGCTGGCAGAGACTCAAAGCGAGGCGGCCACGCCGGCTGCGGCAAACGATCATATTCAATTTGCGCTGATCGGCGCAGGCATTCGCGGCCAGGGCATTACGAAAGTCGCTGTCCAGGTTCCGGGAACCAAGCTGGTTGCCGTGTCGGACACCTACCAGGGACGGCGCGACCATGCCAAAGAACTGTGGGGCAATGACATCTTTACCACAGTGGATTACAAGGAGATTCTCGCGCGTAAAGATATCGATGCTGTTGTGATTGCAACGCCGGACCATTGGCATAAGCAGATTGCCGTGGATGCGATGCATGCCGGCAAAGACGTCTATTGCGAAAAACCGATGATTCATCTGTATTCCGATGGCCCGGAGATGATCGATGCGGCACGCAGCACCAATCGCATCCTTCAGATTGGCAGCCAGCGCGTTAGTAACGTGGTCTACATCAAGGCGAAGGAGCTTCTGGCCGCGGGAGCCATCGGCCAATTGAACATGGTGACCGCATGGTGGGACCGCAACTCCGCCATTGGAGCATGGGACTATACGGTCCCGCTCGATGCCTCAACCGAGACGTGCGACTGGCCACAATTTCTTGGGACGGCTCCCAGGATTCCGTTCAATGCGGAGCAGTTCTTCCAATGGCGCAAGTGGAAGGCATATGGATCGGGCGTCGCAGGCGATCTATTTGTCCACCTGTTCAGCGGAACCCACTTTGTGACAGGAGTGCATGGGCCCACGCGCGCCATGGCAACGGGCGGACTGCGCTACTGGAAGGACGGACGGAACGTGCCGGACGTGATGGTGGCGCTGTTCGATTATCCGGAGGGTTTCAACCTTAGCCTGCGCGTAAATTTTGTGAATGGAGGCGCGGAGAGCGAGGGTCTGATTTTCACCGGGTCCGAGGGGACCATGGAAATCACTGGAAACGGCGTCAACGTCAGCCGCGTACCACGCGAGACAGAGCCTGGTTACACCATCGACACGTTCACGGTCGCCATGCAGAAGCAGATTCTGGAGCAATATCGCCAGAAGTATCCAGTGACTCATCCGACGGGACCGCCGCTGATGAGTTTCGAACGGTATGCGGCGCCAAAAAACTACGATGACGTTTACAGTCACTTCAACAATTTCTTCAATTCCGTTCGCAACCGTCAGCCAGTGATTGAGGATGCAGTGTTCGGATATCGCGCCGCGGGTGCAGCGTTGTTGAGCAATCGCAGCTACTACAGTGGCAAAATCGAGCACTGGGACCCTGAAACGATGAAGTTGGTGTCGTAGGGTAGCCATCGGATCGGAAACAGATATGTAAGGAGAAATAGTATGAATCGTTTCGTACGCTCGACGATGTTGGCTGTCATGGCTCTGGTTCTTGGCTCTGGAAGCTTTGCCATCGCACAGAAAGTAGAGACCCCGCGCCTGACGACTCCTGGCAACGGGCCCTACGGTGTTCCACAAGCAACCTTCCTGGCCCATCGGCTGGGTACCGATCATGCCGAAGGCATCACAACCATGGACATGAATGGGGATGGCCGCCTGGATATTTTAAGCGGTGCCTACTGGTATGAAAACCCGGGCCCGCAGGGCGGCGAGTGGAAGCGGCATCAGTATCGCACGGTTGGCATTCACGATGAATTTGTGTCGGACGCCGGCGAATGGACCATCGATGTCAATCACGACGGTGCGCCGGATGTTGTCACCTATGGATGGATATCCAACGGCGTGTGGTGGTACGAGAATCCGAAGAAGGCGAACGTCCTGTGGAAGCGCCACTTCATTACCAACAGCTATGACACGGAGGGCGGATGGATGGCCGATATCAACGGGGATGGCAAGCCCGACCTGGTACTGGCGCACTACAACCACTCCGGCGTCTTATGGATCGATTTCTCCGGCGCCAAGCCAATCGTGCATCATCTAGGCGAAGACCACAGCCGCGACAGAGATGTTGGGAACCCCAACGGAATTGTTCATCGAGTTGCGTCCAACAGCAAGGCGGAAGATGGTCATGGTATCGGCGTTGCCGATATCAACGGCGACGGAAAAGCCGATGTTCTGACGCCGTACGGATGGTTTGAAAATATCGACGCGAACCACGACCAATGGAAATGGCATCCCGATTGGAACCTGGGAGACGCTGGATTTCCGATCATCGGCTATGACGTCAATAACGACGGCAAAATGGACATCATCTATGGGCAGGGCCATAGCTACGGCGTGTACTGGCTGGAACAGCAGGGAAGCGGCGCGGACCGGCACTGGGTCCGGCATACCATCGACGAGTCCTTCTCGCAGAGCCACGCGTTGAAAATGGTCGATCTCGACGGAGATGGCCAGCCGGAGCTGTTGATAGGCAAGCGATACCGCGGGCACTCGGGACATGACCCGGGCTCCTACGACCCGCTGGTGATCTACTACTACAAGATCGACCGCAAGACGGCCAAGTTCACCCGCTATGCCATCTCTGTGAACGGCACCGCAGGCGCCGGAACACAATTTGTCACTACAGACTTCGATGGAGACGGCGACATCGACATTGCGACTGCCGGCAAGAGCGGTGTGCACTACTTTGAAAACCTGATGGTCAATCAAGTTCCCAGCGCACAACGGGAGAAGGAAATCATACTCAATAAGGATTGGCCTTTCCCTGGAGAGGGCACGGAAGTTCCGCAAGAGAACGGTCCGAAGTAAAAGTACAGCCAATGAATCAACGAGACGGACGGAGGGGCTGTTCACACTACACGAGTGAACAGCCCCTCCGCGTAAGAAGTACCGGATCAAGGTATGGTGCATCTATTCCTGAAGATCGGTTCATCGTAAGACCATGCCAACACAAACTCTGCAACAGATCGTCCAACAATGCGCGCGGGAAACGGGTTTTCACCTCGGCGCGATTGCTCCCGCCGGGCCCAGCGGTTCGACCACAGGCACTGCGCCGGGCGATGGCGAGAATTCCGAGCCGCAAATAGAACAAACATTTCCGGAGCTGGCGACCTTCGCCCAGTGGGTTGCAGAGGGTCGCGCAGGAGAGATGGAATACCTGAAGCGGCGGGATGCAGAGGGTCGTCTGCTGCGGTCGTCCGTGCTGGTGCCTTTTCCCTGGGCGCGTTCGGTCATCGTCTGCGCAGTGAATTACAACAGCGACCAGCCATATTCCATCGAACATAAGGCCGAATGGGCGAAGGAAAACACGGGCTGGATTGCGCGGTATGCATGGTCTGGACGTTCGCAGAATACTGCGGCGGAGCAGGGGCCGGCCTCTACGCAGAACAGCGCCGGCGCTGCGTTGCCACAACTCGCTCCTACGGATTATCACTCCGTGATGCGGACGCGGCTTGAAACCCTATGTGCTGCCCTCAAGTTCAAGCTGGGAGAATTTGAATCGCGCTGTTTTGTCGATACCGGACCGCTGGTGGAACGGGTGTATGCCAAATACGCCGGGCTGGGATGGCAGGGGAAGAACACATGTCTCATTCACGAATCGCTGGGTTCGTGGTTCTTCCTGGGCGTCATTCTTACTTCGCTTGAATTGGGACGAGACGAGAGTGTGCAGCCGATGCCGGACCGCTGCGGCAGCTGCACGCGGTGTATCGATGCGTGTCCGACAGCGGCGCTGGTACCGTACAGGATGGACGCTTCGCGGTGCATTGCGTACCTTACGATTGAGAAACGCGGAGCCATTCCGGAAGACCTGGAAGCCAAGATGGGGAGAAATGTTTTTGGCTGCGATATCTGCCAGGAGGTCTGCCCATGGAATCGTCGCGCGCCGGTAACAGACTGGCCTGAGCTGCAGCCGCGACCGGAACTGGTCAATCCCGCGCTGGATTGGCTGGCAGCTTTGAACAACGACGAGTACCGCCAGATATTTCGCGGCTCCCCAGTCGAGCGCGCGAAGCATTGCGGCTTGCAGCGCAATGTAGGAATTGCGCAGAACAATGCGAAGCGTGAAACCGGTGTGGATCCCGCCCGAATGAATCCGGACATCGCGGCGAACGAAATCCTATCGCATCCGGAAGGTCACCGACCAAACCAAAAAAGATGATGCAAGCGACTCCATTTCCTTCTGTCGGGACAACGGCGACGTCAGTGGCAACCTAAATTCACGATGCCTGATTGCGGACGACGTTGGTCGCGTTGAGCCCTTTCGGACCCTGCTGACATTCAAATTCAACCGCGTCGCCTTCGTTCAATGTTTTGAATCCATTTTCCTGAATAGCGGAAAAATGTACGAAGACATCTTCGCCTGTAGAGCGCTGAATGAACCCGTAGCCTTTGGCGCCGCTAAACCACTTCACCACACCATGTTCTGTCACAAATACGTCCTTTCGTTCGTGCTCTTTGGTCAGGCGCCTACAGGGGAAACGATGGATGGAGGCGAGCCTTGCGACCAGATTTGCCCAGTGTTCCCAGCAGCATTCCCCAGTGCCGCGGATCGTCTCCAGTCGAAGAACCTTCCATGCTCAGTTGGAGAGAGAATCTGGCATTGTTATGGCAGGAAATGTCACGAAACGCAAGAGAAATCTTTTGCAAGCAGTTGATTTGATTGAGTCCGCTGCTGAATCGCGGCAGAATGAACCAACCAAGATACCCCCGCCGCTGCCGCTCGCACCCCATCATGGACAAGCTATAGTCAAACCAGCAGGTGTAACTCGAGGGTCGA
>JAKAAZ010000243.1 GCA_021802085.1 Acidobacteriota bacterium
TGTTGCAGTATGTGCGCCGGCAGGCAGAGCCGGCATGGCCTGGGCTCTCCATCGAACAACTGCTGGATGAGTTGAGGCAGATACAGAAGTACAACCTGCTGTATCCGCCGCAGGGCGAAAAGGGGCCCAACCGCTCGGCGGCCGTCCTTTCCAAACAATCCCCGATACAGCAAAACCTGGCCCTAATCCTGGAGCTCGATCAGCTCGGTAGTACCCAACGTCGGTAATACAATCGCGGCGCAATAACACTCAAACAAAGTACAACCTGCACATGTCCTTGCCGCACTCTCAGTAAACTCCCGCTAGGCGTGCGGATCACGCTTCATCAGAATACGGAACGTTGTCCACGCATTCGCAATGATGAGTGCACTGATCTGAATCAGCATCGACGTGAGATGTCCCGCGCGGGTGTGCCGCAAAACGGGAACGGTAAATTCGAGCCCGACGCAGAAGCCCATCGCAATCACGATTGAAATTCCTGCGATGCGATTGGCGCGATACCAGAGAATGCGATTTCCGCGCGTCCGATCATTTCGAAATCCATAGACGGAGTTTGGCCCAACCCATCCGAAGACGAGCGGCAGCGCATAGAGGGTTGCAAGAATTGGAAATGCCACAAGAAGGAACATAGCTTGCTGGTTAGACGGCCTCACAAACGAAAAGACCGCCCGGCAACAGGGCGGTCTTTTCTTCAAGGGAGAATAGTTCCAACGGAGGCAAAGCCATTAGAACTTTCTGGCGTCATACTATGGGCCGTACCAAAGGGTGTCAAGGCATTTCAGGCTCAAATTTGACGGCAAAATAACGCGTTTATTATCAGCAGTTTAGAAAGAACCGCCCAAGGGTCTTCGTGTTGCTATTTTCTCTATATTTTCGCTGCACACGCCCGTAGGAATCGGTTAAGCATTTGATTCCATAGATGTTACATGTTAACTGCACTGATTTCGGGTCACTCGTCGGTCGGAGCACGGGCAACCCCATCGCCATGGACACGGAGCAATACCAATCCGAACGCGACCGACGGGCATCACTCTTTCTAAAAATGCATTGCGCGGGAACGATGCGATGCGTTGTCATGCACGCGCGAGCGAACCAATTTTCCACAGCCTATCGTTCAAGTGGGCAAGCCAGAAAAAATTCGTCACACAACTTCCATCCCATGCTGCGTCTATTCAACTCTTCAAATTCAGCCGGATGAATTCCGAGGAATCATCCTCGGGCAATCCGGATTTGTTCCGTTTTCTTTGCAACGCAACGCGGCCGGCGCCAAGGGAGACTCCCAGAACAATTGCGATCAGCGCAAAAATTCCGACCAGGAAGGCGACATCCAGAATGATTTGCGCCACCATTTTCGGATCGGAGAAATGTTGTGCGCGATTGCTGAGCGTCACGCTTACCTCATAATGCACGCGTTGCAACAACTCCTGCGCGGCGCCACCGGAAAGACTGCCTGAAGTCACGATCACCAGCGGACCCGAGCGACGCGTCTGGATCGCCGCCGGATTGCTGTCGGTAAGTGCAGGGGTCCATGGATTCTGCCGGCTGCCATGGCTGGAAAAATACGCCTGAATCGCGCGTTCCTGTTCCACCGCGATGTCCGAATCCGGATAGTTGATCACGGTGAGCGTGCCGGTGCCGCCCAGCGCGTTGTACTGGGCCGTGACCACTTCCGCACTGCGGTCAAAATCTACCAGTGCGGAGGGCAGCACACCGCCGCTCATCCGATAGGCTTGTGGCCCAATCGCATACTGCACCGTCATCGGTTCCAGGTGGGGCGCCGGCAGATAGTTGGGGAGATTCGGCGGCGTTCCTTGAGCGCCCGCCGCTTTCGGAAGCTGGGTAGCCAGGTCGCGCAGTTCGGCGGCGGACATGGGGGTGATGCGGCTGAATCTTGCCTCGACGAGAATCGCCCCGTTCCAGAACAGCACGCGCGCGCCATCGAACGCTGCGCCCGCGCCAATCTGCGCCTCGGACATTGTGGACCGACGATAGAACGTAAACGCTCCATACGCGCCGGTGGCGTCTTCGAATTCCATTGCCTTTACTGCCAGCGTGCCATCGTCACGGGTGTAGTTCGCCGTCTCGTATCGCTTGAATCCGTATTCCTGCAGCGGAACAGCGTCGCTGGCATCCGCGTCCGACGGGTTGGCCGACTGCGGCGGTGTCCCAGTTATCTGCCACCCGTCAAATGTTTCCGGCAATAGAGGTTGCGGTGTGTTGGCAACTGCTGCGCCGGATGGGTTTGCCGACGACGACTGCGCGGCAACTGCGGATGCGGCTGATTTCGCAGGCTGGCTTCCCGCGCTCGATTGCGCGCCAGCCGAAAAAATCGTCAACGTGACGATAAGGAAAACAAACAACGGGCGAGATGCGGACGAATGTCGGAGCATGGTTCCGAACTCAGACTACCATTCGCGCCGCTATTCGGCAGGAGCAGGCAGCGCTTCGGCTGCCACCGTTTTCGTGATACGAATACCGCTCATGCCCTGAACATATTCGGCAACGCCCAGATACAGCGCCTCGGACAGCCGCTCGCGATACGCCGGGTGAGACAGTTCCATGGCGGAGTCGGGATTCGTCAGGAACGAAATCTCCGCCAGAATCGAAGGCATCTGCGCCCCAATCAATACGACAAACGGGGCCTGCTTGACGCCGCGATTTCTAAGTCCAGGATTGCCCGACGACAATCCATCGTAGAGTTCCTGTTGCACATCGCCCGCAAACTCGCGCGACTCGTCAATCTTGTCGCTGAGCGCGATCTTGCGCACCAGGTCGGAAAGCTCATACACCGAGCGGTTCGAGTCGGCATTCTCTCGCGATGCCACCGACATCGCGTCCGGCGACGAGGTGAAATTCAAAAAATATGTTTCGACGCCGCGAACCAGCGGGTCGGAACTGGAGTTGGCATGGATCGACAGGAATAAATCGGCGTGCGCCTGATTCGCAATCGCCGTGCGCTCTTCCAGCGGAACATATTTGTCGGTGCGGCGGGTGTAGATGACCTCCGCGCCCAGTCGCTGCTGCAAAAGATGGCCCAGGCGTAACGCCACATCCAGGGCAACGTCTTTTTCTTCAATGCCATCCGGTCCAATCGTGCCGGAATCATGACCGCCATGTCCGGCGTCGATGACGATGCGACGAACGCGCAACCCCAGGACCCGCGCCATGGAATGCTGATTATTCGTGGCTGGCTCGGTCGCGAGTGCTGGCGACTGCCGCGGGTCAGGAGACGATTGCCCCGCGCCCTCCCCACCCTTGCTGCGAATTGCAACTTGCGCGCTGCCTGGGATCTTTGCCGGCGCAGCGGCCCGGATTTGCGTCGGGGGCGTGCGCGGGTTCGCGGTTGCAGTCTGCCGTGTCAACGGCGTCTCGCTTTGTCCAAAGTCTGTGGCGAGCGCAGGTCGCAGGTCAAGAATCAAGCGGGAAGGGTTCGACAAGACAAAGGAAGTGAAGCTCACCGCGCGATTCATTTGCAGCACCAGCGCTGCCTGGTTGCCGGTCAACATACTGACACGCATGGATCGAAGATTGGCGTCATGCGCCGCGATCGTGTGATCGAGCAGCGTCGCGGCAGAACGTGCGCCAAAGAAAACCACCGAAATCTGCCTGCCATTCTGCTCCGAATAGATGTGGTAGGGGACCGCATCGCTCAGGTCCACGGCAAGCCGGGTGGTGTCGCTCTCCGCCCAATAGCGTACATCCTGAAGAATAGTTGCCGAGGGCAACGAGTTTGCCAAAGTAGTTGCCGAGAGCAACGAATTTGTTTGCCTCAAATTCGGTGCAGAGGCAAGCTGGTTTCCGTGGCTCGGATCACTCGCTGGGACAGTCTTCTTTGCTCCGAGAGACGGCTTGTCCCTACGCAAAAACTCTTCCGCGGGAAGAGCCTTGGCCCGCTGCGGCTTCCGTGTGCGGCCCTCTGCCTCTTCCTCAATTGTGCCGCCGTGCAGACTGGCCCGCGCCTGCTCCGCAAGCGGGTCTTGTGGATAGTGAAGGAGGAAGCTGCGATAGATGTTTCTGGCTGCGGTTCGATCATGCAGATCGTGTTGCTCAATCTGCCCTTCTTCGAACAGCGCCCGCTGGCGCAAGGAGCTGGTGGGATATTGATGCCGCAAAAATTCCCACTGCGCCACGGCATCATGGAAAAGCTTGGCATCACGAAAGCGGCGCCCTTCGCCGGCAAGCAGGTTGGCGACCGCGGCAATGCTGCGCGCGGCATCCGGCGAGGCTGGATCGCCATGATAGACAGCTCGGTACGCGTCGAGCGCGTGTTCATACTTCGAACGTGTTCGCTCGGCGTTCGGGATCGCTTCCAGATGACGTTGGATCGCGGTGGCGCGAGCGTAGTCGATCACACTTTGACGATGCGAGATGGAGGCCTGCACGGGCAGAGGGCAAAGTAGGAATATCCCCATGCCCAGCGACGCGAGGCAGGCGACCCCGCTAGACCAGGAAGGGAAGCGATGGCAGAAAAGAAAAGGCATGCGTCTCAAGAAGCAGACAACACACCAGAGCAACTTCAGTATAAATTTTCAACCCACTGCACAGCAATCGGAATCGGCTGCGCAACTTGCCAGGACCCACCGCGATACTCAAGAGCGCCAGATTGGGAAATGTTCTTAGCCCAGCATCGACTGCACTACTTGCGGCGCGCTGCGCAGCGCCGCGTCGAGATGGCTGGCGTCTTTGCCGCCCGCTTCGGCCATGTCGGGGCGTCCGCCGCCCGAGCCGCCGACCATCTGCGCCAGTTGCGCGACGATTTTGCCGGCCTGCACGCGGCTGGTCAGATCCTTGGTAACTCCAACGATCAGCGAAA
>JAKAAZ010000244.1 GCA_021802085.1 Acidobacteriota bacterium
CCACTCCTTGTTGATCTTGCTGCACATGCGAGAATACAATTCCCCGCCGGCGATGAGCGAAACGCGACGGATGGATACAATTGCGATAAACGCAATGCGGGAATGATATAGGAGCATTGGGACTTGAAGGGCGGACGGACCGCGCGTTCGCTGAGCAAATATCAGTGAACCGGGAGACGAAGCAGATGAGTGGAGCAGGAAACATGCCAAAACGCAGCGCGGGCCTGCTGATGTATAGGCAACTCGATGACCAGTTAGAAATCTTCCTGGTGCACCCCGGCGGTCCTTTCTGGGCAAGCAAGGACCTGGGCGCATGGTCCATTCCCAAGGGGGAATATGAAGAATGCGAGCCGCCGTTAGAAGCTGCCAGACGAGAATTCCAGGAGGAAACAGGCTTCACCGCACTTGGGGAGTTTCTCGAACTTGGCACAGTACGGCTGTCCAGTGGCAAGGTCGTGTCGGCATGGGCTTTTGAAGGTGATTGCGACCCGACCCTTCTGGCCAGCAATTGCTGCGAAGTGGAATGGCCGTCCCACTCGGGTCGCTTGATCGAGATTCCTGAAGTGGATCGTGGGGGCTGGTTTTCCATCAGCGATGCGAGAGAACGCATTCAGAAAAGCCAGGAACCTTTTCTGGATCGGCTTTCCCACAGGCTAAACTTTGCGGGGAATCGTGAGGTTTCCCAAGAGGCAGCGACATAATGGCCAAGAGCGTCTTACACTTTCCTCGAGATGCGTCTTTTTGTTGGAATTCCACTCGCTGCATCGATGATCGATGAACTCTTGGCGATCACGGCCCGTCTTCAGTCGAATGAAGACGGCCTGCGCTGGTCCACCCCGGAATCGTGGCACATTACGTTGCAGTTTCTGGGCAATGCCAGCCCGCAGCAATATGAATGCCTTGTTGCGCGACTTCGCGGGCAGTTCCTGCCCTCTGTTCCCATTCAACTTGAATCCATGGGGTTCTTCGATCGCACTGGAATTCTCTTTGTCGGAGTCCGCGTCGCGCCAGAGTTGCTGTCGCTTCAGCAGCGCGTCACCACGGCCACAAGCCATTGCGGATATATCCCCGAGGATCGCCCATATCGTCCTCACGTAACTCTGGCCCGCGGCGCAGGCAGAGGCGGAGCACAACGTCTTGGCGCATGGAAATCCAGGATTCCCCGTCAGCCAAGCTTCACCAGCTTTATCGCAGAGGAATTCATCCTGTACGAAAGCTTCACCCGATCCACCGGCTCCCACTACGAAATCCGCGAGCGCTTTCGTCTGGATGGCCGTTAAGTTTCCACGAACTTGCCTACCCGATGCGTCACATCGCGACCTCCAGGCCCGCAGGTGCCGAAATGATCCATCCACTCGACACATTGCGGCGAAACAATGTCCGTAAGAATCGGACGCATAGCATCCTTCACGGAACCGAGATGCTCTTACTATTGAGTAAGAACATTGCAGGCGGTCACCACGACCGAAATCATCCCACTGTTCCAGGAGAAACGATGGACTACGTCAGGCTTGGCAAGACCGGATTGCAGGTTTCCCGCATTTGTCTCGGCTGCATGACCTATGGCAAACCAGCCACCGGCAAGCTGAAACCTGGAAGTCATGCGTGGGCGTTGAACGAAGAAGAGAGCCAGCCCTTCTTTCGCCAGGCGCTCGATCTCGGAATCAATTTTATCGACACCGCCAATGTGTATTCCGCCGGCGTCAGCGAGGAAGTCCTAGGTCGATTCTTGAAAGCCAATACTCGCCGCGAAGCCATCGTCCTTGCCACCAAAGTGCATGGCATGATGCGCGATGAACCGAACGGCGGTGGCCTTTCCCGCAAAGCGATCTTCTATGAACTCGACCAGAGCCTGCGCCGTCTGCAGACCGACTACATCGATCTCTACCAGATCCACCGCTGGGATTATGAGACGCCGATTGAGGAAACGCTGGAGGCGCTGCACGATGTAGTGAAGGCTGGAAAAGTCCGGTATATCGGCGCGTCGTCGATGTATGCGTGGCAATTCACTCAGGCACTCTATCTCGCCGATCGTCATGGTTGGACCCGTTTTGTTTCCATGCAGAATCATTACAACCTGCTCTACCGCGAAGAAGAGCGCGAGATGCTTCCGCTTTGCCATGCCGAGGGAATCGGCGTCATTCCCTGGAGTCCGTTGGCGCGGGGCCGCCTGGCGCGTCCGTGGCAGAGTGAACACACGAAACGGTACGATACGGATCAGTTTGCAACCACCATGTACTCGCAGACGGAAGAAGCCGACCACAGCGTTGTGGATCGCCTGGGAAAGGTGGCGGAACAGCGTGGCGTTTCCCGCGCGCAGCTTGCCCTGGCATGGCTGCTAAGCAAGCCAGCGGTCAACTCCCCTATTGTCGGGGCGACCAAGCCCTACCATCTTCAGGATGCTGTCGCCGCGCTCTCGATCCGTCTGACCCCCGAAGAGATTGCGTCTCTCGAGGAACCATATACGCCGCATCCCGTCCTTGGCTTCAGCTGAACTGCATCGACACGGTGGGGTTCAGAAAGGTTTCTGCTCTCCCGACTCTGCTTCAGCGCGTAGGTTCGACATCCCACCGGTGTGTCTTCCGAGAAGAAACCAGCTTTGCCGCTTTCCGCCCGATAGAATCAAACGGAGAGAATCCATGGCAGAGAACAAGACGCAGGATCAACGACAGACACCGGCTGCCAGTGAGCCCGGTCACACGCGTGCCAGCAAGCGACCAACGTGGCTGCGCCTGTCCCATGAGCACACAACGTTTTCCGCCATGTTGCTGCTCATGGTCTCCACCCTGCTGTCGCGCGTCATTGGTTTGGTGCGCAGCAAAGTCATCGCCTACCTGTTCGGCGCCGGCACCCTCACCGATGCCTACAACGCCGCCTTTCAACTGCCGGAAATGATGAACTACTTCCTGGTGGGCGGCGCGGCCTCCATCACCTTTATCACCATCCTGAGCCGCTATAGAGAACAGCACCGGGAGCATGAGGGCGAAGAAGCGCTCTCTGTCATCCTGAGCGTCATGCTGATCGTACTGGGCTCGGCGGTCATTCTCGGCGAGTTGTTTGCGCCCTTCTACGCCCGTATTTTCTTCCCCGGTTTTGACGCTCAAAAAGCCGCACTGTGTACCCACATGACGCGCATTCTTTTGCCCGCGCAATTGTGTTTCTTTTCCGGCGGTGTCCTCGCAGCCGTCCTTCTGGTACGGAAGCAATTTGCCTGGCAGGCGGTCACGCCTCTCATTTACAACCTCGGTATCATCTTCGGCGGAGTGCTGCTGGCCCGCCAATTTGGAATCTCCTCCCTGGCCGTCGGCGCGCTGGGCGGCGCCATCGTGGGGCCGCTGCTGCTGAACTATCTCGGCGCGCACAACGTCGGACTGCGTCTGCGCTTCTCCTTGAACTGGTCGCACCCCGGTTTCAGAGAATGGGTCCGGCTATCCATTCCGCTCATGATCGGCGTCTCCCTGGTCACCGCGGACAACTGGATTTTGAATTATTTCGCCTCGCACGGCAGCGGCGATATTGCCAAGCTCAGCTACGCCAAGACCCTCTTCACCGCCCCCATGGCCGTCCTCGGGCAGGCTGCGGGAGCTGCCTCCATGCCGTTCTTTGCGGCGCTAGCCGGGCAAAACAAACATCGTGAATTTGCCTCCTCTGTCAATCGCATCGTCACCCGCATCTATGCCTTCGCTTTTCTGCTCTCGGCCTGGATGATCGGCCTTGCCTACCCCGCCGTCGATCTGGTGCTGCGCGGCGGCGCGTTCCATCACGCCGACGCCCGCCAGACCGCACTCTACTTCACATTATTTGCAGGATCGCTTTGTTTCTGGTCGGCGCAGGCCATCTATGCGCGGGCATTCTATGCTGCCGGCAATACCCTCACTCCCATGACTGCCAGCACGCTGATTACGGTGGCATCGATCCCGCTCTACTGGTTGCTGTTCCATCACATGGGCGTAGTCGGCCTGGCCATCGCTTCCGACTGCGGCATTCTGGTGCAAACCCTGGCGTTGGCATGGCTCCTGCAACGCAAGCGGCTGGTTCCATGGAGTGGGCTGGAATACTCCGAACTTGCCCGCTCCTTCGCGGCGGGGATAGTTTCCTTCGCTGCCCTGTTTGGGGTGCTGCATGTGCTGCCGCCGCCTGGCTCATTTCCCCGCGATTTACTGCAACTGGCCTGCGGCACGGCGGTGTGGCTGGCGATAGCATGGTTGGTCCTGTACCTGACCCGATCCAGCCTGCCGCAACAACTGATCGGACGATTTCGGGGCCGTAGCGCAACGAATGTCCCCACAGCCGCTTTGGAATCGGAAACACCGCAAATATCGAACATTTAGTAGGCTTGGAAGAAGGCCCTTGAAGCCGCCAGCCATGACGACTCCCAATCCAACCCCGCCAGAACCCTCCGGTCTGCCTGACGATGATGAAGAAGATTGTTATTTTGACGGGCCGTATCTGGTTTTCACCGAGGCGTACCATCGGAAACGGGGCTTTTGCTGCCAATCCGGTTGCCGCCACTGCCCGTATGGATTCGCGAAAAACATCGCCGCGCCGCCGGAAGTTTCGGAAAAAGAGCAGCCGTAGTCCGTTCGTACAATCCCCCAGAAATTGAATGCGTCTCATCGAGGGTTTTCGACATCCAATTTTCAATCCGATAAGGTAAACTGCGCCCCATGCACGATTTAGCCAATACAGACCATGTAGAAAGCCATTTTGAGTCAACCGAACTGGTGCGCGATGTTGTCATCGGCATGTCCGACGGCTTGACGGTTCCCTTCGCGCTGGCTGCCGGACTCTCTGG
>JAKAAZ010000245.1 GCA_021802085.1 Acidobacteriota bacterium
CCCCGATCAAATCCTCCGGCTTCTGGTAACCCCCCAGCAGCCGGTCGATCAACTCCTTGTCCATCTCCATACGATCTCCTCTCCCTCATTAGAAAAGATCGTTTACACAAAATGATTTACACCCTCCGACGCTCCGGAGAAAAGTCCGGAAACGGACTTTCCCACTTTCCCTCAGCCCCGGAGGCTGCGGGAGACTAAACCAAAACCGGACATTTTCACTTGCTAAGAACAAGAAAGAAGTTGCGCCTTCAGAAATAGCGCCTCTTCTTCCCAATCTGGACGCTGATGTGCGCCATCCACCCTATCCCGCTCGTCCTGCATCTCTCTAAGATGAGAATCAAGACAGGAGGCACTTCCGATGCAACCCTCATCCGACCCTTCTTCGCGTGTTTCGTTTCCATTTCGAGATCGCAAACTCCCCGCAGGTGCGCGCGTGCTTGGGCCGACACCGGCCACTGACCCGATTCGCGTGTCCCTCATCGTGAAACGCAAGCAGCCCCTCGATCTCGCCAGCCTGCACGGGCGACACTTATCGCGAGAAGAATTTTCCAGCCAGTATGCCGCGGACCCGGCAGCCTTCGATCAACTGCGCGCATTCGCATCGCAACACGGCCTGTCTGTGGATGAATCTGCGTCGAGCCTCGACCGCCGCACGCTCGTGCTCTCCGGAACAGCGGAGCAGATGCAGCAGGCATTTCAAACCGAAATGCAGCAGGTCGAACAGAATGGGCAGCGATACCGAATCCACAACCACGCGATCAGCTTGCCAGCGGAATACGCTGCGCTGGTCGATGCCGTGCTTGGGCTCGATACACGGCCGCAGGCACGGTCGCATCTTCGACGATTGAAAGATTTGCGTCCCGCCGCCGCAGGCGCGCAGAGCTATTTGCCGCGCCAGGTGGCCCAGTTCTACAGCTTTCCCACGGATGCGGACGGCACCGGCGAGACCATCGGCATCATCGAACTCGGCGGCGGCTTCACCACGACCGATATTCAGCAGTATTTTCAACAGCAAAACATCGCCCCTCCCACAGTGGTCGCTGTGCCGGTCGATGGAGGACAGAATGCGCCCACCAACCCCAATGGTGCTGACAGCGAGGTGATGCTCGACATTGAAGTGACGGCGAGCATCGCGCCCGCGGCGAAAATCGCCGTGTACTTCACGCCCAACACGGACCAGGGATTTCTCGATGCTCTGACGACGGCGGTTCACGACACGACCAACCATCCTTCGGTGATTTCCATTAGCTGGGGCGGCCCAGAGTCCAGTTGGACCCAGCAGGCGATGACCGCCTTCGACGACGCCTGCCAATCGGCAGTTGCGCTCGGTGTAACTATTACAGTTGCGTGTGGCGACAACGGTTCAACAGACGGTGTCGGCGATGGGTCCAATCATGTTGACTTTCCCGCGTCCAGCCCGCATGTGCTCGCGTGCGGAGGAACCAGGATCACTGTCAGCGGGACCGCATTGACGAATGAAGTGGTCTGGAACGATGAAGCGCAAAATGGCGGCGCCACTGGCGGCGGTGTCAGCGTCGTGTTCCCTCTGCCATCCTGGCAACAGAACGCGAATGTCTCAACGGCGACCAATGGCGGCAGCGGTCGAGGCGTGCCCGACGTTGCTGGTGACGCGGCCCCTGCAACCGGTTACTCGATTCTGGTGGATGGACAGCGTGAGGTAGTCGGCGGCACCAGCGCGGTTGCTCCCTTGTGGGCCGGCCTCATCGCTTTGCTCAATCAGAAGCTGGGCAAGCCGGTAGGGTTTCTCAACCCGCGGATTTATCCCTTGCTGGGCAGCGCCGCATTTCGAGACATTACGCAAGGCAACAACGGCGCATACAAGGCGCGTGTGGGCTGGGACGCCTGCACCGGACTGGGCTCTCCCATCGGCAATTCTTTATTGGCGAAGCTGTGAGGTGCACCCCGGTATTTGGCTGATGTCAAAGATGAGTCATTCTGAACGGAGTGAAGAATCCAGAGAATGCTTGCTTGGATTGCGCTGCCATCCCCCTCTGGATTCTTCGTCGGTCGCCGCGGCGACCTCCTCAGAATGGCTCCGTGCTGACCGGCCGCAAAGTCGGCTTGCCCTTTTCATTTATCTGGATGGTTCCCATCGGATGGTCGTGATCATGGGTAAACAGCACCAGCCATTGCTCAGGAATCGCCCGTCGGTAAAAACGCTTGCGCTCTTCAATGCACGTCAGCGGATATAAATCGTAGCCCATCACCCAGGTGGTATCCAGGTGCGCGCTGGTCGGCAGCAGATCGGAGATATATGTAGCCCGCCTGCCTCCCGAATCGATATGGATCGCCATCAGTTGTGCCGTATGTCCGGGAAACAATTCGCAACTAATCCCCGGAACAATCTCGACCACGCTGCCCGACTCGGGCGATCCAATCAGCGTCATTTGCCCGGACGCAATCAACGGATCGTAATTGTCGCTGATGTAGCTGATGCGATCGCGCTCCAGTTGCTTGTGGCCGTGCTCGACTTCGCCGCGATGTGCGAAGTATCGGGCGTTTGGAAATGTCGGCACAATCCCCCCGGACTCGCTTTTCATCGTGTTCCAACCGCAGTGGTCAAAGTGCAGGTGCGAATTGATGACGATGTCAATCTCCTCCGGCCGCACGCCCGCTGCGGCCAGGCTCTTTGGCAACAGCTCGCTGGTTTTGTAGATTTCGCGTAGCTTCGGGCTCAGTTTATTGCCCAGCCCTGTTTCGATGGCGACTGTGTGCTGGCCTGTGTGGACAATCACAGTGTTCGCGCCCAGCAGGATCCGATTCTGCTCGTCCGCGGGCGCGCGCTTTTCCCACATCGGCTTGGGCACCACGCCAAACATCGCGCCTCCATCCAGCAGATACGTTCCATCCGTGCAGATGGTCAGCTCAAAGTCGCCGACCATGGCGCGCCCACGCACCAGATCGTAAGTATGCGGGTTTTCCGCTGGATGAACCATGCAGGACTCCTGATTAGAGCATTTCGCCTGTTGCTATAGAGGGAAGGTCGTCATTCTGAGCGGAGTGAAGAATCCAGACGATATGCGCCTGGTCATTGCCGCCGTCACCCTCTGGATTCTTCACTTCGCTCAGAATGACTCATCTCATTTTTAACTACAGTATCTGTAAATCGGCTATAGTTGACGACTGCGGAGGGCCGCAGCGTAGTTTCAAATTGTTGCAGAATAGCGCTGAACAGATGGGCCCGCGCAGCTTCTCCGGCAAGAGAATGTGTCTTGCCCGGATACACCAGCAGTCGATAGGGAACATTCGCAGTTACAAATTGCTGAATCATCTGGACCGCATTTTGCATGTGCACGTTGTCATCGCCCGTCCCCTGCACCATCAGCAGATTTCCATGCAGACGCGCCGCGCTGTTGACGACGGAATCGTCCTCATACGTCTTCCGATTTGCGTCGGGCAAGCCTAGATAGCGCTCCGTATAGATGGAATCGTACAGCCTCCAGTTGGTGACGGGAGCCACGCTCACTCCTACAGCGAAGCGGTCGGAGTGAGTCATCGCGTACAAGGTAAAGGTGCCGCCCCAGCTCCAGCCCCACCAGCCCAGCCGTTTTCCATCCACCTGGGGATATTTCTGGAGCACCTGGTCCAGCATCGTCAGCTGATCCTGCAATTGCACCGGCCCAAAATTACCATAGACCGATTCCTGAAATGTTCGGCCACGGTTGCCCGATCCACGGTTGTCGACGTGGAGCACGGCGAAACCGTGTTGCACCAGCAATTGATCGAACAGCGTTCCCTGTTCGCCCACCGAGCCCTCGTCGCCAAATTCATCGCGCACGATTTGCGCATGTGGACCGCCATAGGCACTCACGATCAGCGGTACGCTCGCTGTCTGATGCAAATCTGGCGGCAACAGCAGTTCGCCATACAGCGTCGTGCCATCGACGGCTTTGCCGGTGAACATGATCGGCGCGACCAGCTTATAGCCGTCGAGCGGATGCGATTGCCAGAAAGGTGTACACGCGCCGGCCATGCCGCAAACGCTGACCGTGGGCGGCTGCATCAGGCTCGACGCAGAATCGACATAGCGCGTTGCATCCGGCGAAAGAGTGATGTGATGGACGCCGTGGAACGTACTGACAAGTTTTTTTCCAGTGCCATCTAGATGCACCTCCCACAGCATTTCCTCGCGCACGTCCGTCTCATTGGATGTGTAGTAGACGATGCCCTGCTTCTCGTCGATACCGGCAACACTCAGCACTTCCCAGTCGCCGTGTGTCAGTTGCCGCACCGGCGTTGCGTCAGTCGCCATCGGATCGTTTGCGTTGTACCGATAGAGATAGAGCTGCGTATGGCCGTCCCGCCAGCTGCTCCAGAGGAATTGTCCGTCCTTGAGAAAATACACATCGTAGGCTTCGTCGAAAAATTTGTTGGCCGTCTCCTTCAACATGCTGCGAATGGCCCCAGTCTCCGTGTTCGCAAAAAATAATTCGATATGCCGTTGATCGCGGCGCAGCACCTCAATCCATACATGGTGGTCGTCCAGCCAGCCAAAACGTGGAATGTAGTCGTTGTGCTCGCTCATCGGCACTTGCATCCACAGCGTGTCTCCGCCACTCGTTGTCACAACCCCGATGCGTACGCCTGGGTTTGGATCTCCAGGTTGCGGATAGCGTTGCTGATCGACCGTGCTGTGATTCGGCAGCCAGTCGGTAATCGGATAAGTCGGCACCGTGGCCTCATCCATTTGCAGATACGCGATGTGCTTCGAGTCTGGAGACCAGAAGTAGTTGCTGCGCACATCGAG
>JAKAAZ010000246.1 GCA_021802085.1 Acidobacteriota bacterium
GTAGCGCACGATAGCTGCCGTGCCGCGGACGATGTAATAATCCAGCTCGCCGTAATAGTCCTTGGAAATGAAGCTGCTGGCGGGTCCAGGCTGGCTGATTTCGTAGCCATCATGGTCGTACATAAAACCACCCAGAACGTTGACCCTGTCATGGAAGGCCATGTAGTTGGCAAAAATCCCATTCCTGCGGATCACCGGATAGAAGGTGAACTGGTTCGGAGCGCCAGAATTCTGTATCTGGTTCTTTTTCCCGTAGTAGCTCAGGAAAGAGACGCCGCTCTCCGGCGCATACCACCAATCGATATCCGCATAGAGGTCCTTGGCGTTTCTGGCATCCGGGCCTGCGATCATGCTGCCGTCCGCATGGTCTCCGTTGCTCACGCTCAACGATGCGCCCAGGATTTGCTTATATCCCGGAAGCGTCCAGGTATATCCAGCGCGAAGTCCTACCAAGTGCTGATCCAGAACAAAGTTGTCTGGATCGGTGTACTCCCACATCAAGGGCGCAGCGGGTAAAAGGCTTTCCGTGTTTGCGGCCGTAGTTCCATTGGCGCCCATCACATGCATGTCGCCGCCCTGAACATACCAACTGCTTCTTGCCGTGCCGCCGACATATCCGAAGTATCCAACCGCGACGCTCGGATTGGTGTTGCCCCCAGCAATCAGGTTGATCTGCGAATAGTAGAAGAAATTCGTGTCCGGTACCCAGCCGCTCATGTACGCATTCCAGGCACCCACCTGGAAGGAGGATGTGGAGGTCGGGGTGGTGCCATCCTGGGTGTCTCGCTGCACCGCAAAGTCGAAATCCGCCACTGCAAAGGCCGCGTTATTGCCCAGCGTCCACATCGGCTCCTGCTCGACCAGGTCTGCGATATGCGGTGCCAGTTCTCCCTTTTGCAGCGCGGGCGGCAGATGGAAACCAAGCCGCTTGAACATATAGCCCTCTTCGTTCAGGACGGGTGGGATGGTATGACAGGCAAAGCAGCGAAGTTTATAACGGCGGGCAAAGGCTGGAATCGCGTTGCCTGGCTGGGGCATCAGCAAGATAAAGCCGAACAGCAACAGGACTGCCTTCCGACCTGGAATCCAGAGTTTCATGTGTGGGGCTCCTGCACTTACACAATGCACGTCTGGAGCCACACTCAACATCTTTTTTAACAATGACTTGCGCTGGGCGCATCAAGTGAGATGGGGAATTCATTCCCCAGTTTCCAGTTCGGATTGAGGAGTAAATTCCCCAGCCTACTGGTCTCTCTCCCGCTTGAGGAGCGCGTAAAAGGTCTTCCGATCCACCCCGGCTTCTCGTGCCGCTGCACTCACATTGCCGCCGCAGCGGGTAAGCACGGCTTGCGCGTAAGAACTCTCAAAGGTGGAAAGATACCGCTCTCGGGCATCTTTCCAGGGAAGCGTGGAAAGGCTGCTGAATGCCTCCTCCTTCGGAGAATCCTCTTCCATATCCTCCGGCGCCAGCACGCCGCCTGGATGCAAGGCAGTCAGCCGTTCCATCACGTTCTTCAGTTGACGCACGTTGCCAGGCCAGCGCTCGCGAAGGAGAGCCTCATAGAATCGCGGCGACGCCGAGAGACTCTTGCCATAGCGCCGGGAGAACCGTTCCAGAAAGAAACGCGCCAGATGCTGGATATCTTCCGGCCGTTCCCGCAAGGGCGGCAGCTTCACCGTGACCACGCTCAGACGATAATAGAGTTCCTCGCGAAAAGTTCCCGCCTTGATCTTGGCCGGCAAATCCTGATTGGTGGCGCACAGGATGCGGCATTCCACGCGCACCGGCGTCAGCCCACCCAGCCGTCGCAAGACGCGCTCCTCAACAAAGCGAAACAGGCGCGTTTGCAGTTCGACTCCCAGGTCTCCGATTTCGTCCAGAAACAGCGTGCCGCCATCCGCGGATTCGATCAGTCCCTTCTTGGTGCGCTCCGCCCCAGTAAACGCACCGCGCTCATAGCCAAATAGTTCGCTCTCGATGAGAGATCCCGGCATGGCGCTACATTCGACCGGCACGAATGGGCCGTTCTTGCGTCGACTCTGGTTGTGAATGAACCGCGCCATGACTTCCTTGCCTGTGCCGCTCTCCCCAAGGATCATGACCGTTGCGTCTGTAGCCGCGGCCCTGCGGCACTTGTCCATCTGGTCCAGCATTGCGGCGCTGCGGCTCTGCGCTGCATCCGCCTCGCCCAGCGATTCGAGACGGTCTTTCAGCGTTTCGACTTCGTGCTTCAGCGTGGCATGGGACAGGGCCCGTTTCACCACCAGCAGCAGATCCTCGCGTTTGAAAGGCTTCTGCAGATAGTCGAAGGCGCCGTTGCGCATCGCCAGCACCGCGCCCTCCACCGATCCGAAAGCGGTGAGGAAGACGATGGGAAGTCCGGGATGAACTTCGTGCACCCGGGCAAAGACTTCCTCGCCCGACATTCCCGGCATACGCAGATCCAGCAGAAGCAGATCGGGTGGGTTGGCCATGCATTCGGCCAGTCCATTGATGGGGTCCGCAAAAGTCGAGACGGTCGTGCCGGGCAAGCGCAGCATCCGCTGGATGTTTTCACCCAGCGCGGTTTCATCGTCGATGACTAGAATGCGGCTCACTCTGTCGCTCCTCCGGCTAACCAATGGTATGGCTGGCCACGTGTGAATCGTGCCGGGGGCAGCTCGATCACAAAGCTGGCGCCGCCGCCGGTTCTCGCCTCATAACGGATTCGGCCATCATACATATCCAACAAGCTGGCGGCCAAAAACAGTCCCAGACCCAGTCGTTCCCGTCCGGCGCCGCTCGAGATAAACGGCTCGAAGAGATGTTCCAGGATGCTCGCCGGTACGCCTGGACCGTTGTCTTCAATTTTGAGTACCACTTTCGCGCCTGCGGTGCGATAGGGTTCTAGTCGAATCCAAATCGCTGCATCGTCTCGACCTTCCAATGCGCGCAGCGCGTTGTTCAACAATCCGCGGACAACCTCGCCGATTACATGTTCGGGCACATCCACGCGAGGAGCTTCGGCGATCTCCACCATCAGTCTCACTCCCTGGCTGTCGGCGGAAGGTCGGAACGCCTGCAGCGCTTCCTCCAAGGCCTTCCGCGGGATCGAGGCATCGAAAATCTCTCCGCCGCGCTCGCGTCGCAGCGCCTGCAAGAGCGTACTCGCAATCTTTCCCATGTAGCGAGACTCTTTGAGCATCTGCTCAAGATCGGCGCAGAGAGCGGCATCCTCTTTGCGTTCGTCGAGCAGCACTTCAATGCGGCCCGCCACAATCGCCAGCGGGTTGTTGAACTCGTGCATGAAACCGGCCGTAAACTGGCCCAGGAGCGTAAGTTGGTGGGACAGCCGTGCCTGCCGGTCGGCGGCCTGCAACTCCTCCCGCAATCGGGATGTGCGGTACCGCACCGTCTCCAACTGGAGCTTCAGTTGCGCTGCCTCTTCCTCGGCATTCGCCGCACAGGCGAGTAGGCGGCCGCGCTGCATATGCGCATAAAGCAGCGCGGGGAGGGGAGCAACCAGGACTGCAAGAATCAAAAGAAGGGCCTTGGCGAATGTGGAGCCGAGGTGAAGCCAAAACACGATTCCCAGGAATGGCAGGATCCAGGCCCCACTCACCCACAGCACAAGCAGACTCCGCTCTTTGGGGCGATTGAGACCACCGTCTTCTCCCGGCTTCCCTGACATATTGCTCAAGTGTAGTGCTTCGATACGATCGGGCCGCAAGCGACGGCCATGGCTTGGTCGTATTCCCAGCCCAAAGTCACTCCAATCGGCGCGCTCCTACTGTCGAAAGGACACTGGGCGTTTTTGACTTAAACCGGGAAAAGTCAATTTTGAGGGAAGACGCTGGTTGTGGGAGATCTGCCTCTTCCATAAAATGTTCGTTTTCGCTACATCTCCGATGTCCCGGTGAACTTCATGCCAGAGCAGGATTGCCGGAGTATGCCTGAAGCGCCCGCTCGACCAATTCTTCAGGCGAACGCACGTTGCCCTGGACCAATTGCGCCCTGGCGATCGCCTCTCTCCGTCCGTCGATTGTGAATTGCAGACTCATAACGGTTTCGTTCAACAGCCCGTGGTTAAAGCAGGTGGGCAAGCGGCACTGGGAAGGTAAGCAGTCCGAGCAGCAGGCGGTCTACGCCAACCGGAGTAGTGTCAAATCTTTTGTGTATGTCCCGGTTAAAGTTTCATTGTTTGTCATGCGAAGCGGTTGAGGGCCTCTTTCCAGCCCTGCACGGCGTTCCATTTTCTGGCCAGGTTTCTCAGCGCCAGATACATCACTTTCAACGCTGCATCTTCCGACGGAAATGCGCCGCGCGTTTTGATGGCCTTGCGCAGACTCATGTTCAGCGATTCGATGGCGTTGGTGGTATAGACGATTTTGCGGATCTCCGGCGGAAACTGGAAAAATGGAATGACGCCCTGCCAGTTGCGCCGCCACAGGGCGCCGATCGACGGGTATTGCCGGTCCCATTGCGCGGCGAACTCCGCCAGTTGCCGCTCGGCTTCTTCCACCGTGGCCGCGCGATAGATGGATTTCAGATCCTGCGCCACACGCTTGCGCTGCTTCCAATTCACGTAAGGTGGGTATTTACTTGACTCAGGTGACCACAACCTGTAGTGTTTGCGGCGGTGGGAGATTATCCGCGAGATCTGCTGGAGTTGGAGCGCCGCTTTTCGAGCGAGGCGGCTTGCAGGGAGTAT
>JAKAAZ010000020.1 GCA_021802085.1 Acidobacteriota bacterium
GGTGGAAGGAATGTCCGGGGTGGGAATGTCCATACTCGAATCCTCCTGCCGTATATCATACGGTAGGAATAAGCATAAATCCCGCTCATTCTTCCACGCGCCACTCTGCTGACGTGCGCCCTGGATCCCCCAAAGTCTTTACAAAAGCCTTTACATATGATATCGCCATATATCGGAAAAGATTGACAATATATTATGCGTGCACCTAATATTCTCTCCTGAGTTCGCGACATCTGTTTCAGGAGTTGAAAAATGGTGACTGGCAGTAGGAAAACAATCATCCGTAATTTGCAGCGATTGCTGCAATGGTTTGTCTACACAGGTTGCATCTTGATCTTCAGTCATTCGGGCGTAACATTTGCCCAGTTCCTCGATCAAGGAGGAATCACTGGGATAGTTCAGGACCAGACCGGTGCGGTCGTTCCCGGAGCGCATGTCACACTGACAAGCACAGACACGGGTCTTCAGCTACATGCCACCACGAATGGCAGTGGCGCCTATGTTTTCTCTCCCATTACGATTGGCCACTATAAAGTAAGTGTCTCAGCGCCCGGATTTCAAACCGCGACGCAGGAAAATTTAACGGTGAATATGGGGGCGAGGCTCAATATACCATTCAAGCTCACCCCGGGAACTGTCAACCAATCCGTGACCGTGACCACCGCTCCTGCTTTGCTGCAGACCCAGGAAAGCTCCGTCGGGCAAATCGTCACGACGGAGCAAATCAACGATACGCCGCTCAATGGACGCAATTGGGTGTTCATGGTCCAGCTGACTCCAGGTGCTGTTCCTTCGGACTCAAGAGCGAAAGGAAGCGGGGACTTCAATGCGAACGGATTGCGCGCCGAACAGAATGATTTCATACTCGACGGAATGGACAATAAGACTATTACCGTCGATTACTTGGGCGGCTCCAGCTACCTTGTCAGTCCACCGCCGGATGCGCTCGCGGAGTTCCAGGTCACCACGGCGGACTATAGCGCGGAATTTGGGCATTCCGCCGGCGCGGTTGTGGATGCCAGCATTAAGTCGGGCACAAACCAAATACATGGAGATCTTTGGGAATACTGGCGCAACAATATTCTGGATGCGCGCGATTTCGATGCTTTAACCATTCCTGAATTCAGGGAAAACCTATTCGGGGCGACGCTTGGCCTTCCGATTATAAAGAACAGGCTGTTTTTCTTTGGCGATGTGCAGGCAAACCGCATCGCCGCGGGTCAGCCATACACGCAGAATGTGCCCACTCTTCTGGAACGCCAGGGCAATTTCACGGAATTGCTGAATCCATCCTTGACCGGCGAATCCAAGCCAGTCACTCTGTATGAGCCAAACTCCGGTGGCACCGCACCGCTGGTTTACAACGGCCAGCAAAATGTATTCGGCCCCAACCAGATCGACCCCGTCGCGCAAAATATTCTGAAGCTTTATCCGCTGCCGAACGCCAACAACGGGAAGACCTATGCCAACAATGTGCAAAATCTCAGTCAGCCGGAGAATACCTTTCAGTGGGACACGCGAGTCGACTATGACATTACCCAAAAAGATCAAGCATTCGCGCGATTCAGCTATAACAACTCCATGGGCAACTATGCCGGACCGTTAGGACCGATCCTCGACGGCAGTTGCGGGGAGGGCTCCGATTGCGTCAGCGGACTGCAAGTGAATTATGGAAACAGTTTCGTCGCCAGCGAAACTCATATCTTCACCCCGACACTGGTCAATGAGCTGCGTTTCGGCTACGACTACGGGCATTTCGATACTTACCAACTCAACTTCACCAAAGATATCGCGACCACTCTGGGGCTGGGTGGAATGCCGTTTGGAAAGGGATACAAGGACAACGGCGGCTTGCCACAGATTGGAATCGCCGGCATCGCGCAGGCCGGTACCCATGCCTATCGCCCGGAAGAAGAATTCGAGAATGAATATGAAATCCTGGACAACGTTTCCAAGACACTAGGCCGGCACACGCTCAAGCTGGGTGGGAGCGCGCAAAGCATCCGTTCCTATACCCTGGAGGCGCCAGTCGGCCATGGGGCTTATAATTTCTCAGGATTTTTCACCAGCGCCAATGGCGCGGCGTTCACGGGAAATGGTCAGGCCGACTTCCTGGCAGACCAGATGAATAGCGGGCAAATCGGTCCATCCACCCCATTCAACGATGCCCAATGGAACATATCCGGCTATGCTCAGGACGATTGGCGGACCACGCAGCGACTTACATTGAACCTGGGCCTGCGTTACGACTGGTTTCAACCGTATAAGGAAATGGCCGGGCGGCAAGCCAGTTTTTTCCCTACCGGCACGCCGGGGCTCTCGACAGGATCGGGAACTCTTAGCTACCCGATCCAAGACCAGGGGAAGCTGCCATTTTCCGCCGCTTTCCTGCAGAACCTAGCAACGGACAATATTAAACTGCAATATTCCAGCCGGCCCGCACTTACCAAGGAACAAGTTCTCAACTTCAGTCCGCGAGTCGGCTTTGCTTATTCGATATATCCCACAACCGTATTGCGCGGCGGGTTCGGCATGTTCTACCAGGGCGAGCAAAATGCGGGAGCGGCATTGAATCTAGGAACCAACTACCCGTTTGTTTTCGCCGACTCCTTCCCTTCGCCCACCTGCAACCCAAAGGCTCCTCCTTGCTTGAGCGATGGATATACCCTCGAACAGGGATTTCAGTCGATCATCAATCAGGGGTTGAGTACGTTTCTTGCCAATCCCAGCTTGAATGGCATGAATACAAACCTGAAAACAACCTACGCGATGGATTACAACCTTACCCTGCAAAGAGCGTTCAGCAACAATCTGGTTGGGACCATAGGCTATGTAGGAACGGTGGGCAGACATCTACCGTATAACATCAATCCCAATAACACCACGGTATTGGCTTCGCCTGGAGTCAACCTGCAGCCACTGCTTCCATTTCCTCAATTCGGCGGTTTCAGCGTTCTTGACTACGAGGGAATATCTTCCTATAACTCGTTGCAGACCAAGCTGGAAAAACGCATGGCCAACGGACTCGACTTTCTTGCCACGTATGTGTGGGGCCATGCGCTGGACGATGCCTCCGAGCCGCTGGGCGGCACCGTTAGCTACAGGGACGAAAACATCATCCCCGTCCGTCAGGAATATTCGAACTCCGGCTGGGACACTCGCCACAGATTTACACTCAACGGCTATTATCAGCTTCCGTTCGGGGCCGGAACTGGGCACGTCATCCATTCCCGGGCGATGAACAGCGTTCTCGGAGGGTGGGCAACAAACTTAACATTTCAAGTGCAGACAGGACAGCCATTCACAGTAGGCATCGCAGACATCACGCCCGCGACCGGCGGCAACAAAAGAGCGATCGTCGTGAGAAATCCATTCGTGGGAGGCGGTTCGCCGGATCCTACCAATCCAACCATTACCTGTCCCGCAAAAGTACGCACCCTGCAGCACTGGTACAACCCATGCGCGTTCAGGAACCCGCTGCCCGGCACGCTGATCCCCAAGGGCACATATGTGAGCGGCGCGGCGGCGGTGGCGTATTTGGGGGGTAGAAGCAATACCGTCTACGGTCCGGGCTTCAACCGGCTCGATATGTCGCTCTTCAAGAACTTCCCAACATTTCGTCAGCAGTTTTTGCAATTTCGCGTGGACGTGTTCAATCTCGCCAATACCCCGGAATGGGCCGATCCGAGCAATAGCAGCGACGGTCAAACTGGCGGCCTGATTACTTCAGCTCGAACAGGACAGGTCTACACCCCAGACGCCCGTTTCTTTCAACTTTCAGCCAAATACGTATTTTAGCTGAGACGCTCCACGGAACCAGGGATTCCATCCCTGGAAGGAGGACTGGAGGCTGGCGACGGGCTGGCCTCCGCTCCCCATACAATTCAGAAAGCATGTCGCTTTCGTTCAGCATTCAAGCCACAGACGGTACGGCGCGGCGCGCGACGATGACGCTGCCGCATGGCGCGGTGGAAACGCCCATTTTTATGCCTGTGGGCACGGCGGCCACAGTGAAGGCGGTTCCGCAGAATATGCTGGAAGATGTAGGCACGCAGATTTTGCTGGGCAATACCTATCATCTCTATCTGCGGCCGGGGCATGAGCGCATTCGCCGCCTGGGCGGACTGCACCAATTCATGAGCTGGTCGCATCCGATCCTGACCGACTCCGGCGGCTTTCAGGTGTTCAGTCTGAATCATCTGCGCAAGGTGACGGAAGAGGGCGTGCGGTTTCGCTCGCACATCGATGGCTCGGCACATTTTTTTTCGCCGGAGCATTCGATGGAAGTGCAGATTGCCCTGGGCGCAGACATTGCCATGGTGTTCGACGAGTGCACGGAGTATCCGGCGACGCGGGAACGCGCGCGCGAGTCGCTGGACCTGACGATGCGCTGGGCGCGACGGAGCCGGGAGTATTTTCTGGCGCACGCGGAAGAAGTTCCCTGGTTCGCGGAATTCGATGGGCAGACGCCGAGCCTGTTCGGCATTGTGCAGGGCGGCATGTATGAGGATCTGCGCCGTGAGTCGGCGGAACGGCTGGTGGAGTTGGATCTGCCGGGCTACGCCATTGGCGGATTGAGCGTGGGCGAGCCGCGGGAACACACGCGCGCGGTGATTGAGTCGACGCTGCCGCTGCTGCCTGCGGACAAGCCGCGCTATGTGATGGGCGTCGGCTATCCGGACGAAATTGTGGAATATGCGGCGATGGGCGTGGACATGATGGACTGTGTGCTGCCGACGCGGGCGGCGCGCCACGGCCTGCTATTTACCCGGGAAGGCAGGATGAACATTAAAAATCAGCGGTACGCGGAGGACCAGAATCCCCCGGACCCGGAATGCGGCTGCATGGTCTGCGGGCGCTATACGCGGGCCTATCTGCGGCATCTCGCCATGTCCCAGGAGCCGCTGGGCGGAGCGCTGAACAGCATCCACAATCTGTATGCGTACCTTGACACGATGCGGTTGGTACGCGATTCTATTTCCTTGGGTACGCTAGCCGGATTGGCCAGTCGTGTGTGCGGACGGTCGCGCGCGCATGATGTAAGCTAGAAGATTCAGGGCAAACCCAGACGACCCACACGCTACCCGCTTGGATGGTAGATGCAGGAAATTGAGATGGAGCGGGAAGCAGTTTTCTGGCTCGCGCAATTGCCGGCAGCAGGAATTTCACATTGGACCACCGGCCCCGCCTCCTAAAAAAAGACTGGCTGCCGCAAGACAAGAGGAAAGCACCGCATGACCTCGCTTCTTTGTTTCGCCGCGAACCCGCTGCAGAGCCTGACTACGTTCGCGCCATTCATCCTTATCTTTGTCGTCTTTTATCTGTTCATGATTCGTCCTGGCCAGAGGCGGCAGAAGACATGGCAGGAGATGCTGTCCAAGTTGAAGTCGGGTGACCGGGTCACCACCACGGGCGGCATTCGGGGAGTGGTGATTTCCGTGAAGGAAGACATCGTTCAACTGCGCGTGGCGCCGGACAATATCAAACTGGAAGTCGTCAAATCCGCGATTGCCAGCGTCACCACGGACGAGGACCAATCGAAGCCATGAATCGTGACGCCGGCCGGAAATCCCCACAATTTAGCAGCACCTTTGTAGACCTCCATGCGTAAGAACCTGACTCAAAAAACCATCCTGATCCTCGCCATCCTGCTGATCTTTATCGGGGGCTTCGTCGGCATTCCCAAGGGATTCAGTCCGGCGGCGGTGAAGCAATCGATCACGGACCGCATTCATCTCGGACTCGACTTAAGCGGCGGCACCCACCTGATTTTGCAGGTGATGGTGTCGGAAGCCGTGGGCGCGACCAGCGACAGCGACCTGCAGCGCATCCTCACGGATCTGCAGACGGCCAGCGCGACGGGAGCGACAGCGACCAAGCCGGACCCGAAAGGGCAGCCGCAGATCATTCGCGTGACCGGCGTGCCGCTGGATAAAGACAACGCGGTGCGGTCCGTACTGGAAGACCATTACGCGGCGCAGTACGACATTGCTTCCGGCGCCGACAACTCCTACACGCTGACGATGAAGGTCTCGGTGGTGCGGGACATCGAACAGCGCGCATTGCAGCAGTCGATTGAGACCATCCGCGAGCGCATCGATAACCTGGGCGTGAGCGAGCCGGTGATTGAGGAGTATGGTCCGGGAACGAACGAGATTCTGGTGGAGTTACCGGGCATCGACGATCCAGGCCGGGTGAAGGACGTGATCCAGTCGACGGCGCGGCTGGAAATTCACGAAGTTCTGGGCGGACCGTATCCTGACCAGCAAGCTGCGTTACAGGGAAATGGTGGGACGCTGCCGGTGAATTCGGAGCTGCTGAAGGCTGAGGAAGGCGCCAACGCGGGCGGCCAGTACTACCTGCTGAACAGAATTCCGATTGTGGCGGGCACCGAATTCCGCGATGCGCAGCCGTCGACGGACGTGAACGGACGTCCCGATGTCAGTTTTACGTTGACGACTTCCGGTGGGGACCATTTTTACCAGTACACCAGCGCGAACATTGGCAAGAGCATGGCGATTGTGCTGGACAACAGCGTCCGCGAAGTGGCGACCATCGAGGGCGCGATTCGCGATCAGGGACAGATTTCCGGCGGCGGGATTACGCAGGAGGAAGCGCAGAATCTATCGCTGATGCTGCGCACCGGCGCGTTGCCGGCTTCGATCCACTTTCTGGAGGAGCGCACCATTGGGCCCTCGCTGGGCGCGGACTCCATCCGTCATGGCGTAGAGGCGGCAATCGCGGGTTTGATCGCGGTGCTGGCGTTCATGCTGTTCTATTACCATGGCGCGGGCATCAATGCGGACCTGGCGTTGATTCTGAACCTGGTGATTCTGCTGGGATTCATGGGATATACGCACGCGACGCTGACGTTGCCGGGAATTGCTGGAGTGATTCTGACCATCGGTATGGGCGTGGATTCCAACGTACTGATCTTTGAGCGAATACGGGAAGAACTGCGGGCGGGAAAGTCGCCCGCCGCAGCCGTCGATCAGGGCTTCTCCCATGCCTTCCAGACCATTATCGATACGCACGTAACGACGATCGTTTCCGCCGCCATCTTGTTCCTGTTCGGAACCGGACCGGTCAAGGGTTTCGCCACCACGCTGGTGTTTGGTTTGCTGGCGAACCTGTTTACCGCGGTGTTTGTCTCGCGGGTTATTTTTGAAGCGAATTTGAACCGCAGGCAGCGCGGCGAGGCGATTTCGATCGGGTAAGGCTGGGTGAACTAAGTCAAGAAGGAGTCATTCTGAACGAAGTGTAGCGGAGTGAAGAATCCAGAAGGTATTTGCGTGGATTGCACCGCCTTCACCCTCTGATTTCTTCGTTTCACTCAGAATGACAGGCACGGTTTTTTGAAGTGGTCCAAGAAAGTTTCGTAGCATGTATCGGAGCACGGCGTGGAATTTTTTCATGAAGTAAATATCGACTGGCTGGGAAAGAAGTGGTATTTTCTCGCCTTTTCGTTGATCTTCAGCATCTCGGGCCTGCTGTCGCTGTTCTTCTGGCGCGGGCTGCCGCTGGGGGTGGACTTCAAGGGCGGCACGCTCATCTATCTCAAGTTCGACCAGTCGCCGGACCTGAATCGCGTTCGACAGGCAGCCGACCGGGTCGGCTTGCACGATGTGAGTATTGTGAGGTTTGGGCACCCGGTGGACAACGAAATCATCGTTTCGCTGCCCCAGCGCGATACCAGGGAGGCTGAGCTCGATACCGGGCGGGCCGCCATTGTGCAGACGCTGCAACGAAATTATGCGCCCAACGGGGCTGCCAATGCCGGGAAGCTGGATCTGGACAACGCCACGCAGGAAACGCTCGCAGCTTTTTTGACGCAGGCCGATCCCATGCATCTTAACAATCCGGCGGTTGAGCAAGTGCGCTATCCGCAGATTGCAGACACAATTTTGAACTATCGCGACAAGGTGAAAGATGGGCTGCTCGGCTCGATTGCCGAGCTGAATGGGCAAGTAGATTCGTCCGTGGCGGCGGCACTGGAGCAGGGGGCCTATTTATCCGGCTTCACGGTGCGCAATGTGGAGATTGTGGGGCCGCAGGTGGGCGCGCAACTGCGCCGCCAGGCATTGCTGGCCACGCTCTACTCGCTGGCCGGAATGCTGGTCTATCTGTGGTTCCGGTTTGAGCTGATCTATGGCGTGGCGGCGGTGGTGGCGGTCTTCCACGACACGCTGATTACGGTAGGGGCTTTCAGTCTGGCGAATCGCGAGATGACGTTGACCGTGGTGGCCGCGATCCTGACGCTGATCGGCTATTCCATGAACGACACCATCGTGGTGTTCGATCGTATCCGCGAGAACCTGCGCCTGGTGCGCCGCGCCACGCTGTCCGAAATTGTGAACAAGAGCATCAACCAGACGCTGAGCCGAACCGTGTTGACCTCCGGCCTGACATTTTTGACGGTCTTGTCGCTGTTCTTATTTGGTGGAGAAGTGCTGAACGGTTTTTCGTTTGCCCTGGTCATCGGCATTTTGATCGGGACCTACTCCTCGATTGCGGTGGCGGCACCGATGCTGGTTGCCTATCAGGACTGGCGGGCGAGGCGGGGCAAGGCGGCCGCGCTGCCGGCGGGGAAACGGGCGCGAACATAGATGAAGACAAGCTTTCAGGACGTCAACGGCGATGCGGTGCGAACCGTGAGCGAAGCTGGGTGCCCGGCAAATGACCTGGCCACAATTATTTTTGAGTATCCGGGAACCTTGTACCGGGTTTCCGGTGTCTAAAGAAAAAATAGGGTTTGGCGAAAGAGTACGAGGGGATCCACTATGTTTGAAGACAGCCTATTCGAATCCGCGAATAAGATTAAGACCAAGAGCAAGTACTGGATGCTCGCCACGGGGATTTTGAACGCCAGCGTGGTGATCACGCTGGTCCTGATTCCTCTGATTTATCCGGAAGCGCTGCCCAACCAGGCCCTGGCGACCCTATTGGTGGCGCCGCCGCCACCACCACCACCACCGCCGCCTCCTCCTCCGGAGGTCAAAGTTGTCCAGGTGCATGTCGAGTCGATGGAGGAGCAGTTGCAGGCTCCCAGTAAGATCCCGAAGACCATCAGCATGGTGAAGACCTCGGCCCCGCCGCCCGGCAGCGTGGCGGGTATGGGCGGTCTCGGTGGCAGCGGTGGCGGCGTGATGGGAGGCATTCTCGGCGGCATGGGAAACGGCCCGGTCGTGAAGGTGGCTCCTCCGAAAAAGATTGTGGTGTCGTCCGGCGTCGAGGCGAGCAAGCTGATTGAGGAGATCACTCCTACCTATCCGGCGATTGCGAAAGCGGCGCGCATTCAGGGTACCGTCGTTCTGGCTGCAACCATTGGCAAAGATGGAACCATCACGGGCCTGAAGGTCATCAGCGGGCCGCCTATGCTGCAGCAGAGCGCGTTGGATGCAGTGCGGCGCTGGCGCTACCGTCCGACCGTGCTGGATGGGGTACCTGTCGACGTCGATACGACAATCAGTGTTGTTTTCACCTTGAATGAGTGATAATTTCGCATTCACTCGCTCACTACACGCTTCGTAGCCCGGTTATAACCAAAGCAAGCTTATCCTTAAGGAGGATAAATTCCTGTGATTCTCGCACAATTAACGCAATTCGCTCACCCGGCTGCATTGGCCGCGTTCTTTCAAGATCAGCAGCCAGTCGGCTTCAGTGTCGTCGACATGTGGCACAACATGGGATGGCTGCCCAGGTGCGTCGTGTTCTTACTGCTGATCATGTCGGTGTGGTCTCTGGCTGTGATGATTGACCGCGCCCTGTATTTCTCGGCGGCCCGCAAGCAGTCGCGGGAGTTTGCCCCCAAGGTTGCAGGCGCCCTGAAGGAAGGCCGCCTGGACGAAGCGATCAAAGTTGCCGATCGCAGCAAGAAATCCCATCTGGCGGAAGTCGTCACGGCGGGACTCCAGGAGTTCCGCAATTATGGCAGCGGCGGTACCGTCACCGAGGACCAGGTCGAAGCCAGCCAGCGCGCCCTCGAACGGTCGGAAGCCATTGTCCATGCCAAGCTGAAGCGCGGCCTGGGCGGTTTGGCCACCATCGGTTCGACGGCGCCGTTTATCGGACTGTTTGGCACGGTCATCGGTATCCTGGACGCTTTCCAGTCGATTGCCACGTCGAAGACTTCCGGTATCGGACAGGTAGCCGGCGGTATTTCCGAGGCACTGGTCACCACGGCGTTCGGTCTATTCGTCGCCATCCCGGCTGTTATGGCCTTCAATTACTTCACCAATCGCGTGGAGGCCTTCGACGTCGAAATGGACAACTCTTCCAGCGAGCTGGTGGATTATTTCCTGAAGCAGGGCGCGCGGCGCTAGCAGGAAACTCGCAGTTCAGGAACCGGTTGCAAACAGGAATCACGGTTGCGGCTGGCGAGAGTGAAATCTTCGCCAGCCCACCGGGCTGACCCTGAAACGATTTCGGCCAGGCCCCATGCCCATCAGCGGCAGGAGTTCCAGGCCACGGGAGTTACTCTATGGCAATTGCAGTACGAGACGAAGGCAAGAAGGTAAACTCAGACATCAACGTCACCCCGATGGTGGACGTGATGCTGGTTCTGCTGATCATTTTCATGGTCGTCACGCCCATGTTGAACAACAAGGTGAACGTAGACTTGGCCAGGGCGATCAGTGCTATTCCTTTGCCGGATGCCGACCACGAGGACAGCGTGAAGGTGTCGATCACGCGCGACGGTAAGGTGTATCTGGGGGCGAATCAGATTGTGTTGGCGGATCTTGGGCCCAAGGCACAGGACCTACTACAGGACAAGCCCAACAAGACCGTGTACATTCGAGCGGATGTGCGCGCGCGCTACGGCATCGTGATGAACGCGATCGATGCGCTGCGTACCGCCGGCGTCGATGAAGTGGCTTTCCTGACGGAGCCGTCGCAGACGTCGCCACCGCCGCAACCGACTCCGCCGACCCCGGCGCCCGCGCCCGGCACATGAGGCAGAACGCCTGGCGTGGGGATGAGTTCTGGCCAGGTTATTCGCAACTCCATTTGGACGCAGCACAGCCCCGGCAGACGCGTTTTTCAAGCCGCATTTTTTGAAACGAGGATAATCTCATGGCAATGTCAGGTGGTAACGTCGGCGGCCTGTCGTCGACCCCGAACGTCACTCCCCTAATCGACGTGCTTCTTGTGTTGCTGATCATTTTTATGGTCATCACGCCAACCACGCCGCACGGACTCGATGCTCTGGTGCCCCAGCCGCCGAAAAATCCGCAACACGAGAACCAAAGCGATACCACGATCGTGCTACAAGTAATGGGATCCGGCAACAGCAACGTGCAGTATAAGATCAACGAGACGCCTATACAGCATAGCCAGCTGCTGGCGCAACTGGAGCAGATTTATGCGATTCGCGCGACCAAGGTGATGTTCATCAAGGGCGATCCGAATCTCGATTGGGCGGCAATTGCGGACGTGGTGGATATCGGTAGTCAGGCCGGGGTCGATCACATCGGCGTCATTACCCCCAAGATTGCGGCGGGACAATAGCGAGCGGTGGGAATAGGCTGTGCGTTCTACTGGCAACTGGAATTTGGATCGGGTGGCTACGAACTTTCTCAATTGCAGGAAACAGAGTAAGATCACACGGTAAGGAAAATCACATTTCCCAGCGGGCTCTCCTGCCGTTCTAGCCTGTGTGGGTGTCGAATGATTGTAAGGAGAGGTCAATCCGAATGAATCGCATTGTACGTCATCCGGTCATGGCTGCGTTGCTGTGTGCGGGCCTGGCTCTTACCACTGGATGTAACAGACTCAAAGCCCGCGACCAACTGAATAAGGGCGTGGAAGCCTTCAAGACAGCGAGCTATGAACAGGCCATCGATCACTTTCAGCAGGCCGTCCAACTCGATCCCACATTGCCGATGGCGCGACTGTATCTGGCGACAGCCTATGCTCAGCAAGTCGTTCCCAACATGCAGACGCCAGACAATATGAAGAATGCGCAACTGGCCATTCAGAATTTTCAGCTTGTCCTGCAAAAAAATCCTAGCAATCTGAATGCGCTGAAAGGGATTGCATCGCTGTACTTCAACATTCAGGATTTAAAAGACGCGAAGTCATACCAAAACAAAATCATCGCCGTGAATCCGAACGACGCGGAAGCGTATTACACCATTGGCGTGATCGATTGGACATTGGCATACAAGAACGCCATCCCCGTGCGCCAGTCTTTTGGCCTGCATGACGATGGCGCTGCGATCAAGGACAAGAAGGCTTGCGCCGCGCTGGCGGAGCAGAATAGTCCGCTGATCCAGGAAGGACTCGACGCGCTGAACAAGGCGGTTCAACTGCGAGCGAATTATGACGATGCCATGTCCTACCTTGTACTGACGTATCGCCGCAAGGCCGATATCGAGTGCGATGACGATGCTGCGCGCCAAGCGGATCTAGCGACGGCTCAGCAGTGGGTAGAGAAGGGCCTGGCCGCGCGCAAGGCAAATCAAATCAAAGCAAACGAAAATGTGCAGAAGGGCATTGAACTAGGGAAATAGTTTTTCAAACAGTGCGTGACAGTAAACGGCAAGGCCCCTGAATCGCTCGGGGGCTTTGCTTTTTTCCTGCCGATGCATGAGCCGCGTCGGGAGGGAAGAGAACGGCGCGCAGAGAGGCGCTTAGCTCGCGACGTTCCATATTGAACCGCATGGCTGCAAACGCGCGCCTTCGATGGAGCGCAAACGCAGCGGGGGCCATCGTTTCTTGCCGGATGGCTGGCCGTGCGCTGCATCCTTTCTTTCGGGGTGGGCTGCGAGTACCGAGTACATTGATGGATATGTTCTCGAGCAGCAGGAAAGCCGGCCTTGGCGCGACTCTGGACGAGGAGCGGGAATGGATGAGTATCTCGCATCGACGGGCGCTCTCGTTCATTTTTTCCGCATTGCTTCTCCTGCTGGTTGGAATTGATTTAACTGGCAGCCTGTGGTCGCCGCTGCTGGGGAACCTGGGAAGAAAACTCCGCCACACTCTTTATGCGCCCCTGTTTTCGCTGGGCATACCTCGATCACACTGCTCTTTCTGAGCCAAATTGCAATCTTCGTCGTTGCGCTTGGCCTGCTCTCGCGCTTCACGCTGCGCGTATTAGAGAGCAAGGTCATGACCCACACGTCGCTGGCTGGTCTCTATTTTGCGATGTTTGCCGCGTGCCGCGATACGGGGGGTAAATCGCGTTTCCGCAGAGAGATATTCATCTTCGGTCGATTTCAGAGGAAGCGGCGGAGGTGTTGCTCGGCACCTTTGCGGGCAGCGCAAGCAAGACGGTTGCCGTGGTCGATGCGCCGATGGCTACGGAAGAGTGCTAGCTGCGTGGACGCAAGACACTATAGCGGATTTGCAGTTTGTATAGTCATTTGTGGTGGAGAGCCATTCTGAAGCCTTCGACTGCGCTCAGGGCAGGCTCCGCAGCGACCGCAGCGAAGAATCCAGACGATATCCGCGTCGTACACGCCGCCATCACCCTCTGGATTCTTCGCTTCGCTCAGAATGACTCCTCTCATTTTGAGCGCAGTATCTGTAAATCCGCTCTGACTAGTGGGCGTTCTTTAGAATGTCTTCCGCAAAATAGTTGACGATCCGGGCCTTATCGCGCAGCACTTCCTGATAGGCGCCCTGCAGGAGACGGGAGCGGCTGTCGTGCAATTGCTGGCGAATCATCTGCTGCACACGCGGATCGCTGAGAGGATGCTGCCCTGCAGGCTCAATGGCGATCAGTTTGCAAATCATATAGCCGGCTGGCTGCTTGGAGCCAGTCTCGAGAATCGGCAGGACCGGGGTGATCTGCCCGGGTTGCAGTTTGCTGACTGCACCAAAAACCGCTGGATCGGATTTCAGTTGCGATTCGGGAATAAAGCCCATGTCGCCACCGCTGGAGCTGGTATTGGGGTCTTCGGAGTAGTTCATGGCGAGGGTGGCGAAATTCCCCCCGGTTTCCAACTGATTATGCAGGGTCTGGATTTCCTTGCGCGCCTCCGCGTCGTTGCGAGCCTTGCTGTTTTGCAGGTTCTTGACCTGCTGGTCCGGAGAAGAAGTGACAATAATCCGTGCCAAGTGGTATTCCGGCTCGATCAGGTTGAAGTCGGTCTTGTGCAGGTTGTAGAAGTTGTTGACGTCATCGTCGGTAATGTTGATCTTCGATTCGATCTCTTTATTGATGACCTTTTCGGTAGTCATGTTCAGCCAGAAATCGCGGCGGACGTCTTCCAGGGTGATTCCCTGAGACTTCAACTTGGCGTCGAATTGCTGGTCGGTATAGGGCGCCTTCAATTGCGCGATCTTGGCATCCACCTCAGCATCGGTCGCCACCAGGTGCAGTTTTTCCGCCTGCTGCCGGATCACTTCCTCGTCAATCCGCTGATGCAGGATATCCAGCTTGAGCATGGCAGCCTCATCGGCAGTGGGCTGCTGCTGCATGGAATTGACCTTGGTCTGGTAATACTTGTCCACCTCCGATTTCATGATCGGATGGCCGTTCACGGTGGCCCAAACATCCGGGTTCGGCGTGCGCGAGCAGCCGGCGAGCGCGATGAGGACAAAAACGCTGGTCATCGCGGCCAGGCCGATTTTGTGGGTGCGCCGTGGGGCGACTCGATAAGCCCCGCAAGAGAAAACATCGCTGGAAGATGAAAAAGATTTCTGCATCATGACGTTCAATCTGTTCTCCATTCGCCTGCCTGCCCGGTGTTCCTAATTGCCGCGGGCCTTTGCCTGAAACTGTGTGTCCCGATCCGATCCCAGCGAGTTGCTAATTGCTGGGCGACGCGGGAGGTGCTGCCGAATTGCTGTTTGTTTGCGGAGGGGGAATTTCGCCTGCATCTCGAATGGCCCGGTTCACAATGGTCCAAAGCATCGCCTGCGAAAGTGCGCCGACGGCGCGCTCTCCGTTGATAAACAGAGTCGGGGTGCCATCGATGCCCAGCGCATCGCCCTCTTTGATGGAATCGCGAATGACGGAGTCGTTCTGCTTGGCGACGCAGGTGTTCAATTTTCCCATATCGACATTGTCGCGCTGGCCTTCCGCGCGGGTAGCATCGTCGAGCTTCTTGAAGCTGGCCGCGACGTTCTGCTGGCTGCCCTCGCCGGAGATCTCGTTGCTGTGGTCATGGAAATAGTCGACCAGGTTCCAGTATCCGGCTGGGCTCTGGTCCGCCATGCAGTTGACATCGACCGCGGCATGCATGGCCCAGGGATGTTCCGGAAGAGGGAAGTCCTTATAGATATAGCGGACCATCGTTCCGTAATGCTGTTCCGTGGCGGGAAACAAAACCTGATTCATGCGCGCGCAGAATGGGCATTCCAGATCATCAAAGCTGATGATGGTGACTTTTGCCGCCGGATTCCCGCGAACAGGACGGCCCAGCGTGTTGATGCTGGCGGCCGGATTTTTGGAAAGATCGAATTTTTCGAGTCGCGCCAGAGTGTTGTTGTCGGTCGAGATCAGAAAAATTGTGGTCTTCTTCTGGGGTCCGTTGCTGAAGGTTACCGGCAGCGTGTCGAATCCATTCACGTCGCTCTTGGTGCGCTGGCCCAGTGTCACGGTGTAGTCCGGGGGAACGTTATATTGCGAGCGGATGGTCAGCTCAATCCGGCGATCCAGCTTGGCCTGGAGGGTATTGTTGCCGGGCGCCGACTGCGCCTTGCAGCCCATTCCGGCAACCAGGAAGAGAATCATGAAAAAACGAGATATGCGCAACGAGTTCCCCATCGGCTATATGTCTCTTCATTATCACACGCAGAGCCCTGTTGCTGCTGGGGACGAGGCGTTCTAGGAGCCTGTCGGGCATAGATTTTTCGTCGTTTAGAATCAACAATTCACCAAATCTACCACGTTTGGTAGGTTATTGATTCTATGTGGTTTATCAAATTTCCAACTCTTATGAGCGACACACTCCTAGGGCGGATTCGCAAGTCACGGAAAACAGTGAGGCCTGTTCCTGCTAGAGATACATCGGATTGATTGTGGCCTGCTCTGTGCGATCCGTCCGGGAGACTGAACTGCTATCCACCTCGTCGCCCCAAGATGCCCATCCAGGCCTACTGTGGCGCGCGAACAGTTCAAGGAACGGTCCGTAGCTGCATGCTTCGATGATGGGATATATTTCGTCGGGCTTTCGTGAATGTTCACGCTTGCGAGTGGCCAGGAAATTCACCTGCCGTCGCCCCGGCGCTGCCGTGCGGAGACTTCCGCGAGTTCCGAAGAGAATCAGTTCTGTCACATTTCTGAAGTAAAATCCAACGCCACGTCCGTCCGGACCGCCATCCTTGCGGACTTTGTGCCACACGATATTTGTTTTGTATTTGAAGCCCCACCGTTTCATGACCTCTAATCCTTCGAGGATCAAGGCGTTTGGAACCCATAGATATAGGTGCGCTTGTGCGGCGGCGATCTCTGGTACGGGTAGGCACTTGATCTGTTCCAGCGTCATTGTGCCATAGCGTCCCAATCGCTTGTGCTCTGGCGCGACTTTTCCAGTGCGGTTTGAGAACTGCCAAGGCGGGTCAGCGACGATTGTCTTATACTGCCCTTGCAAATCTCGAAACGGATCAATAATTGATATTTCCCGCGGGCGCTGCATCTTGGATTCATCCTATCGTATGGGGAATCATTGTCCTATCTGGAAAGTTCGTCACCTGAGAATATTCGAAACATGGTAGGCAAGGTTTGCTGGCCGGATGACATGATTCCCCCGAACCAGAAGGCGTGGACGGTGAGGCAGGTCATTACCGTAGAGCATACTGATGGAGAGCGTATCGGGATCAATGCGCACGCATCCGCGATCGAACAGGCGGTGCATGGTTGGTGAAAGGGAAAGCATGTTGGCAACATCGTCCTTTCCGGAATGTGGTTTTCCGAGCGGTCGGATGTGGGAGCAATCGGTGGAGAACGATCCATCGGGCATAATCAACCTTACGCCGGAAAGCTGGCATTCACCGGCGTAGACCTCGTGCAGGAATCGCAGATTTTTCCCCCGTCGAACGATCTGCTGCATGACCGTTTTTCTCCGTTGAGTCTCTCCCTCAGGGGCGGGGGGTGCTGTGCCAGCCTTGGCTGCCCGTCGTTCGGCGTTGCTTTCTTCGAAGCCAAGAAACATGTAGCCCTCATCAGATAGAAACATCTCGGCCGCGCCGGCGATTCTGTCATCCAGCCATGACTGTCGAACGCCGATGAGTTTGTGCAATTCCCTGGCCTGCGCGGTAGACACGAGAGCATTGACGTCGGGTGCCGCATTCAGCGCTGCATACCTCTCAAAGAATAATCGCAGCGCGAGGGCGCCCCACGTGTCAGGGAAGGTCTCGATGTGGTCGTCAGGGGTTACAACAAAATCGCATTGCTCCGCCATGTAGTGGTAATTGTTAACCCACTTCCGAAGAGCGGCGGGAGAAGTAAAGCCGCCGAAAGCACGGACGGTGGGCTCGATTGACCGGTCTTTGTCGAAATTTGTTGCCCGAAACCCGTCCTCAATAAACAGGTGTTCGCGCATGAGGGTGTTTTGCATCTCTGCCGGGTTTAGGTGTTCATCTTTGAGGCGCTCGCCTGGCATGTTCAGGTTGAGAGCGAAGAAATACAGACGAGCTATTAGCGGGCTGTACTTTTGGCTGAGTGTTTGGGCGATTAGGGTGTCGGCCAGAATGTACTCCTCGTTCCCATGGATCTGGGTTCCAAGGAAAAACTCTGTGACAAGCAGCGAGAGATCAGAGCCGAGACCGCAGCGACGTCGAAACTGCTCGACCGTGACGCCCGGCACATAGCCCGCTCGTATCGCATCGTATGCCTTATTAAAACCGCCAAGGTTCTTAGTGAAACTCAGTGGACGCATGGAGTTCTCGACCGACTCTGAACTGTAGTTTCGGGACGGCATGAATCATATCATGTGGTGAGCACATGAGAATTAGGGAACGCCCGAACATAAGGCGAGCGCCCATCCCGTTTTTAGAAGAGGCGCTCCGCGCGCACCAGGCTGCCGACGGCGGCCACGCCGGAGAGCGTCAGGTTGAAGGTGGTGGAAGTTTCGTTGCGGATCGCGCCGAGCGAAAACTGCTGGACTTCGACGGTAAGACCGCAGCAATTCCGGTTATAAGTCACCTGCAGGCCTCCGTATTCGAGGGCGCGTCCCTCCAACTGGAAGTTGGTTTTTGCCGCCGCGCTGAGGCCGGGCTTGGTGATGGCTCCGTAACCCAGCAAGAGTTGCATCTGGTTATAGTTCACATCATTGGGCGGCTGGCCGGGCGGCATGGGCGTTTCGCCGACGGCATTGAGCAGGGAGTGGCCAAGGCCGGAAAAGAAATTGCCGTGATGATAATCGGCATACACATCGCTGGCCGCCCATCGGCCCGCTTTCATATCGTAGTCGGCATCCCACTCCAGATCCGTGGTGAAGCTGGGATCGATTCGCAACCTGGAGACGACTGGGGAGAGGTCGCGCGGCTCGGTGATGTAGGCGATGCCGCTGAGATCGAGCGTCGAGGTAAATACGTTTCGGCGTCCGGCAATGACGGCGCCGCCGAAGGTTGGGTCGGCAAAATATTTCTGCCCAATAAACCATGAGGCCAATTGGAACGAGCCTGCCGCGCAGTCGCGATTTTCCGGCTGCTGTTGTTGTTCTGCCTGGAGGGGATTTTTGTCGCACGGTGCAGGGTGAAGCCGTTTCAGAAAAAGTCTCTGGGTCACGCCATATTCCACTTCATTGGTGTCGCTGTAGATGTCTGTGGCATCGAAGCGTGGAATGCGGTTGAAGTTGTGAACGCCGGCCACGTAGCGGTAGTTCACTTCCGGCTCGATGGTGTGGCGGAGGGCGACTCCGAAATGGTTCGCCAGATAGGGCCCATTGAAGTCGCGCTCCAATACGGGGGGCAGAATCTGGAGATCGGCTTCCACCGAGGCGCGATCGATGCTGGCATCTTTGGCAGTCGGCACCGCGTCCTGGCCCGGCAACGCCGCAGCTGGCTGAGGCGGGGCCGCGGAAGGGACTGGACCCAGCAACTGGCTGTGCGAATATGCGGTCTCGCGCAGCCCGAGGGTCGGGCGAAACGTCCATCCATCGGCGATCCAGGGCATGGTGACATGGGGGAACAGATCGAGGCGGGCGACGTGGTGGGCCTGGTAATACGGTTCGGAGCGCGCCAGCACTCCGAAGGATGCTTCGCCGCCAGCGAACGCTTCCGACCGGCCCAGATCGTGGTCCGAGGCGTCGAATTCGAGTCGCGGCAAATGGAAGATGTGGACCTCATCTCCAGAGACAGTGCTGGCGTACCTCTCATAGCGATCCATCTCGAAACTGCTGGCGAAGCCATTTTTTTCGTGCGTCAGGAAGGCCCACGACTTGACTTCGGAAGCGACCGCCAGCGAATAGTTTTCGGCGAAGACCAGCCGGTATATGTAGGAGCTGAGATACTCCGCATTGACGATGGCGCGGGTATAGGGCGTCATGTCATGGCGCGCGGTGACCATGGTGTCCTGGCCGCCCTGATTGACATACTGAGGCGCCAAACCGCGGTCCTCCAGTCCGTTATACAGCCCATGCACGAAGGTTTTCCCCATACCCTGGTAGCGAAACTCGGCGTTCTGCTCCCATCCGCGCAGGGAATAATATTGGAAGCCCACCAGCAAACCCGCACTGCGGCTGATGACCCAGTAGTATTGTTCGCCGATCACGGTGCCTTTGATGGTGGAGCCGACTTCCAGCGCGGGAATCAAGAAGCCCGATTGCCGGCCGGCTGTATCGATGCCATGGGTGACATAGGGCAGGTACAAGATCGGATATCCCATTGCGCGGAAATTGGCGTTTGCTGCCTTCGCGGTGCCATTGGTGACCACAATATGAGGCGCGAAAATGCGCCAATCGGGTTTGGGCAGCCGGCAGGAGGTCATACTGCCATCGACTAACGCATAACTTTCCGGACCGTTTTTGATGAGCTCTTTGGCGGTGATCAAAAATGGGTTCGTGGAGGTGTACAAGCTACGATTGCTGGTCGGTCCAAGTCCAAAAAGTTCGGGTACATACGCACTGCTCGCGGCCGCCGCATGCAGCACGCCCACCGATCCGATTACGTCGTAGAAGTGGCCGGTCTGCCGATTTAGATTCAATGTGCCATGATCCGCGTCAAAGTCCTCGTGATCGGGTCCGCCGGTGACCTGCAAATGCCCGTCGGCTTTCACGTCTCCGGTGGCGGAGTTGTATTGCACATGGTCGGCGAGGATGACGTAATCTTCGTAATCGATTTCCACCTCGCCGCGAAGATTGTATGTATCGCCTTGCTTCTCCTGCTGGCGCGCGCGGATGGTAACGGGCACGCCGCTGTTTGTCGCCGGGATGGGCACGGCAATCGGCAGATTGCCGAGTGCCGCCTGGGGCGCATCGGGAAGCGCGGTGGATGGGGCGGACGAGCTAGAGGAGGAATCTTCGCTTGAATCCTGGCTTGTCGGTTCGCTCCTCGGCGTCGAGGCGACGGCGCGCTGGGTTCCGGAAGCGGATGGCGGAAGCCGCATGGTCAATGCCTGTGCGTTCATTCGCACATGACAAAACGCGAGCAGCATGGTACAGATACAAACACGGGTTCTCATTGGCCGGAACACTTTCAGTGTAAACGCTCCCGCAGCAATGAAAGTTCCGGTCAATCGATTTCCGAACCGCCGCTCTGGCAACAAGACAAACCTGGATCAACGTCGCTTTCGTGCTGTACCTGGGCGCGCCCAATCCTGCTTGCCTCTCCGCGATACTTTTCTTCCCAATGCAGTGCGTGTGTGTGCGCGGAATGCTTCTGTCGCGAACGTTGCCGTTTGCATGGAGGCGGTCTCGCGAGTAAATTTTTTATTGGAAACTGCACCGATTTTTGGGCTATAAATAGGAGAATAAAGGGTGAGTACAGCATTGTCCGTGCCACAGTCCCCATTGGTTCCCGAGCAGCAGCTCCTGAGCGACGACTGGAAACAGGAGGTGGCGGAGCGTCTGGATGCATACAGGGCGCATCGTCCGCGAGTGGCTGTCCAACCTCCGGCTCCAGCGCGCAGGGCAGACAATTCGCGGGCCACGAAAATTGCCCGCGCGGTTGCGTCGCGCTATGCTGCCGCCCCCACTTACAGCGAGTTGCTGGCCGCTGCAGCGCGAGCTGCCGAAGCCGAAGCGGCTGCCCGCGCGGAAGCGCAGGCTGCGGAAGAGCGGCGTTTGCAGCAAGCTGCGGAAGCCGCGCAGGAGTCGGAGAGGAATTTGTTTCAGGACTTGGATGCGGACGACAGCGTTCAGTCCGCTCCTTTCTTAACTTCGACGGAGACGCTGTCCGGCAATCGGCCGGGTGATGGAGAACGAGCGTTTTCGGACCGGTATGGTTCTGACATTGTCGCTCAATCGCTGCAACCGGTCATTCCTGGAAAAGCGGTGATGCCGCAGTTCGCGGCGCGAACGCGAGAGATCCATCTGCACCAGACTGCTTTGGAACCGGAACCATCGCTGGAAGACTTGCTGGCGTCGGCATTGGTCGAGCCGAGAGCCATGCTGCCTTCCAAGCTGATTGAATTTCCGCGCGAGCTGGTCTCCTCCCGTCGCGCTCGACCCCACCTGCCGGAAGTTCCCAGCGGCGACCAGGACCTACTCTTTCAGGAGCAGGAAACGGCGCAACTCCGCATCTTTGAGGTGCAACCGGAAGTCGAGGTTTCAGCGACACCGGGACAAGACGCGATCGTGCTGTCGAGCGCACCTGAAATTGCAGCGGCGGCGACCGATCCGGTTGTGAGCGCAGTTGCACCGCCAGCGGCAGAGCCAAATTCGGGCGGGAACTCTACCCCAAGCTCCAAGTCTGCATCCGCGCCGCTTCATCCCGCCACGAATCGCGTGACGTACAGCGCGGCGGGAGAGAGTCGCAGAGGGATATCTGGGACTGTCGCGTCTGCATCGAAGACGCCGCCGGCAAACACGTTTCGCGGGCTGGAATGGGCTTCCATTTCGCTCGATAAGGAACCGGCGTCGTACCGTCGACGCGCAGAAACCAGCGTTGCGGACTACGTGCCCTTTATGGTGGATCCGGCTTCCATCGATCGCCGTGTGATGGCCTTTGCCGTGGACTTTGCAGCAGTGACGGCCGGGTTTCTGGGATTTCTTGCGGTCTTCGCGGCGGCGACTCCTCATTTGCCCACGGGACTGACTGCCGTGGCGCTGGCGAGCGCGGTGTACGCAGCGTTGTGGGTGCTGTACCAGATGCTGTTCTTCTCGCTGAGCGGCGCGACAGCGGGCATGTTGTACGCGCACATTGCGCTGTGCACCTTCGACGATCAGAATCCTCCGCGCGCGGCGTTGCAGCGGAGGCTGGGGGCGTGGTGGCTTTCGTTGCTGCCGCTGGGAATAGGATTCCTCTGGTGTTTTGTCGATGAGGACAATCTCTGCTGGCATGACCGCATCACGCGCACCTATCAGCGCGAATACTGAACCAGGCCGTCTACCTACCGACAGAGATTCCGCTGCGGATACCTGCCCAGGGAACCGCTCAACGATGCCAATCGGTTTTTTTGCGCAACAAATTTCTCTGGAGTGCGTTTATACCTAGCAAGGCCAGACGTCGGACGATTCGCGGCCTGGAAAAGCGTTCCTCCGCAGGCGGTGCCGCTGTGCGGGAAAGCGAATATTAGGACGACAGGAGAAGAATAGGGCATGCCTATTTTCAATTCCCTCAGAAAAATATTGCTTGCGCTGGCAACCGTTGCAATGCCAGTTTCATCGTTTGCCGGGGTGTTTGTTTCGGTGGCCATCGCGCCGCCCGCTTTACCGGTGTATACACAGCCGGTGTGCCCGGGACCAGGGTACTTGTGGACGCCAGGCTATTGGGCTTATGGCGCCGCCGGGTATTATTGGGTTCCCGGGGTGTGGGTACATCCGCCAAGAGTTGGCCTGCTCTGGACCCCGGGCTACTGGGGTTTTGCCGGTGGAATGTATGCGTGGCACGCTGGCTACTGGGGCCCTCATGTGGGCTTTTATGGCGGCGTGAACTATGGTTTTGGATACGGCGGCATCGGCTTCGCGGGGGGCTATTGGCGCGGCGGAAACTTCTTCTATAACCGCTCTGTGATGAATGTGAATACGACCGTCATTCACAATACGTACAACCGGACCGTCATCAACAACAGGGTGGTGAATAGCCGCGTCAGTTACAACGGCGGCGCGGGAGGCATTCGCGCCATGCCGACAGCGGCGGAGATGCAGGCCAGCCGGGAGCAGCATTTTCCGGCGACATCAAGCCAGATGGCGCACATGCAAGCTGCCAGCCAGAACAGAGGTCAGTTCTACGCGGCCAATCATGGTCAGCCGGCGGTGCTGTCCAAAGACACGGTCAACGGACGCAGCTATAACCAGCAGGGAAGAATTGCTCAAGGACTTCGGACGGGACAACTCAATTCCCGGCAAGCTGCAAGGGACTTGAATCGTCAGCAGAACATCCGCCGCTCCGTCGTGGCGGACCGTCGCGCGAACGGCGGCAGGCTTACATGGCGACAGCGGCAAAACATCTACCGGCGGCAGAACAATGCAAGCCGACAGATATACCGTCAGAGACATAGATAACAGGGCAGACGCAATTTACCGCGCCAATCCAACCCTGGAACGGCTGGCGGCGGGTTCCACTCGCCATTCCAGGGTTTTTCAATGCGGGTATCGCGGACAGGCTTTTTTTTGGGAATTATATACTTTACTCCCTGCTGGAACTTGCCAACTGTTTGTACGTGATCCGGGTTCCTATCGACTTCCCCAGCAGAGAATCGATCCGGTCGAGCGTATGAATCTTCA
>JAKAAZ010000247.1 GCA_021802085.1 Acidobacteriota bacterium
CGCCGGTTGGAGTAGGCAAAGACATTCTCATCGACGGTGCCGTTGTCTCGCCAGAAGTCGTAGAGCAGGAAATCGTGGCTCTCTGCAAAGAGCGCGCGGCGATGCAACAGCGGAGCAATCTCCCGCAGATGACGATCCACGAGGCCCTGGTTCGGCGTTTCGTCATAGCGCGGTCGTTGATATTCCATTCCGTATTTCTCGGTGAAGCCTTCCACCTGCCCATGCCCCAGCATGGGCAGCCCCGGCAGCGTCGCCATCATGGTGGCCACGCCAAAATACTTATCGCCCGTCCCGAACTGATCGATTGCCGTCCGCTCATCCGGATTGCTCATAAAGTTCACATAGCGCTTCATGATGTCCGGATCGAATTCGAGCGTGTTCTTCAGCACGGAGCGGTAATTGGCGTTGTCCTCGTCCCGCAGCATCACCATAAACGCGCTGTTATACACACGGTGCATGCCCAGGGTCCGCACAAAATAGCCTTCCATCATCCAGAAGGCCTCCGCCAGCAGCAATGTTTCCGGCACCTCGGCTGCCACGCGATCCACGACCTCGCGCCAGAACTCAGCCGGCATCGCCGCGTCGAACTCCTCCTTCGTCATGCTGTACTCAGCGCGCGAAGGAATGGCCCCGCCCGTGCCCGGTAGCGGAAACCAGAGGCGCTCCACGTGGCGCTTCGCCAGCGTCATGGCGGCGTCGAAGCGAATGATGGGAAACAGGCGCGCAACGCGGAGAATCGTCTGGATCACCTGCTCCCGCACCGCGGCGCTCAGATAATTCAGTTGCGCCGTGTCGTTCCATGGAAAGCTGGTGCCGTCATTCCCGTGGTAAACATACAGCGTGTCGCCGGTCCACTTGTCGCGGCGGCGGAATACCACCGCGGCATCGCTTTGCTCAAAATAGTGATCTTCGATTTTAATTTCCACCCGGCCATCGTTCGACAAATCCGGCCCCTCAAATCGATAGGCGGGATAGGGACAGTCGCGACGTGACAGAAACCATTCAGGATGTTCCACCACCCACTTCGAATCGATGCCCATATGGTTCGGCACCATATCACTGGCCAGACGAATACCCTTGGCTCGCGCCCGGTCCCGCAGATTTCTGTACGCTGCTTCTCCGCCCAGGTCCCAGGCAATCTGATAATCGGCCAGGGAATACGCCGACGCCACCGCGTCATGGTTTCCCATCAGTTGCTTGATGGTCTTCGAGGCGCGGCTTCGCTCCCACACTCCGATCAGCCACAGCGCATTGACCCCACGGGAGGCAAGAACGTCCAGTTCTTCATCCGGAATCTGGTCGAGTCTCCTGATGTCCCGCCCGAATTGCTTCGACAACTGTGCCAGCCACACATACGTGCTCTTGGCGATCATGACCGTGGTTGGCATCCAGTCCACATCGCGGCTGAACCGCTCATATTCCAGCATCGAGTCGGAAAAGCTCGGCACCTCGCCCCTGCCAGGCGTGAAACCCTGCGCACGCCTGCGCGCCTCCATGCTTGCGTCGGAAGGCGGATGAAACCGCATCCAGATGGCAAGCTCTTCCTCCTGCAACAGGTCAGCGGCAAGCAGCAGACGACGCAGCGCATCTCCCAGCGCAAAGCCCCAATGCTCCTGGATATACGCGATCTGCCCGCTCAGCGAATCCGGAGAGACGAGTGCCGGCGCCCGCAGCAAATCGAAGAGGCTTTTCTTTTCTGGCCCCATGACCGGACGCGTGGCGAAATACTTCGGCAGTTCCCCGCCCAGATGTACGTACTGCGTGGCTTTCGCCAGCTGACTGTCGTCGAAAAGCTCTTTAAACGGAAGAAATGCTGGATTGGCGTTCGCCATCCACAACAGCATCAGTTCCTCGAAGCCCGCCTCCAGATGCGGAACTCCATCGGTGCTTCCGTTCAGCCATTGCTCGGGCGTCAGTTCTCCGCGATGAATGTCCGTACCCGGAAACTGCTCCACGAATGAGAGCATCATGCGGTGGAACGCGTCCTCTCCAAGACGCGACTGAAACCAGCCGATCGCCTCCTGGATGACGTTTGGGTCCAAACTTTCGCGGTAGGTTCGGATCATCGCGTGACTCAGTTCGTCGATAATCCCCATGGCGAACAAAGCTGCCGGATTCACCGCCTTTTTCGGATCGTTCGCCGTGCCGCGAACTTCATTGATTTGGTGGGCGAGGCGGCGGCTCGCTCCAATATCGGCAAACACTACGTTTCCCGTATAGGAAAACAAGGTCGACTCCACGCTGTAGCGTTCACGCGCTTCGCGCGAAATGTGAAATTCCATCTTCACTGGCTTTCTCCACTGCGACTGTCCCATCGTTTCGACGGAAAAGGATACACGGTTCCAAACTGCCTCGCGCGTTCAGGCGAGCCAGTGTCCGACCTGAAGCCGGGACGCGGAGCGCGGTCTTTCTTCTGCATCTTAAGCCTCGCTCCACGGATAACGGAAGCAGGCGCCTCCGCCAGGACACCTACAAATTGATAAGATGCCGCAAATCTGCTGACCGGGAAACATACCTGGCGACGACCTACGGCTTCCCCGCTCCCGAGGCCGATGCAGCCGGGCAGAGGTCCGCGTTCGGGTCGGACATGGACGGCGGCGGATCGGTCGTGCCCCAGTTCGTGGGGGCGGAGCTCATGTGGAACACCCAGGTACCGCCGTTCGCGATGTCCGACTGGCGGAACCAGTTCCTGGTCCATGGCTTCCCATTCAGCGTCGCTGACGCAACGTAATGGTTGATGCCCTGATCATCGAGATTTTCCACCAGAATGCGCAGCACTTTTCCGTTCCCAAGCCGGATGGACGTGTCGGGCAGGCTGGGAGATCCAATCAGGTAGAAGTCCTGCCCCGCGTCGGGGTAGAAGCCGATCGTCTGGAACAGCAGCCAGCTCGACATCGCGCCGGAATCGTCGTTGCCGGGGATACCGGCGCGCGATGTGGTGAAGTATTTTTCCAGCAACTGGGTCACGACGTCGGCCGTCATGTCTGGCTGACCCGCCCAATTGAACAGCACGGGAATCAGGAATCCAGGCTCATTCGTTACGTCGAAGTGGCCGCGGTAGAACATCGTCATCAGGCGACGCAGAAATATCTGCTTGCCGCCGCTCATCTCGATCAGCTTGCGCACGTCCTGTGGCGCGTACATCGAGTACGTCCAGTAGTCACCTTCGTAGAAAAAATCCGGCCACGTGCCGCGCACCACAAGATACGGGGCAGCCCAGGTTCCGTCCGGATTCCTCGGCCGCAAAACTCCCTTGAATCCGCCTTCCACCAGGTTCGGGTCCCATAGGTTCTGCCAGTTGTTGGCGCGGCGGAAAAATAGTGCGGCTTCCTTGGTATGGCCCAGGCCGCAGGCCACCTCCCCAATCGCAAAATCGTCATAGCTGTATTCGACCGTGCGCGAGCCCGAACGCTCATACTTCAGCGTGATGTAACCTTTGGTGTTGTAGTCCTCGATGCCGCCACGGCCTTCCTTCTGCGCATCGACGGGCGACACGTTCGCGTCCTTCAGCATCGCTTGAAATGCTGTCGCGTAGTCGATGCCCTTCATCCCTTTGACCCACGCATCGGCCACCATCACGTTCGCGTTGCTGCCGCCTTGCGTGCGGCCGTTGTCATTGCCGCTGCGCGCGTCGGGCATCCAGCCGGTATGCCGGTAAATATCGATCAGCGAACGAATCAGGTCGCGCTCCCGGTCTGGAGCGACCAGGGTCAACCACGGCCCCGAAGAGCGAAACGTGTCCCAGATCGCATAGTAGTCGTCGTAGTAGGGCTCATTCGAGGTCCAGTCCGGATTCTCTCCCGTGCGGTCCGTGGGCATCAACATCGTGTGGTACATCCCGGTGTAAACCTTGCGTCGTTGGTCGGCGGTCGCGCCCGTCAGCATCACTGGACTCAGCGCGCGATTCCACAGCGCTACCGACGCGCGATGCACCGCATCGAAGTCCCAGTTCGGAATTTCTCTCGCAATGTTTTCCTTCGCCTGCGCGACGCTCACGAACGAAATCCCCACCTTCGCGCGGATTACCTGCCCCGCATGTGTTCCATAGTTGAACGAGACGCCGATGAGCGTGTCACTGTCCACCTGCGCCTCGCGGGCATCGCTCAAGGTTGCCACCAATCGCTGCGCAGGTGCGGTGGCAAATGCGCCCTTGCCTGTTACCGGCTGCAGCGGCACGTCCGGCCCAGTCCAGGTCTGGACGCTCTGCGCGGGCGTGTCCAACACGATGGCATAATACACACGGTATTCGCCGCCTTCGTTCCATCCACCCTTGAACCGCGCCACGCCTTCCGCTGTGCTGTTCGACGTGACCTTCACCTCCGCGCCGACAAAGCGCTGGTCCTCTGCTCCGGTGCCGTGACCCAGGCAAGCAGCCAGGTTCACGGTCAGATGCGCCTGCTGCGCCGCGGGAAACGTATAGCGGTGCATCCCCACGCGGCGGCTGCTTGTCAGTTCTGCGCGGATGCCGTAGCGCATCAGTCGCGTCGAATAGTACCCAACACTGGTGTCCGGTTTATTCTAGGCCGCCCGCCCACAAGTCATGTGTTGAGTATGGTTTAGATGGAGTTTAGTGTGTCCACGATTTGAATTGCGTTGTGTTCATCTGCGATGCTTTTGGGT
>JAKAAZ010000021.1 GCA_021802085.1 Acidobacteriota bacterium
TCCTGCTATCTGTGCTGCATAACGCTCGGTCAGAAGCTCAATGTCCACCAAAAAATCATAACCAACGCCCTGTTTGGTTCCGGCTACGCCGGGTTAGGATGAGAGTTCAGCTTGGATGGGGAGAATTTTGACGAAACCGGCGCATAAAGATCTGGCTTCGCAAAAGTGGGGAAGCGGAGTGGCTGCGTGAACGAGCCTTCTTTGCATGAGGAATCATCATTCGCTGCGCCTTCCTCTGCTGTCGCGTGGAGGCGTTGGCGTAGGCGGCTCGAACCGGTGGCTGCCATCCTGGCTCTGGTTCCAATTGCGCTGTTTCTAACCGCTGCGGTGGCGCGTCTTTCTTACGGATTTCCCCTGGAGCAGTTGGAAGGCTCGATGCTGCTGGCGGCGGAACGCGTGGCGCACGGCCTGCCCATCTATGTGCGTCCAAACTTCCGCTTCATTCCCTACATGTACGCGCCGGCATATTATTACGTTTCCGGATGGATGGTGCGACTGCTTGGCCCTCGTTTTTTTGCGCTGCGCCTGGTCTCGCTGTTGAGTACGTGCGCATCGCTGGCGATCATCTATCTACTTGTCCTTTTCGACACGCCGGGCAGCAAACAACGCAGGCACCTGGCCGCGCTGGCCGCAGCCGGCCTGTATGCGGCTGCATATCCATGGACGCGCCAGTGGTTCGATCTGGGACGGCTGGACTCGTTCTATGTTCTTCTGCTTTTGCTGGCATTACTGTGCACGCGCCGCCTGCATCCGATCTTCGCAGCGGCCGCGTGGACACTGACATTTCTCGCCAAGCAAACCATCTTTCCGGTTGCCGTGGTTCTACTTTGTACCGACTGGAAACGTCCACGGCGGCTGTTGCTGGGGCTGGGAAGTTTTCTGCTGCTGACCGCGATCTGCACCCGGCTGTTGGATCACGCAACGCAAGGCTGGTTCTGGTTCTACGCGTTTACCGTCCCGCACGCGAATGCTGACCTGTTGCTGCGTCCGGCGGTGTCGTTCATTCCTTCAGAACTGATTGCGCCGTTCGGCGTGGCGTTGCTGATTGCGGGCATGGCGTGGGCCTGGACGCGCCCGGCGCTTGGCAATTTCGCGGCGCGTTTCTACCTGCTCGCCGGGGCATCTATCTTTGCGCTCTGCTGGTTTTTGCAGGCACACGCCGGCGCCACCCTCAACACTCCGATGCCTGTCTATGCCGTCATCGCTGTTATTTTCGGAATCTCGTTTGGCCGTCTGGATGCTTTTCTAGCGTTGAAATCCTTGGAGCCTGCTCGCGTCTTCCTGTTGGCGGCAGTGGCGATTCCCCTGGTTAGTTGGGTCTACAGTCCGCACGATGTGACCCCGCGTCCGGAACTCACCGCTTCGCGGCAAGAATTGATCGCATGGCTGCGCACTTTTCCAGGCGACGTCTTCCTGCCCTCCAATCCCTATGAAGGAGTGTTGGCAGGCAAGCAATGGCATCCCGACAACGCCGCGTTTCACGACGCATTGCGTCCCGACCTTCCCGATGTCCGGGAGCCGGTGTTGGCGGAAATTTCCACTGAGATTGACCAGGAGAAATTCGACGCGATCGTGCTGGATGGCTTGCCAGCGCAGATACTTCCGGGGCAGACCTGGCTGCCGGCCGACCTTGGTCGTCACTATCCTGTCGTCGGAATCGTGCCTGGCGGCGACGCCGGCGACCCGTTCGGGCCGCATCCGGTCTATTTTTTGCTGCCTTGCCGGGAGCAGGCATTGGCGATTGCCAAGAAATGGACGCTGATTGAAACTGGCGGATCCTCCCCCTGTACAACTGACTAACTCCGCGCGCCGCTGATAGACTAAAAGGACCGTGGTGGAACTGGCACCCTCAATACTTTCCGCAGACTTTGCCCATTTGGCTGGGCAGATCCAAGCCGCTGAACGAGGCGGTGCAACCGTCATCCATGTGGATGTGATGGATGGTCATTTCGTGCCGAACATTACCATCGGTCCGCCAGTGGTCGCATCTTTGCGCAAAGTGACCAGGTTGCCGCTCGATTGCCATTTGATGATCGAGAACCCGGATGAGTTTATCCCCGCATTGGCTGAAGCGGGAGCGAATTGGGTCAGTGTGCATTACGAGGCATGCCGTCATCTACATCGCTCGTTGGAACTGATCGCGCAGCATGGAATGAAGCCTGCGGTGGTCATCAACCCGGCGACACGGGTCAATTTGCTGATCGACATTCTGCCCATGGTGCACCACGTTCTGGTGATGAGCGTCAACCCCGGCTTTGGCGGACAAAAGTTCATCCCATTTTCGCTGGAGAAGATTCGGCATTTATGTGCAGTGCGCGCCGAGCTGGGGTTGGAGTATCGAGTGGAAGTTGACGGCGGAGTTGCATCCGATACGGTTGCGCAAGTTGTCGAGGCGGGAGCCGACCTGCTGGTGGCTGGACAGGCGATCTTTGGCGATGGGCATCCGGAAGAAAATGCGCGTCGGCTGTTGCTCATGGCGCGCGAGGCCACAAGCCCGCCATCGAAACAAGGCACGAAACATTCCGGTCCACGAAAAAATGTGCGTGAAACTGGCAGACCGCTTCACCGAACCACTGGCAAGCGCAAAAGTCTGCTGAGGGGAAGTACAGTATGAATCAGTCCATGAATCGTTTTCTGAATCGCTCACCTCAACGCTACATCGCGCTGTGCGCGTCGGTCGTTCTCTGCGGCAGCATGGCTCACGCGGGAATCTTCCACCGCAGGCAAAAGCCGCTCTCGCAAAAAGACGATGCGCTGGCCAGCGTTGCCTCCAACCAGCCGGACAAGGAGTTGTTCGATCGCGCGATGATTGCCTTGAAAAAGGGCAAGTACGATATCGCCCGGCTGGATCTGCAAACGCTGTTGAATACCTATCCCGATTCCGAATACCAGATGCGCGCCAAGCTCGCCATCGGAGACACCTGGTACAACGAGGGCGGAACCGCCGCCCTGCAGCAGGCCGAAGAAGAGTACAAGGATTTCATCACCTTCTTTCCTGACAAGCCGGAAGCCGCGGAAGCGCAGATGAAAGTGGCGGACATCTACTATAAGCAGATGGAAAAGCCGGACCGCGATCCCACCAATGCGACCCGCGCCCAGGAAGAATACCGGGCCATGATCCTGCAATATCCTGACTCCAGCTTGATCCCTCAGGCCAAGCAGCGCTTGCGCGAAGTGCAGGAGGTTTTGGGCGACCATGAATTCGATATAGGCGCGTTTTATCAGACGCGGATGAACTATGCCGCGGCTGTCGCCCGGCTGCAATCCATTATCGATACCTATCCTCTATACAGTCGGGTCGATGAGGCGCTGCTGGACGTCGGCGATTCCTATGCCGCAGAGGCGCGCAATATGGCGAGTATGCGCATCGACCCCGCGGCGAAGGCCCGCCTGATAAAGCTCTTCAACGATCGCGCCGCGCATGCCTACGACCGTGTCGTCCTCGAGTATCCAATGGCGCCGCATGCGGATGATGCGCGCGATAGGCTGGAGGCCATGAATCGACCGGTGCCGCAACCCAGCCAGGAGCAAATTGCCGCGAGCGCAGCCATTGAGCAGAGTCGGGCCCCAATCAACTTGAAATACAAGGCATTTCTGTTGATCACAGCGCGGCCTTCCACCGTGCAGGCGGCGCGGGTTGGGGAGCCAAGCCTCACCAATCCGTCTCAAATCATCGCCCCATCCCTGGTAAAGGGCGCCGTTGCAGACATCAACTGGGCGATCAAGCCGGATGGGAAGCCCGCTCCGAATGTAGCTGGTACATCGAACGATCTCAACGCGCTCGCCTCAGTTGCGGGCAGCGGCGCATCCGAGAACCCCTCCGCTACCGGCCAGCAGCCCGGCGCATCAGGAACGAATGGCGTGCAGATGAATGATATGTCCGGCGACGAGAATGTGACTGGAACAGTTGCCAATCCAGAACAGTCCGCCCCGACGAACGCAGTCCAGCCTCCGGCCGGTTCTGAGCCCAGTCCACCAGCGACCACGCCATCTGCGGGTGGTAACGCGAATCCTGCCGTTCCCCCGGCCAACACAACCGACACCAATGGCACCCCTGCCGTCTGGCCATCCGCAACCAAGGACAATGGCGGTTTGCCAACCGTAACTCCTCCCAACAGCACGCCCCTCCCCGCGGCACAAAAGGCAGCCCCGGCGCCAGATCAGGTGAACGACGTATCCCAGAGCGCCAATCCCGCAAACACTGTGGAGGAAAATACAGCCCAAGTCGGCAAGAAGAAGAAAAAGAATCCTAAGCCGAAGTTTGAAGGCAAAGAAGAATCGTCGAGCGCGCACAAGAAGAAGAAGAAGGGCCTGCGTAAGCTGAATCCGTTTTAACTCTGAAGCCGAACTGGTGAGCGGCGCCGCCGAAATGGCGGCGTCTGCCGTACGGTTCAGCGTTTGTATACAAGATAAGGGGGCATCCGGTGAGGCGACTGATATTTTCGGCCTGCGCTCGTTCACGCTTCGCTTCCGGCATTATTTTGCTTGGAATGATGGCGGCGACGGGCGCACACGCCCAACAGGTAGCCCAAACTACCACTCGCCCAACGCTGCCACCAACTCCTGACATTCACGCAGATCGCACCGTGACTTTGTACTTTCTCGATCCGGGCGCGAATGAGGTAAAGCTAAGTCTCGAAGGACGGCCCCACCCGTTGCCCATGGAGAAAGACAGCCAGGGCGTGTGGAGCATTACCGTTGGCCCGTTGGAGCCGGCGATTTATGAGTATAAGTTCCTGGCCGATGGAGTGCCGTTACTCGACCCGGCCAATCCGCGGATCGTTCCGAATCTGCGCAGTCCTTCGGACGCGCTCGAAGTTCCTGGGCCGCAACCTGAACTATGGGATGTGCAAGATGTGGCCCATGGGATTGTTCACCAGCACTTCTACAAGTCCGCGATTGTCGGCGATCAGAGGGATTATTTTGTGTATACGCCGCCGGGTTACGACCCGCGTGCGCACAAGAAATATCCTGTGTTGTACCTGCTGCATGGATACAGTGACGACGCGCGTGCCTGGATCGCGACGGGCCGGGCCAATGTCATCCTTGACAATCTGATTGACCAGGGCAAGGTCAAGCCGATGATCGTTGTCATGCCGCTCGGCTACGGCGCGCCGGAGATTGTTACCGGGCCGCGGGCCGACTTCAACGTCGTATCGCTGCGCGAGAAAAATTTCGATCTCTTCACGCAGGCACTGTTGAAAGAAGTGATTCCGCAAGTGCAGTCCATGTACCGCGTCTCAGATAAGCGGGAAGATCGCGCCATTGCCGGCCTGTCCATGGGCGGTGCGGAGAGCTTGCTGACAGGTCTGAACCACATCGATACGTTTGCCTGGGTCGGATCGTTCAGTGCCGGAGGATTGGGCACGGATTTTGCCCAGGATTTTCCTTCGCTGGATGCAAAGAACGCCGCCCGGTTGCATCTGCTGTGGATTGCCTGCGGGTCGGACGATCGCTACACAGGAAGGTCGCCGTTGATCACGCTGAATCGACAAGTGGTCGCGTGGTTACGGTCGAAGAATATTCCGGTGACGTTTGTGGAAACTCCGGGTATGCACGAGTGGCCCGTCTGGCGCAATAATCTGATCCAGTTTTCTCAGTTATTGTTTCAACCCAGGTAGGTTCGCTCGAAGCGAAGTGCGGTCTCGCGTGCAGCCCATCCGCGCTGTGCTATCGTGAAATTTGGCTGGATGGTGATTCGTCCGGTCCTTCCAAATCCATGCCCCGCGAACTTCCTAAATCCTACGACCCGACTGCCATTGAAGATAAATGGGCAGAATACTGGGTGCGCGAGCAGATATTTGCCGCTCCTACGCCCGATCCTGCTTCTCCCCGCCACGACACATTTACCATGCTGCTGCCTCCGCCGAACGTCACCGGACGCCTGCACATGGGCCACATGCTCAACCAGACGGAGATGGACATCCTGACCCGCTGGCACCGTATGCGCGGCGACTTGTCTCTATGGGTCCCCGGTACCGACCACGCTGGCATCGCCACGCAGATGATGGTCGAACGCAAGCTTGCCGAGGAAGGGAAGACCCGCCAGCAACTGGGCCGCGAGGCCTTCGTCGAGCGCGTATGGCAGTGGAAGCAGGAGTATGGCGGGGCAATCCTCGACCAGATGAAACGCCTGGGCGCAAGCGTGGACTGGTCGCGCGAATATTTCACCATGAACGAGCGACTGTCCGTCGCCGTCAAAGAGGCATTTGTGCGCCTGCATGAGCAGGGCCTCATCTATCGCGGCGCCTACATTGTGAACTGGTGCCCGCGCTGCCAGACTGCCATCAGCGACTTGGAAGTGGTGCATGAGGAGCAGCAGGGCAAGCTGTACGAAATTCGCTACCCACTCGCCGATGGCAGCGGCAGCATCACCGTCGCCACTACCCGGCCCGAGACTATGCTGGGCGACGTAGCTGTCGTTGTGAATCCAACCGACGCGCGCTATACGCATCTTCACGGCAAGAAGCTGCGCCTGCCATTGGTGGGCCGCGAAATTCCTGTGCTTTCCGACGAATGGGCCCAGCCGGAGTTTGGCACTGGCGCGGTCAAGGTGACCCCTGCGCACGATCCCAACGATTTCGCAATTGCCGAGCGGCATAAGCTGAGCCCGATCGCCGTCATGAATGAGACCGCGCACATGAATGCGGAAGCGGGCATCTATGCGGGTCTCGACCGCTACGAAGCGCGCAAGCGGATTCTGGCCGATCTGGAAGCGCAGGGTCTGCTGGTTGGCATCAAGGACCATGTGAACTCGATTGGCAAATGCGACCGCTGCAAAACGGTCGTCGAGCCGCGGCTGTCCACGCAATGGTTTATCAGGATTCAGCCGCTCGCCGACAAAGCCATCGAGGCGGTCGAAAGCGGCGCGATCCACTTTACGCCGGAGCAATATAAGAAGACCTATTTCGAGTGGATGCGCAATATCCACGACTGGTGCATTTCGCGGCAGCTGTGGTGGGGCCATCGCATTCCGGCATGGCACTGCGCGGATTGCAGAGAAATCACGGTGGCGCGAGACACGCCCGCGGCCTGCTCGCATTGCGGCAGTACGAAGCTCACGCAGGAAACGGATGTGCTGGATACGTGGTTTTCTTCCGGTCTTCTGCCGTTCACCGTCTTCGGCTGGCCCGCGCAGACGCCCGACCTCGCGGATTTCTATCCCACGAAATTGTTGGTGACGGGCTTCGACATTCTTTTCTTCTGGGTGGCGCGCATGATTATGCTCGGCTGCCACTTCATGCTGGATGTTCCGAAGGATGGAAGGCAGCGCACTTTGGCTGAGGCCGTTCCATTTGAAGAAGTCTACATCCACGCGCTGGTGCGCGATGCCGACCGCCAGAAGATGTCGAAGACCAAGGGCAATGTCATCGATCCCATCGACATCATCCATCGCTACGGCACCGACGCGGTGCGGTTCACGCTGGCATCCATGGCGTCACCGGGTACAGACATCGCCTTCAGCGAGGCGCGTACAGAAGGCTATCGCGCTTTCGCCAACAAGATATGGAACGCGGCGCGATTCATCTTTATGCAGATGGAGCGGGCCAAAGAAGCGGGGATTGCAATCGACCTGAGCAGCCGTGCAGAATCTATCCTTCCTGACCGGGACGCACCGCTTGAGGATCACTGGATCGCCGCCTGCTTGAACCGCTGCGCTACGGAGGTCCACCAGTCCCTCGTGAACTACCGTTTCGACGACGCGGCCAACAGCATCTATCGGTTCTTCTGGGGCGAGTTCTGCGACTGGTATCTGGAGATTGTCAAGCTCCGGATGGAGTTCGGCGAAGGCTCTGATCGAGATGGCGCAGCCCAGGCTTTTTCTACTCTGATTGACGTTTTTGAAGCCGCGCTGCGGCTGCTCTCGCCGTTCATGCCGTTTCTAACCGAAGAGATATGGCACGCACTCTATGAAAGACGGAACCCTCAGTTATCGATCGCCCTGGCGCAATATCCAGAGGCTTGCGATATGGATTCACAGGGAGTTGTATCGGCGATGGCGATGCTGCAATCCGTGATTAGCGATATCCGGAATCTGCGCAAGGAGCAGAATGTACCGGAGCGGGAGCCGGTTCCGGTGTGGCTGTATGCTGCCGACGCGACCCGCCAGGCCATCGGCCGGAGTTCCGGATTTGTGCGGAGACTGGCGAAAGCCTCCGAGCTTCGCTTTTCCGAATCTCCCCTGAACGCCCCCGGAGTTCGCCAGGGCCTGGAATATCAGCTCGCGATCGAGTACTCCCAGTCCGTCGATGGTGCCGCGGAGCGCGAGCGTTTGGCCAAAGACCTGGCAAAATACCAGAAAGAAATGCAATCGAAACAGTCGCAGTTACAAAATGACGGTTTTCTCGCCAAGGCGCCAGCAAAAATTGTCGAGGGGCTGCGGACCCGCGCCGATGAGTTGGCTGTGTTGCTGGAAAAAACGCGCGCGGCCCTAGATTCACTCGATACCGTCGGGAGTCGATAAGCGATGGACTGGAAGACCAAACGCGTCACCGCAATTCTGGAACTGGCGCTCATCGAAGACCACGCCACCCGCGATGCCACCACTGAGCTCACACTCGATCCAAAGTTGCCTGCTTCGGCTACTATCCTGGTCAAGCAGGATTGTATTCTGGCTGGGTGGGAAGTGATTCCGCGCGTGCTGGAAGTTTTCCGCAAGCTCGATGCCGGTCCGTCGCGGCGCTTTGAAGTGGTGCATCATCCCGAGATGTTCGATGGCGTGCGCGTGCATAAAGGACAGGCCATTGCGGTGATCCGGGGCAACGCTCGCACAATTCTCGCCTGTGAGCGCGTAACGTTAAATTTTCTGCAACGCATGTGCGGCATTGCCACGGAGACGCGCAAGTATGTCGACGCGGTCAAAGGAACGGGCGCCATTATCCTGGACACCCGCAAAACCGTGCCCGGCCTGCGACTGCTGGATAAGTATGCGGTGAGCTGCGGCGGCGGCCAGAACCACCGCATGGACCTCGCCGATGGCGTGCTGATCAAGAACAATCATATTTCCCTGGGCGGTGGGGTCGCCAAGGTTCTGGCGCTTGCGCTGAAACTGCGCAAACCTGGCCAAAAAATTCAAGTTGAGGTTCGTTCCTTCGAGGAACTTGAGGAAGCCCTGGCGGGTCGGGCTGATTCGCTGCTGCTGGATAATATGACGCCTGCGGAAGCCAAGCATGCCGTCAATATTGCGCGCAAGCACACTGCGAACATTCCCATCGAAGTCTCCGGAGGGATCACATTGGAAACCGTTCGAAAGTATGCACAGACCGGCGTGACTTATATTTCCGTCGGTGCGCTCACCCATTCCGTCACGGCGATTGATTTGAGCATGCGGATTACTGCGGAACTTTTTTAGATCGCTATACCATGATGGACACTCTAGATTCCGATGCTTTGCTCGCGGCCATCCAAGGTACGATCTTCGCCGGGAAACTGCACATCTTTCCTTCCATCGAATCGACAAACACGTATGCCATGCAACAGGGTGCAAAAGGCGCACTGCACGGCTCAGTCTATGTTGCCGAGGAGCAGACTGCGGGGCGTGGACGCGGTGACCATGCGTGGCATTCTGAGCCGTACGCCGGGCTCTACGTCAGCGTGCTTCTGCGTCCAGAACTGAAACCCGCCGATTCTCTCTGGCTTTCGCTCGCCGCGGGACTCGCGGTTTTGCAAACGATAGAAAATGTAACAGGATTAGTTGCTGATATCCGCTGGCCGAATGATGTGCTTTTTGGAAGCCGGAAAGTTGGCGGCATTCTGACCGAGATGAATGCTGAAGCAACACGGGTACGCTACGCGGTCATCGGAATCGGCATCAATGTGAACCATCGACAATTTCCCCCTGAACTGCGCGACATGGCTACATCTCTGCGCCTGGAGGCCGACCGTGTTCCACTACGGCAAGACTTGCTGGTCGCGATTTTGGAAGCTCTGAACGCCGAATTGGACGTACTTATCAAGCCAGCCACTTTCTCGGAAGCGGCACGGGGAATTCTGCGGCGCATCGAACAAAATTCCACCTGGATTCGCGGGAAACAAGTCTTCGTAGAGGAAGGCGAGGGATACACTGGCATCACAGCGGGGCTGGACAGCAGCGGATTCCTGCGCGTGCGAACCCCGGCCGGAGTCCGCACGGTTTTATCGGGCGGCGTTCGAGCAATCACGAAAACTCCATTGGAAGCGAACCATGTTACTGGCGATTGACGTTGGCAACACCAACACGGTGCTGGGCCTGTTCGATGAAGCGGGCGTGCGCATCGCCGACTGGCGCCTGACCACGCAGCGCGAACAAACTGTGGATGAATACGGAGTCTTGTTCCGCAATCTTTTTTCCCTGCGCCAGATTGAGGTTTCGTCGGTAACTGCGATCATCGTTTCCTCCGTCGTGCCCCCGCTCGACACCACTCTGAAGGGAATGTGCGAACGCTACTTTGGTCAGAAGCCACTATTTGTCGAACCTGGAGTCAAGACCGGACTCTCCATTCACACGGATAACCCAGCGGAAGTGGGAGCGGACCGCATCGTGAACTGCGTTGCTGCATTTCAGAAGTACGGCGGCCCATGCATTGTTGTCGATCTCGGGACGGCGACGACCTTCGACGTTGTCTCCCGGAAAGGAGAATTTATCGGCGGCGCCATCGCGCCAGGCCTTGGCATTTCCGCGGACGCATTGTTTTCTCGTGCCGCCCGGCTGATGCGTGTGGACATTCGTCGGCCAACCAAAGTTATCGGCACCAATACCGTCGAGCACCTGCAGATCGGCTTATATTACGGATACCTCGGCCTGATCGACGGCATTCTGGAACGGTTGCTTCGGGATCTCGGCATGGAAGCGCGCGTGATCGCCACCGGAGGTCTCGCCAACCAACTGGCACAGGATTCCAAATACATTTCTCTGGTCGATGACTGGCTCACACTGGAAGGGCTGCTGCTGGTCCACCAACGCAATAGTGGAGCCAAGCGTGCATCCAGCCCCCGCCAGCATGTGCGGAAAGTTCCCAACCCGCTGAAGGCATAAACCGACCCTTGCAGAACTATTTCAATTACTACACGGAGATCGAAGAACACTTCCAGCGCCGGCGCGGCACGCTGCTCATGCTGTCCACGCTGGACTGGTCGCTGATCGCGATGTGGCAGGAAGCTGGGTTTCCATTGGAAGCAGTCCTGACGGGGATTGACGCTACATTTGAAAAGTATGCTGCGCGGCGTGCCAAGGGACGCGTGCGTCGCATCAATGGGCTTGCCTATTGCGCGCAGGAAGTTCTTCGCGCGGTGGAAGACATGCATGAAGCGGCAACCGGCGCTCTCCGTAAACAGGCGCCGACGCCAGAGGAAACTGGGTTTGAGACCTCCCGAATCGCCGCGTATTTACGCCAGAACGCTGCCCTGCTGCAAGGCTGTACAACCCCTGAAAACGCGCAGCCCACGTTTGCTGAAATGTCCCGCAGGCTGGCAGAAATAGCAGCATCCATGGAAAGCGAGAACGATGAGAGCAACCGTGCGTTCTCCACGGAATCTCTTGAACAGCAATTGCTCGTGTTGGAAGACCAGTTGTTTGCTGTGCTGCAGGCATTCACGCCGCCGGAAAATCTGCTTGCCCTGCGCGAGCAGTCGGCGCGGGAACTGGCTCCCTATCGCAGCCGTTTGCAGACCATGCAGATTCGGCAGATTGAACAACAGTTTCTCCGTCGCTGTTTATTCCAGCAGAACAATCTTCCTCGCCTGAGCCTGTTCTACATGCGCCAGATATGAAGCTGACGATTGAGAAGGTCATTTACGGCGGTCAGGGTCTGGCGCGGATTCCAGTGGACTCGGATGCTCGCAGCGGCATGAGCGTCTTTGTGCCTTTCACGCTGCCCGGAGAAGTCGTGGAAGTCGAAATTACCCAACAGCATCGCGGCTATTGCATCGGCGAGGCACGCGAAATTGCGAAAGTCTCCGAGTTTCGCGCGGATCCGCCCTGTCCGTGGTTCGGAACCTGTGGCGGCTGCCATTTGCAGCACAGCGTCTATCCATATCAGCTGGATCTGAAACAACAAATGCTGGTGGAAAGCCTTACCCGTGCCGGCGTCCGCGAGCTGCCGCCTGTATCGTTGCTCGCTGGCGAATCCCTGGGGTATCGCAACAGAGTTCGTCTCCAGGTGCAAACGAAGCCGGAATTTTCCATCGGGTATCGTCAGGCGAAATCGCATCGGATGACGGCAATCGATCGCTGCCCAATTGCTGCGCCTTTGTTGGAGCACTGCATTGGCCTCCTGCATTCGCTCGGCGCGCGAGGTTCGTTCCCTGCGGATACGCAGGAGGTGGAAATCTTTACCAACCACGATGAGTCCAAACTCTTCATGACGATGTGGACCAGCCGCCACTCGCGTTCCCAACTGATCAGGTACAAAGAATTCTTTGCGAATTTGCAAAAGGAAATTTCACAATTGAGTGGCGCACAAGTGCTCGCGGTTGAGAAAGGGGAACTTGCTACGGCCAGACCCCATTTGCAATGGGGTCGTCAACACGTGAACTTTCGTGTGGCCGGACGAGAATATATCGTAGGCGCGGGATCGTTCTTTCAGGTGAATCGTATACTGCTGGACGAATTCGTGGCCGCTGTTATAGACGACGAATGCGGTTCATGCGCCTGGGATCTCTTCGCCGGTGTGGGACTTTTTTCTTTGGCGCTGATGGAGCGGTTTCAGCGCGTCATCGCAGTCGAATCCAACCCTTCGGCACTGAAGGATCTGCGTCAGAACCTGCATCACTCCACAACCACCGGGGCAACCGCGAAAGAAATCCAATCCGATACGCTGACCTTTCTTCAACATGCGTTGCAGCGGCAAGAGCCTGCACCCGATCTTATTTTGCTCGATCCTCCACGCGCTGGAGCAGGCGTCGAGGCATGCAATCTGATGGCCCGGTCGAACCCGCGCAAGATCGTCTATGTTTCCTGCGATCCAGCCACGTTGGGTCGCGATCTTGGCGCATTGACACAATCCGGCTACCGCCTCCGTCGCTTGCAGTTGGTCGACATGTTTCCGCAAACTTACCACATGGAAACCATCGCGACGCTCGAGCGCTAAAGCGGCTCCATCGCAGGTGTATCCAGCGAGACTGGAGTTTCGCTCGATCTTTTCCGTTAAGAAAAGCTGCACCACGGCGTTCTCTACCGGGGTATAGTAACCGTGGAACTGCTTCACGTTCGCAGGCTCCATCATGACCCTGTCCGCACCCCCAACGGAGACAGCACCGCCCACACGAAGACTGCGCGGGTATCAGCCAGCGCCCCTCCGGGCAACGCGGCACAGACTTCGATTGGAGCGGCTGTCCCTCGCTAACGCGCCCATGCTGTTGGCAGCGGCTGGATTCTCCCTTGGAATCCTGGATGCGCACTGGGTCTGGCATCCTCCGCTGGTCCCCTTACTGGGTGTTGCGCTGGCAGCCGTGATTGTGTTGGTGGCGGTGCGGCGAGCCGTCCGCGTTCTGTGGCTGCCTTTGCTGCTGCTTTGGTTTGCAGCGGGACAATTCTGCGCGTTTGTGGCCCCCGTACACCCGGCCTCCGCGGCTCTGACTCAACTTGCCGACGGCCTCCAGCGTACTGTCAGCGGAACGGTAACCGCGATCCGCTCCGCGCGCACAGAGACGCGAGCCTACCCCTATGGTCGGCAAGATGAAACAGAGCAGACACAGCAAATCGATCTCTCCCTGGATCATGTGGAGGGGTTCAACGCGCAGGCCGACTGGCAGGCCCCCGTGGCTGGCGGCCTGCGGCTGAATATCTACACCTCTCCTGGACAAGTGCTGCCACCGACGCGCTGTGGCGAGCGCCTGAACCTGGCGCTGCGCTTCCATACGCCAGAGCAGTACCTCGATCCCGGAGCGTGGGATTATCCAGCCTATCTTGCCCAGCATGGCATTGCGGTCCTTGGCGGAGTGGAAGCGAGCGCGATCCACGTAGACGATGCGAGAGAGCGTCCTACCCTTGCATGCCTGGCTACGGCGGCGCAAACATGGGCAGGCACGCGGTTGGACCGGATTGCAAGCGTCAGCGCATCGTATCGATGGCTACCGCAATGGCTGCGCTTGACGCAGGAGGACAGCAGCGTGCTGAGCGCCATGCTGTTCGGCGATCGCGCCCGCCTGCAACACTCCATGCGGAACGCCTTTGAACGCACAGGGTCCTTTCACCTGCTGGTAGTCTCCGGCCTGCACATTACCATTGTGATCGGCCTGATTTTCTGGCTGGCGCGCAAGCTGCGCATGGGGCAGCTGTCGGCCACTCTGGCGGCAATCTCGCTCGCGTTGCCCTATGCATTCCTCACGGGCTTCGCTCCGCCTGTCCAACGCGCCCTGTGGCTGAGCGCCGTCTATCTCTTCAGCCGTATTCTCTACCGCGAACGGGCCGCTCTGAATGCCATTGGAATCGCCGCCGTGGGCGTGCTGGCCCACAATCCTGCGGCGCTATTTGACGCCAGCTTCCAGATGACGTTCCTCGCCGTGCTGTCGATCGCGGGCGTCGCCATGCCGCTGATCGAGTCCACGCTGGCGCCTTACCTGCGAGGCGTTCGATTGCCCAGGCAACTTCGCCTCGACCCTTTTCTGCCTCCACGCGTGGCCCAGATGCGTGTAGCGTTACGGATGTATGTGGAGCGGCTGCGATATCTTGTTGGACCCCGTTGGGCGTGGCGCTTGCCGTTTGGGACCGTGCGCTGGGGACTGCGAGGTACCGAGGCGTTGATTGTGGCATTTGTGGTGGAACTGGTCATGGTGTTGCCCATGGCCGTGTATTTCCATCGCATCACACTGTTGGCTCTGCCGGCGAACTTGCTCGGCCTGCCGCTGCTGGCATTCATGCTGCCGCTGGCTTTAGTGACATTTCTGCTGGGCTGCATTCATCCTGCTTTGGCAGTACCAAGCGGATCGTTGACGGCATTGCTGCTGCACGCCATCTCCTGGCTGATTCACCTGTTTGGCAATCTCGCGGCTTCGGGCCTGCGCACCCCCAACCCGCCCACGTGGTCTGTCTTCTGTTTTGCTGCTGCCTGGATTGCCGCACTGTGGATGGTTCGGATCTCCCGCCGCTGGAGGATGGTTGCGCTTGCCGCGATTTTTGTTGGCTCGCTGCTGGTGCTCTGGCCGATTCCGTTGACCCGCCACCGCGGAGCATTGGAGGTGACAGCGATCGACGTAGGCCAGGGAGATTCGCTGCTGATTGTCACTCCCGATGGCCATACCCTGCTGGTAGATGCGGGAGGCCCGATTGGCGGCCCGCGTACGGGAGATTCGCAATTTGATATCGGCGAGGATGTTGTCTCGCAATATCTCTGGTGGCGGCACATTCGCAGATTGGACGCCGTGGCGCTTACCCACGCGCACAGCGACCACATGGGCGGCATGCCGGCTGTCCTGAAAAATTTTCATCCGAAGGCCCTTTGGGTGGGCAACAATCCGATGATTCCGGAATATCGCGCCCTGCTGGCGCAGGCCCGGCAGGAGAGGATTCCGGTGGAGCGAATGGCGGCCGGCGAACGCATTCTTTTTGGAGGCGTTCATGTGCGAATTCTTGCGCCGGCTGCAATGTATCACCCCGGACCAAGCGCGTCGAATGACGATTCACTCGTTATGCGCGTGCGTTACGAAAAAACCGCCGCACTGCTCGAAGGAGATGCGGAAGCTCCTGTGGAAGAGCGGATGGTTGCGACCGAACCGCTGGAGGCAGGGCTTTTGAAGGTGGGTCATCACGGGAGCAATACTTCCACCATTCCATCGTTTCTGGCCGCCGTTCATCCTGAATTCGCTGTGATCTCGGTTGGTCGTCACAATCCATTCGGCCATCCGCGGATGTCCGTGCTCGATGAACTGGGAGCTGCGCGCGTCCGCGTCTATCGCACCGACACACTCGGGCTCAGCAGCTTCCTATTGAATGGGGCCACTATTCAGCCCACGCGCTGATTCCAGGGCGTGAAGAGGATTTTTTTTCAGCGGATAGTGCCGGGTTCACTGATTGGCGGCATGTGTCAAACGCATCGTAATGGTTCCCCAGAATAAATGGGCGCGCACCTGCACCGGAAGATGCCGCGCATCGTTGGAATACCAGATCCAGATATCTCCGCGGTTCTTCACCACGCCGGCATCGGCGGTTGGTTGCACGCGTATCGCGGAAAAGTTTCCCGCCGGTGTCACCACTGTCTCCTTCGCTTCCACTTTGATCGTCACAGTAATGACGTGACCTCCGTCGGCCAGTGGAAAGCGAAAATCGTGACCAACTTGTAGCGGTTGCGACGCAACATAAAAGATCCCGGAGAGGACATCCGTCACGCACCCGGGGATCGGAGAAGTTTGCTGCTTGTATATCCCGGAGACCAGGTTCTTTTCACTTAGCTTTTGCAGGTGGCGTCCGTAGTCCAGCTCCATCAGGCCTGTCAGCCGCCGCCGTCCTTCCTGAATCTGTTTGCGATATTCGAACGAGCAGCCGCTCTTTCGATCGAACACACTGTCATAGCGGTCGTTTACCGGAAACAGAAGATTCACCGTGCCGATTGAAGCGGCCGTCGCTGCCACATGGACATTGGCGCCCTCTGCCTTCAGGTGAAACGTAGCCGTTCCAGCAGGAAACACGCGCCAGTCCACCGCATACGTCAGCGTTTCGTTTGCCGGCAGTTGAAACTGCGGATCGGGCGCAGGGAGGGCGGGCGTCTGAGCGCGCGCCGCCGAAAGCAAGGCGGCCACCAGTATCCATCCGGTTGCAAAGGTCACTAGAAATCTTTGCATAGTCCTTTTCTTCGTTGCATTTGTCTCAACCGGAACCCATCGTACAAATTTCGAAAACTGTGGCGATCAGCGCCAAAGCAACATGCGTGCTGCCAGAACAAGGTACATGCATAACGAGCCCAAAAGCGAATTGTACTCGCGATGCTTGAGGTAAAGCTCGAAAGAAAATTTTCCTTTCTCCCCCGACTGCAAAGCCCAGGGCCGAGGCACCAATCGCGGCACGCGAAGTGCGTACTCCGCATATCCGGGAAATTCTGCTCGTAGAAACTCTTCTTCATCGAGGATCACTGGCCCATAAATAACGAGAAACAGAAGCGCCAATGCGACTGCAACCCAGATGCTGCGTGCCGCCAGCGCGAATCCGAAAGCGATCAAAATCGAGCCGAGGTACAAAGGGTTGCGTGTGTAGCCGTAGGGCCCCGTAATGGTCAGCTCCGTATTCTTTTTGACGTATCCGGAGGCATAGCCGCGCAGCAGAATTCCAGGAACTACCAGGATCAGGCTCGTCAGCAACGACTGGAACGACGGCCGGGCTAGGCAGAAATAAACAATGACAAAAAGAAATCCCAGCGGGACGCGGATGCGCCGGGATATTTTTCTCCATCGAAGACGGAAGGTAGCCTCGCTCACCGTGTTTCTGCCTGCTCCCGCAAGAGTTGCTCCGCAGCTTCAAGTACATCGTATGCGGTGATGGTCAACAGTCCTGCCTCGGGCTCTCTTTTCCGGCTGTGATCTCGCCTGCTCGCCGGGTGCCGCAAGACCCGGCTGCGCGTTCCATAGGGACCGTTGCGGGCCGGGTCTGTCGGCCCATAGATGCCGACAACGGAAATCTTCAATGCGGCTGCCAAATGGAGTGGACCGGTATCCCCGCCAACAAACAAGCTGGCGCGGCGGGTGCAGGCGATCAGCTGCTGAATGCTTCCCCTCATCATAAAGCAGCTCGCATTGTTATTGGCGCAAACAATCTCCGCCAGGCGCGCCTCGCCTGGGCCAACATTAACGATCGTGGCATAGCCCATCTGTGCGAGTTCCGCGGCCACCGCGGCGTAGCGTTCGGCTGGCCAGCGCTTGGCTCCCCAACCCGCTCCAGGATTCATCAGGACATATCGTTCTATTTCTCGCTTTGCCAGCCATTGATCGCACCAGGTTTCCGTGGCGGGATCGGTCGGCAAAGCCGGCGCATAATAGGGAAGATCGTTTTTGAATACAGCATTCACCACTTCCAGCGACTGTTCCACAACATGAACTCCTGTAGTCTCGATCCGTTCGCGAAAAAGCCAGCGCGAGAGCGGCTCGCGCGGATGCGCTTCCCCGATCATGCGCGGTGCTTGTGCCATACGCCCGATCAGCGCGGATCGGATGGCGCCCTGCAGGTCGATGCAGATGTCGTATTCTCTGGCACGCAAGGCGCGGCGTAAGTCTCGAATCCCGATGACAGTCGAAGTTGAAATGGGATGATGCGCCCACCGCTTGGACTTCACGGGATGCACTCCATCGACCACCGGCATCTGCGGCCCGCGCACGGAACGGTGCGATCGAAAGTTGGCGCACAAGAGTGGAATCCACTGCGGTTCAATGGCCCACCCGATCCAACTCCCAGGCAGCGTCCTATCGAGGGCAGTCCGCAGCGCAGTCACGGCCGGCAGCGCGTGCAAAACGTCGCCCATCGCGCCCAAACGCACGATCAGGATACGCAGGTTTTGAAATTGGGCTGGCAAACATTCATCATCGCACGTTGTGCGCCGGATGATGAAACCGTTCGTTCAGCAGCGCTTCCAGCATCTCCATTGAGCGGCTTTCTTCCCGGAGAGAAACTTCCAGTCCGGCAACGACGAGCGGGCCAACTTGTTCGAGTTCAGCACGAAATTCGCCCGGCAGGCGCACGCTGTCCTTCTCGGTCGTCAGGAAGCATTCCGCTCCGCTACGACGCGCAGCGGCTCGTAGGCGCTCTATGTCTTTTGACGTGTAGACGTGGTGGTCGCGAAAAGCGATCTTCGCCTGCAGGTCGAGTCCGGTCTGCCGTAGTCCATCGAAAAAGCCCTTCGCATCGCCAATGGCACAGAATGCAAGCGCCTTGCCAATCGAAGTTGGAGACATCGGCAACGTCGTCCTGCGCTCCACGATCCACAGATCGGCTGGGTTTGGATCGCGGCCTGCCCGACGCATCCGCTGCAACACGCGGTCGGATACGTCTGCGTCCTCTGCGCGCAGAACGCAGATGTCCGCGCGCCCTAATCCGCGGAGTTGCTCGCGCAGCCATCCAGCCGGCAGCAATTGTCCGTCAAAATCCGCGCGTTGCACCAGGACGATATCAATCGCGCGGGCCAGTTTGCGATGCTGAAAGCCATCGTCGAGAAGGTGCAGTCTGCGAGAGGGAACTGCATCGGCGTCCGCTGCACTTTCCGCCAACCGTCCTGGTTGGTAGCGATCGGCCCCTACATATACCGGAAGTCCACGCCGAGCCATCAGAAGCGGCTCATCCCCAAATTCCTCCTGCGTGCCCAGCGGATCGACACGCGCCACTCTCTGACTCGTCCGGCCATAACCTCGGCTCAACACATCGATCTGCCAACCGCGCTGTTGCAACAGGTCCGCCAGCAATAGCACCATGGGAGTTTTTCCGGTGCCGCCGACGGAAAGATTCCCGACGCTGATCACGGGCCATGTCAATCGTTGCGGCTCAAACCAATGGCGGTCATAGGCAAGGTTCTTGAGCCGCACTCCCACTGCATAAGGCAACACCAAGGGCCAGGAAACCGGGGACACGGCATAACGTAAGAGACTTCCAGCCGGGCGCGTCATTGCAGGCCATCCTCTTGTTCCGCATCGTGGTTCTTCGGCCAGAATTTGTTCGATGGCGGAGAAGCATATCTGGGAAGCCCCTGCCTGCTCCTCAAACACGCGCCGCGCATGGATGCCCATCCGCCGCATTTCCGGCGAAGTCAGCAGTTCACGCAACACTTGTGCAAGTCGTTCCGGCGGAGTCACGCGAATGGCTTCCTGTTCCAGCAGTGCTGCGACCATGGCGCGAAAATTCTCCGTATACGGCCCCATCACAATTGGCACGGAGAACTGCGCTGGCTCCAGCGGGTTGTGGCCGCCCGCGGGTATCAGGCTACCCCCCACGAAGGCCATCGATGCCAGCGAGTAAACCGATGCTAATTCCCCCACAGTGTCGAGAAGAAAAATGCTCCCTGCGGAAATTGTTTGGGGATGTTGCAGCCATTCCGATCTGCGAATGAAAGGGAATCCCGCCTCTTCGATCGTTCGCTCCACTGCCCGAAAACGCTCCGGGTGGCGGGGCGCAAGGATCATCACGAGTTCCGGAAACTCCAGCAGCAGTTCGCCGAATGCGTCGAGAAGGATACGCTCCTCGCCCTCCAATGTGCTGCCTGCGACGATGGTCTTCGCCTGCTGTGGCAGATGTGTACGCAGCTCTCGCGTGATCGGCAACTCTCCCGCCGCGCGAACATCGTATTTTAGATTGCCGGCGGTCTTCACCGCATCCGCTGGAGCGCCAAGCTCAACGAAGCGGCTTCGATCTTCTTCGCTTTGCGCCAGCACCAGCGTCAGCTTGCGAAGCAGCGGCCGCCACAGCGATCGCAGCGCGCGATATCTTGGCAGGGAGCGATTCGAGATGCGGCCATTCACCACGATGACGGGAATTTTCGCGCGCTCGGCTTCCACCAGCATGCGCGGCCATAATTCGCTTTCGACCAGCACGAGGGCGCGCGGACGCAAGACGCGCAGATAGCGGCGCACGATCCATGCAAAATCCAACGGGTAATAAAACACGCGCGTGTACGGCGGCCCAGACTTGTTGAACCGGTCCTGCGCCAGTTTTTGTCCGGTCCGCGTAGTCGTCGAGATCACCACACGCAGCTCCGGATCAAGACCTTGCAGCAGTTCGATGAGGCGGCTGGCGGCAATCACTTCTCCCACCGAAACGGCGTGGACCCAAATCGTGGAGCGCGTTCCCACAAATTCGCGAAGGCATGGAGAAACATAGCCCAGACGCTGGCCCAGGCCATGCCGGTAGCGTCCGCTCCACGCCATGCGGAGCAGCCAATACGGAGAAGCAATCAGGAGGACGGCCACGAGGGCCAAGCTATAAAGCAGCATCATGGATACATGTATTTTTGAGCGTGCAGCAAGAATCTGCGTTGCAGCTCAACAAAATGACAGCAAAGCTTTCTATTACCTTACTCTTCATGGCCCGTGAATCGTTTGGTCGCGTGTCACGAGAGCATCTGGAAGTGCCCAGCCGTTACCATAGAGCAGGATCGAAAGATGCTCTTCTGAATGAACCGAAATATTCCACGCATTCGTGTACTCGGCGCAGGGCTCGCAGGCCCGGAGGCGGCGTTGCAGGCCGCGCGCCGCGGTTGCTGTGTCGATCTGTACGAGATGCGCCCGGTGCGTTCTACAGAAGCGCACCAGACGGCGGATTTCGCCGAGCTGGTCTGCTCCAATTCTCTCAAGTCGGAAAGCGAGCATACCGCCCCTTGGCTGTTGAAGCAGGAAATGCGCCGCGCAGGATCGGCTCTGTTGCAGGCCGCGGATGCCGCAGCCGTGCCCGCGGGCCATGCGCTGGCGGTGGATCGCGTGGAATTTTCTCGGCTCGTCGCTGAGGCCATTGCAGCGGAGCCGCGCATCGCGGTCCATCGAGAAGAAGTGACCGCGATCGATCCCGCCGATGGCTGGACGGTGATCGCTTCCGGACCCTTGACCTCACCGGCGCTCTCTGCAGCGATTGCACAACTCACAGGCAGTGAACATCTGGCGTTCTACGATTCCATCAGTCCCATTGTCGATGCGGAGTCGATCGATAGGAACCGCGTCTACATGGCTGCGCGTTGGGACAAGGGGACAGCCGACTATATCAACTGCCCGATGACCCAGGAAGAGTATGACCGTTTTTACGATGCCCTGGTGACAGCGGAATCCGTGCACGAAAAGGAGTGGGAGAAGCTCCCCTATTTTGAAGCCTGCCTGCCCATGGAAGAACTTGCGCGGCGCGGGCGCGATACACCACGCTTCGGTCCCATGAAGCCGGTGGGGTTGCGCGATCCGCGTACCGGGAAAACACCGTGGGCGGTGGTGCAGTTGCGCTGCGAAAATTTGCGGGCGGATTCGTATAACCTGGTGGGCTTTCAAAACCATCTGAAGTTCAGCGAGCAGGCGCGAGTATTTCGGCTGATCCCGGGTCTCGAGAATGCGAAGTTCCTGCGCTATGGCCAAATCCATCGCAACACGTATATCAATGCGCCTCGATTGTTGACAGAAACGTTGCAGTTGCGCGACCATCCGCGGATTCTCTTTGCGGGACAGATTTCCGGAGTCGAAGGCTACACCGAGTCGATCGCGACGGGAATGCTGGCTGGCATCTACGCGGCAGCACTGGCCCATGGAGAACAGCCCGAGCCGATTCCGCGGGCAACCGGTCTGGGATCGTTGGTGCATTACATCACCCACGCCGATCCCGCGCATTTCCAGCCCGCCAACATCACCTTCGATCTGCTGCAGCCGCTGGAAGAAGAGTTGCGGCGCAAGGTCCGCGACAAGCGCGAGCGCCGCAAACTGCAATGCGAGCGCTCCCTGGCACAATTTGACACCTGGTGGCAACGCATTTCGGGCCGCGTCCTCGACAATTCCAATGCAGGTTTTCCAGCGGCTATGTGCATCTTCGTCCTGGCGCTGTTTCTCACGTGCATTGCGGTCCAGCCTTCGTTCGGCTGGGGCAGCGATGGTCACAAAATCGTCAATCGCGTCGCAATCGAAACATTGCCGGCGAGTATGCCGGCATTTCTGCGCACGCCGCAGGCGTTGGATGAAATTGAATATCTCGCTCCGGAGCCGGACCGCTGGCGTTCCTCCGCAGCGCCAGAGTTGAGCGCAGCGCAGGCCCCCGAGCATTTTCTGGACATGGAACTGGCGGACGTGGCAGCTCCCGACGGTCTGCCCGAGCAACGCTACGACTTTCTCCACGATCTGGATGTCGCCGGGCGGCGGTACCCTGATTTTGCCGACCGGCTCGCTCCGCAAAAGGTAGGCTTGCTGCCATGGCAGGTGAATGAAGATTTTGAGCGGCTCCTGGTGGACATGCGTGACTATCGAATACTGCATGCTGACCGTCAGGACACCTTGGGAGTCGAGCTGGCGATCCTGTATGACATCGGATGCCTCGGCCACTATGTTGCCGACGGCTCGCAACCGTTGCACACGACCATCAATTACAACGGCTGGGTGGAGTCGAAAAATCCCGAAGGCTTCACCCGCCAGCATGGTATCCACAGCCAGTTTGAAACGGAATTCGTGCACAATAATCTGAACGCCCAGGACATCCAGCCGCTCATTCCAGCCGCTCGGGTTCTGCAGATGCCGTTTCAGGAGTTCCTGTTCTACTTGCAGACGACGCATCGACAGGTCGCCCAGGTGTATCGCTTTGAAAAACGGGGCGGGTTCGAGGGCCATGGATCGGCGGCATCGCGCAGCTTCACCGCGGAACGACTGGCTGCGGGCGCCACCATGTTGCGCGACATGATCTACACCGCCTGGGCAGAAAGCGCGCAATCCGTGACGGACTGACGCGAGCCTCCTAGAGCGGATTTACAGATACTGTGATCAAAATGGAAGGAGTCATTCTGAGCGAAGCGAAGAATCCAGAGGGTGACGGCGGCAATGACCAGGCGCATATC
>JAKAAZ010000248.1 GCA_021802085.1 Acidobacteriota bacterium
GCCCATGGTGTGCTTTGTCAACGTAGCGAGCGTGGACCGAATCATCTATTCGATCTTCCACCGATTCAACCTCGAATGGAAAACCCGCACCCTCCGCCTTTTTACACAAGCAGCTTGACATCACCATTCGAGGCTCAGCCTTTCCATCGCGCGCACGAAAGAATAAAATCATAAGTTCAGTTCATTTTCTCGCTTTGAAAAGCCGCCCGGGCAGAAACTTATGCACGCCTGGGACATTTCCGTGTGACGGTGAACACCGACGCTGAGCGAGACAGCACGAGAAGATGCTGAAGACGAAGAGTGAGACGTGGACGAAGTGAGATTCAAAATGGCGGTGTTCCCAGACGTTATGCCGGTTCCATCCGGGAGTATCTCCGGCGGCCCTGCCCGCAATTTTCAATCGCAATATTAGGCGTCGGCTTTTTAGTCGGCGTTTGTTTTTTGAAATTTGAACAGGGGACAGGCATGTGCCGGTCCTGAACCGAGTGGAGATTGCCGGATCGCACCAGATGCGGTCCGCAGAAACAGAGGAGCGAGGATTTCCGATGAGTGCAACTACCCTAGAGATTTCGACAGGCGCGGATACGGCGGAGCGCAATGGAGCGGCAAAGTCAAAACAACCCAAGATCCAGTACACCTACTTCTTTGGAGGAGGGTCCGCGGAAGGCAATGGCAGCATGAAGGAAATGCTGGGCGGCAAAGGCGCGGGATTGGCCGAGATGACGAATGCCGGGCTGCCCGTACCTCCAGGCTTTACGATCCAGACGGACGCGTGCCGTGAATATATGAAGGGCGGACTGAGTCCGCAGGTCGATATCCAGATGGACGCAGCGTTGCAGCGGCTGGAAAAATTGCAGGGGCAGAAGCTGGGCCAGGGTGAAAATCCTCTGCTGGTGTCGGTGCGATCGGGCGCGAAGTTTTCCATGCCGGGCATGATGGACACCATCCTGAACCTGGGACTGAATGACAAGTCGGTCGAGGCGCTGGCAAAGAACACCAACAATCCACGCTTCGCCTACGATTCCTATCGCCGCCTGATCCAGATGTTTGGGAACGTGGTGCTGGACATCGACAAGTCTCATTTTGAAGAGGTGTTCGACGGGATCAAGAAGAAGAAGGGCGTCAAGCTGGACATGGAGCTGAATGCGGCGGCGCTCCAGGAGGTCATCGCGGAATACAAGAAGCTGGTCCGTAAGCACACGAAGATGGATTTTCCGCAGGACCCGCATACGCAACTGGTCATGTCTCGCGATGCAGTGTTTCGTTCGTGGAACAACAACCGCGCCAAGACCTATCGCCGCATCAATCAGATCGACGACATGCTGGGAACCGCCGTCAACGTGCAGGCCATGGTGTTCGGCAACCTGGGAGATACGAGCGGGACTGGAGTCGGCTTCACGCGCAATCCGGCGACCGGCGAGCATAAATTTTTCGGCGAGTTTCTGATGAACGCGCAGGGCGAGGATGTTGTTTCCGGAATCCGCACGCCGGAGCCGATCAGCGATCTGGAACGCCAGATGCCTGACGTCTACCACCAACTGCAAACCTTGACCAGCAAGATGGAAAAGCATTATCGCGATGTACAGGATTTTGAATTCACCATTCAAGACCGCAAGCTGTACATGTTGCAGACGCGCAATGCCAAGCGCACGGGACTGGCGGCGGTGCACATCGCCATTGACATGGTCGATGAAAAGCTGATCACGGAAGAGGAAGCGATTTTCCGCGTCGAGCCGAACCAGCTGTACGACTTTCTTGTTCCCCGGCTGGATGAGAAGGGCAAGAAGATTGAAGTGCTGGCAACCGGCCTGCCCGCTTCGCCGGGCGCGGCGGTGGGCCAGATTGTTTTCAGCGCCGAAGATGCGGTCAAGTTCACGCAGAACGGAAGCATGAAGTCGGTGATCCTGGTCCGCTCCGAAACGACGCCGGAAGATATCGCGGGCATGGAAGTTGCGGCAGGCATTCTGACGGCGCGCGGCGGCATGACCAGCCACGCGGCCGTGGTGACGCGCGGCATGGGCAAGTGCTGCGTGGCAGGCGCCGGCGACATCAACGTAAGCGAGAAGAACCAGGAAATGCGCGTCAAGGGCAAGGTGCTGAAGCAGGGCGACTGGATTTCCATGGACGGCACGACCGGCCGCGTGATTTTCGGGAAGCTGGGCATTCTGCCCGCATCGCCGGACGATCCGGTACTGGTGCGTTTCATGAGTTGGGTCGATCCGCTGCGCAAACTGCGGGTCCGCGCCAACGCCGACATTCCGCGCGATGCGAAGCAGGCCATTCAGTTTGGAGCGGAGGGCATTGGCCTGTGCCGGACGGAGCACATGTTCTTTGCCGAGGACAGGCTGCCCCATATGCAGGCGATGATTCTGGCGAACAATCTGAAGGAACGCCAGGCCGCGTTGAAGAAGCTGCTGCCCATGCAGCGGGCCGACTTCACAGGACTGTTCAAAGCGATGAACGGCCTGCCGGTTACGGTTCGGCTGCTGGATCCGCCGCTGCATGAGTTTCTGCCCAAGCGGGAAGATCTGCTGGTGGAGATTGCACGCCTGGAAATCACGAAGCCGCGCTCTCCGAAATTGAAGGAACTGCACAAGTTGCTGCATCGGGTGGAAGAGCTGCACGAGACGAATCCGATGCTGGGGCTGCGCGGCTGCCGCCTTGGAATCGCATTTCCAGAGGTCACGGAGATGCAGGCCCGCGCCATTTTTGAAGCGGCTGTCGGCATCAGGAAACAGGGCAAGGATGTCCACGTGGAAGTGATGGTTCCGCTGATCGGCACCATTGAAGAGATGAAGAACCAGGCGGCCATTATCCGCCGGGTTGCGCAGCAGGTATTTACAGAGAAGGGCGCGACGGTGGACTTTCTGGTGGGGACCATGATCGAGTTGCCGCGGGCCGCGCTGGTGGCCGATCAGATTGCGAAGGAGGCGGAGTTCTTCAGCTTCGGGACCAACGACCTGACGCAGACGACCTTCGGCATCTCTCGCGACGACATCAACCAGTTCCTGCCGGCGTATATGCAGCAGGGAATTTTCAAGCAGGACCCGTTCGCGGTGCTGGACCAGGAAGGCGTGGGCGAGCTGGTAAAGATCGCCACCACCAAGGGACGCAGCGCGCGGACGAACCTGAAGGTTGGGATTTGCGGCGAGCATGGCGGCGAACCGGAGTCGGTGAAGTTCTGCCACCGGATCGGACTGAACTATGTGTCCTGTTCTCCATTTCGCTTGCTGACGGCGCGCCTCGCGGCGGCGCAGGCAGCGGTGGAAGAGACGCGGGCGAAGAAAGCCGGATCGCACGCGACCGGCGACACGCGGTAAATCTTCTGATTGTGTAGGTGAGGATCGGAGAATCCCAGGTCTCAGAATCGAGACCTGGGGCGAAGGGGATGAGGCTTGAGAAACCTGCTGTTTCTTGCAATGGCCATCACGTGTCTGGGTGTGCCAAGCTTGTTTGCTGTGCGCAAATATGCACCTATGCCGGATCGAGTGCTCAAGACGAAACTGTTTACCTGGACGATCAAAGCGGGTTCCCCGGTGTGGGCGACAAGGCGTTTCAGGAATTGACAAAGTGGGGTCGGTTCAAGGTTGCGAGTGATCGGAAAGATGCAGACCTAATCTTGCTTCTTTCAGCACGAGAGCACACAGGGAGGTACATGACCACTTCGGTTGGCCAGGTCTACTCGTCGGCTGGCGGCGCGTATGGCAATGCGACTAGAGTGAAAGACTCAAGGGGGTGCCAGCGCTCATCGCCGCTCGCTCTCAACGGAATGCCAAGGCAATCGCATTTGGAATTTTCTTGACATCCGATTGGACAGGAAAGCCCAAGTTTGCCTTCATCTGGCGTCTTCCGGTGTCAATTTGCCCTCACATTACCCTCATATCGCCCTCATAACGACGGCTTTCTTCAGCTCGTATTCGGCTGATGTCACCTAAATCGACATCCAGACTAGTGATCCGTGAGTGAAAAATCCAAATGCGATTGCCCTGACGGAATGCTTTAAGGCCTTGACAAGTGCACCGGTTAGAGATAGGGTTAGTGGCCTGCACAGCCTCATGTCGAATAGGAGCCGACTATGAGTAAGAACCATTTCCGATCGCTGTTCCTGTATCTCGGGATTGCCATGGTCATCTCGCATACGCTTCACGCCCAGGATGCCTGCGTGGCGCTCTTGCAAGATGGAATCTTCGACACGGCTCGCACCCTTAATCAGGGCGCGTCGTCTTCCAGCATATCGAACCAGATCTGCTCGAACTACAGCCTATACAAGTCTGGGAAGCTTGGTGTGAACGCAAATGGAAGTTATGGCCTGTTCAGCGCCAGCGTTGGCTTTAGCGAAGAGCAAGTGGAGGCGATCGGTCAGGCGATGTGTTCCTCGAACTACTCGGACGCTTCCGCAGCAAGCGAGATTAGCAACTTTTATGCTGTCGTAGACCCTCACGTAATCAAGGGGAATTATACACTTTACTCCCTGAGCTAACCTATCTAGAATGAGCACATGAGCAGATCGACGATCAGTGCTTACGCCTTTTTCAAGCGGTTCCCCAATGAATCAGCCGCTCGGGGACACAT
>JAKAAZ010000249.1 GCA_021802085.1 Acidobacteriota bacterium
GGATGGCCGCGTGGCTGCGCTGGACCTGCCCGGCAAGCTGGACGCTCTGGCGAAAGAAGAAAAAGCGGAGAAGATCGACGCCTCTGGATTGATTGTCGCTCCCGGCCTGGTCGACATCCACGTGCATTTGCGAGAACCGGGTCAGGGCTACAAAGAGACCATCGCCAGCGGCACTCGTGCCGCCGCCGCAGGCGGATTTACCAGCGTCTGCGCCATGCCGAACACTATGCCCGTCAACGATTCGGCGGAAACCACGCGCTGGATGCAGGCGCCGGAGCGCGATGCGGAGGCGCGTGTATTTCCCATTGCCGCGGCCACGCTCGGCAGCCGCGAGTCGAGCTGTCCGCTGGCCAGTAACTCATCGAGGCGGCCAAGGCGATGCAGCACGCGTTGCTTGACTTTGCCGTCCACCCGCTGGTTATCGACGATGAGCAGATACGTCCGTGACCCGTTCGACTGAGTGCGAATAAACACGCCGCATACCCCCGCGTGCTTATAGTAGCACTACATATGAAAATATATCAACAGATATAGTCCTATTAACCGAACATGGCGTGACACTACATTTTGCAAAAATTGACGACCGCTTTCAAGAGTACCAATGGCTTACAGGCACTCACCACACTCAAACTGTAGAAGATGAGTGTGGCGATACGATGGTCTCAAGTTCCGTCGCGACTTCCCGTAATCCGTCTATAAGGTTTGGAAGGGGTTGAGGCGAGGGGATTTGGATCGCCGTTGAACCGCTGGATGCGGAACCGCACGTCCGGTGGTATAGGAGGACGGCGGGGGTAACCCGCCTCCTACCCGATCACCTTGAAAATCTTCTCTTCTCTTATCTTAGACGACCAGTTTCTGGATCGCCTTCTCGATAGTCTCTTTCGGGACAAACCCTACTATCTGCTCGGCCACCTTGCCGCCCTTGAACAGCAGCAGGGCCGGAATGCCGCGGATGCCGTAGCGCATGGGCGTGGCGGAATTGCTGTCCACGTCCATCTTCATCACCTTCAACTTGCCCAGATACTGGGTCGCAACTTCGTCCACGACCGGTCCTAGCGCCCGGCAAGGTCCGCACCAAGCCGCCCAAAAATCCACCAGCACCGGCTCGGTAGCCTGCAATACTTCCTTGTCAAATGTTGCATCCTTCACTTCCAATACTGCCTGACCTGCCATTCCGCTTCCTCCTTGGGTTGTCCCAAACCGTTCCCTGCCCGCACCATCTGAAGTATTCCACACCGGCGCGGCACCGCACTCTACAGCTCTGCTTCTTCAGAATACAGGATGCCGCCAAGACCGTTTTGGTCGCGGAAACACCGGAGAATACAGCAAGATACGAAAAATCTGTGCGCGAATGAAGGAGGTTGTCAGAACGCAAATTTTGGATAAAAGAAAAGCGCCCGGATCTTGTGAAAGATCAACGGGCGCGAGAGCAGCCCTCCCCCAGAACTGCCCCTTGAAAAAGAGGTTAGCGGTGATCGAGTGTCTTGGCAACAAAACTTGAGTAACATTTTTTTAGTTACCGAATGCCCGTTCCATAATGGCTCAGGCCCGCGCACCCAGTGGCGTATCCCGGCGAACCGCAGACCTAGCACCTTGGCTCTCAAAGCCGCATTCGATCACCTCGCAACTGGATCGATCGCTTAAGGTTTTTCTTAGAAGACCTTCCAGCGCGGCCCGATCCAGGTTCCGTTCGACAATCATCAGGATTCCCGGTCCCGCGCCACTCAGCGCTACTCCCAGGATTCCAGGAGACCCGGCCACAGGCAGCAAAGTGCCCAGCAGCGGGCAAATCGCGACGCGGTACGGCTGATGCATGCAGTCATGCATCGCCTCCCGCAGCAGATCGTTGCTCCCGGTAGCGAACGCCGCCACCAGCAAGGAGCTATGTTGCAGGTTTGCAACAACATCGCGACGACTGTAAAAGTCAGGCAATAACTTCCGCGATTCTTCCGTGCGCACCGGGTCCCGCGGCAGCACCACGACAGCGTTCCAATACTCTGGGATGTCCAGCCGCGCCACGTGCACAGTTGGCAGGTTCTGCGAAAGGCCGCCGTCTGCAGGCGCCGTTCCCGCTGTCACCGCGGAGACAGTCATCCCGCCCAGCCAGCAGGCAGTCGCATTGTCAGGATGTCCCTCCAGAAACGTCGATACCGCCAGAATCTCGTCGTCACCCCAGCCTAATTCCCCGAACTCAACCGCCAGGGCAATCCCAGCCAGCCGCGCCGCCGCCGAGGAGCCGCAGCCCATTCCCAGCGGGATTCCGTTGTTCATGCTCAAATGGAGCGGTTGCACCCGCCGCCTCTGTTCCGTCATGCATCGCCGGTAGGTCTCCAGAATCAGGTTGCCTTCCAGCTTGCCAACTGCCTTGGTATCCCGGCCCCGCGCGGTAATGCCAAAGACGTCGGCGGCCTCGGCCCGCACATCCAGGTGCATGTTCAGCGCCAGTGCCCCCGTGTCGAACGCCGGCCCCAGATTGGCCGAAGTCGCTGGCAGGCGAAGATGCACGCTTTGCACAGATTTCTTCATCCGCGCACCATCCGGCCCTGCACCGCCTGGTCCAACACGCGCATCACCGCGTCGACCGTGGGCTCCAGCACCTTCGGCGCGGACGCCATGGCTTCCAATTCAGCCCGCTGTGTCGACGGCATCGCGGCTGTTTCCTCCGCGGTCAATAATTTCCCGCGATGCAAGTCGATCGTGTATTCCGGGTCCTTCAGAGTATGCCCCGTCAGCAGCAGCACCACCGTCTCCTGCTTCCCAATGTGCCCTTGCGCCTTCAACTTTTTCAGTCCCGCCAGCGTCACCGCCGAGGCCGGCTCGCAGCCGACGCCTTCCGCGCCAATCTCCGCCTTCGCCAGCGCAATCTCCTGCTCGCTCACCTGCTCGCACCAGCCGCCCGTGGCGCGCAAAATTCCCACCGCCTTCTGCCACGACGCGGGATTCCCAATCCGAATCGCCGTCGCCCGCGTATGCGCCTCCACAGCAGCAAATTCGTTCCCCTGGTGCTGCGTCCAGCTCAGAAACAGCGGATTCGCGCCTTCCGCCTGAATCACGCTGATGCGCGGCAGCCGATCGATGTGTTGCAGCGCCAGCAGCTCCAGAAATCCCTTGCCCAGCGCTGAGCTGTTGGCCAGGTTTCCTCCCGGCACAATCAGATGGTCCGGAACCTTCCAGTCCATCGCCTCCGCCAGCTCGATGCCCGCCGTCTTCTGACCTTCCAACCGATACGGATTCACCGAGTTCAGCAGATACACCGGCGCGCGCCGCACCAGTTCCGACAGCACGGAAACGCATCCGTCAAAATCCGTCTTCAACTGACACGTGACCGCCCCGTAATCGAGCGATTGCGACAGCTTTCCCCACGCGACCTTTCCCTCGGGAATCAGCACCAGGGACCGCATCCCCGCTCGCGCCGCATACGCCGCCATCGACGCCGAGGTGTTCCCCGTCGACGCGCACGCCACCCACGTAAATCCCCGCTCCTTCGCCACCGAAAGCGCCGCCGTCATCCCCGTATCTTTGAACGAGCCCGTGGGATTCATCCCCTGATGCTTCGCGAAAAGATGCTCCATCCCCAGTCTCTCCGCGCAGCGCGGCAAACGATAGAGCGGCGTATTCCCTTCCTCCAGCGTCACCACATTCCGGTAGTCTTTCAGGAAGGGCAACAGCTCGCGAAAACGCCAGACGCCGCTGTGATCCAGCGGGTCGCGCGACAGACGGCGGTCATTCCAGAACTGCTTCCATCGCCTCGTCCCGTCCCCCGGCGCATACCCCGACGGAATCGTGGATTTGTCGCTACAGGGCAGAAACCCGGGATATTCCACCTCGAACAGATTCCCACACTCTCGGCAGCGAAAATCCTCCGCCGCCTCCGCTCCGTCAATCCTCGCCCCGCATCCGATGCAGCGCAGGAGATGCTCTGCAAGAGGCACAGAAATAGTTTGTGTTTCGCTCATAGGATACGTCTAGCGTATCAGGTGAGATCGAAGTATTGTCATCCCGACCAGAGGTCGATCCGCAGTAGCGGACGACCGCAGTGGAGGAACCTGCTTTTTCTCCTCGTCAACAAAAATCTGTTCGATACATTGAGATCTGAATAACCTCAGGCCGAAGGTGTGGGGTAGGATCCTTGCGACGGGAAAGGAAGCCCGGTGCGTCTGCTGGTTTTTGTATCCCCTGCCTTGCTACTTTTCGCATCATGGCAAACTGTCGAGCCCACATCGGGAGCAAGGCCCAGTCGAGCCAGAAAGCCCGCCTCGCTGACGAAGCACCGAGATGGGTGAAAATGGAAGTCCCCTCGCGAGTTTCTCACGACGAATCCATTGGCTGGGCATCGGCAGAGGGCTTTTGGCAATCCACAAGCTGAAGTAAAGACCAGCAGTTGGCATATCCAATAACTGCCAAAATTACATGTAACCGCGATGAGAGGATTTGCAGAGAAGTTGATGCTTACGTCCTGGTGTTTATGCTTCCAGGGAGAAGTCTTCAGGCCGGTTCGGTAGAGTACACGGTGTCTACTTGGACTCGCGACGGCATAGTGGCGGACAACACTGATCCGA
>JAKAAZ010000022.1 GCA_021802085.1 Acidobacteriota bacterium
TAAACATTTCTGTTTCAACTGAATTGCATAAATACATCAACAGATTAAGCATGAGCACGTCGGGACTTTTTTCCGGCCACCAGTTCCGCTGTCGAGCTTGCAAAATTTCAAATATCTTTGGCTAGTACTACAACGCGCCGATCGGATTGTCTTCCAGGGCACTACGGGTCGTCTCTTTTGCGGATGGACCGAGCGCGCTGACGGGAACGCTGCTGGTGGCGATCGCGTACTTCATCGCGCGGCGATGGTTTTTGACCCGTCCACCAGCAGCAACAAGTTGAGCCTGCGGAATCTGTTCAGCTCGCTGGCTGCATGAAGTCGAGGGCGCGGATGAGATACGGCTTCAGTTCTCTGCGTGGGACAACGGCGTCCAGCATTCCGTGCTCGAGCAAAAATTCCGACCGCTGAAAGCCTTCCGGCAGCTTCTGGCGAATCGTCTGCTCAATGACGCGCGGGCCGGCGAAGCCGATGAGCGCGTCAGGCTCGGCTACGTTGAGGTCCCCCAACATGGCAAAGCTGGCCGTAACTCCGCCGAACGTCGGATTGGTGAGTACGGAGATGTATGGGATTTTCGCGTCATCCATAAGCGCCAGGCGCGCGGATATTTTCGGCAATTGCATCAGGCTGACGATGCCTTCCATCATGCGCGCGCCTCCGGATGCGGCGACGACGATGAGCGGGTGACGAGTATCCAGGGAATAGTCGGCGGCGCGGGCGACGGTTTCTCCAACTACAGCACCCATGCTGCCGCCGATAAACGCGTATTCCATGGCGCTCAACACGACCGGATACGGGCCTAGGTTGCCCAGTGCCGTCAGGATGGCGTCATTCAACCCCGTTTCCATCTGCGCCCTGTTGAGGCGGTCCTTGTAGGGTTTCAGGTCGGTGAAATCGAGGGGATCGGTCGAGCGCAGTTCGGTATCGACCAGGCGATAGCCGGGTTCGAGCAGGCTCTCAATGCGCGCTTTTGCCGACAGCTTGAAATGTTTGCCGCACTTTGGACAGACATTCAGGTTGGATTCCAGGTCGGCTTTCCAGATGGTCTGGTTGCAGCCGTCACACTTGGTCCACAAGCCTTCGGTACGGACATTCTTTTCCGGCGCGGCTTCGATATCGTTTTCGTTGCGTTTAAACCAGGACATGCTTCATCCATCCTAAACCGTGACTCCGCGTCTTGCATCCGTCATAACGATTCTCGATCTGTAAGGTTATGCGACCATCGTCACCCTCCCGTGCAATTTCGCGATGGCGAAGTCGAAAGGCCGGGGTGAATTTCGCGAGCAGGAAATCCTCGCCTCGTCAATGTCCCAAATGATACGGATGCCCCTCGACGATGGTAAACGCGCGATAGATCTGCTCGGCTAGCACCACGGCGGCGAGTTCGTGCGGCAATGTCATCGGCCCCAGCGAAAGCACCAGCCAGTCGCGGCGGCTGGTCGCTTGTCGAAGCACAGCTTCCGACCAGCCATCCGCCGGTCCCACGGCGAACGTGAATTGTTGAATGCCCCCGTCGCGCTCTCTTTGCAGCCATTGGGCAAAGGTTTCCGAAGACCAGGTGCGGCCGCGATGATCCAGCAACACAAGCATGGAACGGGCATGGCTCGCTCGGTCCCATGCGGCAAAGAATTTTTCCTCGGACGCATAACGCTCCGTCTGGCATCCGCAATAGCGCGTAATGCGCTGGCAATAGCTGGCATACATTTCCTCTGCCGACGCGTGCTTGCCCGTGGTCCTTCGCCCGAGGGTGACGAGTTGAATTTCCATCCTCCCCATACTGTACTGGACTTTGCCGTGTCGATGCAGGCGCGTCGCGCTGGAATCCATGATTGCGCTATTACCCTGACTTTCCCATTCTGTCGTTACTTAAAGTGTTCCACAGTCAGTTAGTACCCCCTTTATCGTTACTTGCGTGTAGCATTGGTAACACTAGTCCGCTTGATTCAATGCCTGATCCAAAATGGATTGGAACCATGCTCCAAGCCCAATTTGGACATGGAGCATGGGTAGCGGTGACCATATCTCTATCACTCCCGATCTTAAAGCAAGTATAAGTAGTCTCGTTGATGGTGGCTACGAAAGCGAAAGGGAATTGCATCCTGAGGAGCAACGCCGTACACCGGCTGGATCACTGAAAAAGGTCATGGGGAAGGGTTCAATGAATCATTGTGGCAATTTTCTTGCGATGCGCAGGATTTCTGGATGGCTGGTTACCTTGGTGCTGGCAGGGAGTTTCCTTAGCGCCGGCCACTTAATGGCGCAAGGCATCACGACCGGCACGATTATGGGTACTATTGTCGATCCCCAGGGTGCGGTCGTTCCCGCCGCAAATCTCACTGCAACCAACCTTGCCACTGGCGTGAAGCTGGCTACCCAAAGCCTCGCCAATGGGGCGTTCGCTTTCCGAGACGTGCCAATCGGTAGGTATGCGCTTGACATCGATGCATCGGGATTTAGCCGCGGAGCCGTTCCTTCGGTGGTCGTGGTCTCCGGTGTTACCACGGACTTGAAGGCAGTGAAGCTCGGGGTCTCCGCGTCCGCGCAACGTGTCGAAGTCACCGGCGGCACGACCCCGTTGCTCCAGGTCAGCGAATCTCAGGTGACGACAACTTTCGGTGCCCAAACGCTGGAGTCTATCCCTCTGAACAACGCTTTCGACACGGTCACGGAAGTGATTCCGGGCATAGTCAGTACGCACGCGGACAACTTCTCCAATACGAATGGCGACAATTTTTCGGTGAACGGACAGAGCGGACGGTACAACAATTTCGAATTGGATGGCCAGACAAATAACGACAACACTGTTGGCGGCCCACAAATTTTCTTTGGCAACCAGGACGCTCTGGCGGAGATTGAGGTGATCAGCAACGACTACAGTGCCCAGTATGGACGCAACTCCGGCGCTGTGGTCAATTACATCACCAAATCCGGAACCGACGCGTTTCATGGCAGCGCGTTTGAGTTTTATCAAGGATCGTTTCTGAGTTCCCTCGAGAATCAGGAAAAGAACCCCCTCTTCGGATTTTGCGCGCCGGGACAGAATCCAAGCTCGGGATGTTCCGTGCCCGTTCTGCCGCGCTCCATTGAGAACCGCTTTGGCGCGACCCTGGGAGGGCCCATCCTGAAGAATAAGCTGTTCTTCTTTGGCAGCGGTTATTGGGATCGCCAGCATACGGGTGCCATTCCCCAGACATCCACGGCACTTACACCGACGCCGGCAGGTTTGACAGCGTTGGCAGCTACTTTCCCAGGAAACTCTTCGGTGGAAGCTCTGCAGAACTATGGTCCGTACGCCGTCAAGGTGGGAAATCCAACTGCTGTTGGCGCGGTTACAGACGAGACTGTCACCGGCCCCGGCGGCGTTACGGCCACCAACGTGCCGTTTTCTTTTGTGCAGCGATTTGTGCCGTCTCCATACAACGATGAGGAATTCCTCGGGCGTCTCGACTGGCAGCCGACAGAAAAGGATCGCCTTTTCGCTCGTTATTTATACCAGAACGCCCTCCAGGAGAACTATTTTGGCGACGTTCCCTCCGGCGGCTACGCGAACTTCCTCGATACGATCCACACCATTGGAGCAGACTGGACACACACCTTCAGTCCGAATTGGGTGGACCAGTTGCGCTACTCCTTTCAGCAGTCCGGTCTCGGCTTTCCAAGCGGTGATTACAAGGGCTGCAATGTGAGCACGCCGGCAGCTTGCCCGGCCGACATAACCATCAATGGTGGATTCGAAAGTTTCGGCTTGAGTGCGGGATTGCCACAAGGGCGTGTCGTGAAGGTAACCCAGGTACAAGACAATGCCGTCTGGACGCATGGCAATCAAGCCATCCTGTTCGGCGGAGAAGTGGATTATCAGAATTCACCGCAGACTGGCCTATTCAACTACAACGGGGCCTTCACCTTCAACGATTTCAACAATTTCATCTCGGATGCACCCGGTTCCGGCCAGCCTGCCAGCAATGCGGAAGTTGCACTGACGGATGGCCCTATCACGACCAAGTACAAGGAAACGGATATCGCTTTATACCTTCAGGATGACTGGAAGGTGACGCCAACCCTCACGGCGCATCTCGGCCTGCGCTGGGAATACTTCAGTCCGGCATTCAATGTGCTGCACAGCGAAACCGTTTCGCGCGAATCGAATCCGGCGACCGCCTTCTGGGATACCACCCTGCCGCTTGCCGATCGGACGTTTCCGGCGATACAGAATTTTTACAAGGGCTTTGAGCCGCGGATAGGCTTCGCGTGGAATCCAACATTTGACAGCAAGCTGGTGGTGAAGGCGGGCTACTCGATCAATGAGAATCCAGCTTTCTATAATATTGCCCTGCTGAGTGGAAATGGGGCGCCCGTGGTCGTTGCCGGAACAATCGATTGCACCGGCGGCTCCTCGTGCATACCCTCCGGCGGCGATATCAGCGGAGCCGCAGTCCGCGCTTTGAATCTTCCATCACTCCCGCGCGGCGGAGATCCACGCATACTCGATCAGACCCAAATTCAAACAAATCTGGTCCCACCTTATACGCAAACGTATACCTTGGCGATCGACCATCAGATAGGAAGCGCGGCCGTGGTCGAAATTCGTTACGTTGGTAGCTTGACGGAAAAGAACTTTCAGAGCAGAGATGCCAATCCATATCTCCTGCCGGTGAAGACGGACTATCCGGCCTTCGCCCCAGTTACCCTATGCTCCGACACATCTGCGGTGGGTTATGGGCGACCCAACTGTAATTTTGGCAACGTGGCGGAGGTAGACAATGGCGGGTGGGCGAAGTACAACGGTCTGCAGACGAACCTTACGACCCGCAACCTGCACGGCGCAACCGGCACGTTTTCCTATACGTACAGCAAGACCATGGACAACGTCACCGATGCTCTTGCCAGCACCTATGCGGGCGGCAGTTCGCTCGCTTTTGCGCAAAACCCCCTGAATACAGATATTGGGGAGCGCAGCGTTTCAGGCAACAATTTTACGAACGTCATCGGCGCCCAGCTCAACTACCAGGTGCCAGACTGGAACACGGACAACCGTATAGTTGCCAAACTGACCCATGGCTTTGAAATCAATGCTTTCTACCGTTTCGATTCAGGGCAGCCCTATACCCCCTTCCAAACCATCGGGCTAGATGCCTATACGCCGGACGTCAGTTACTGCGATGGGGCCTTCAACTCCAGCAGCGTTGGGCCGGCAGTGGACACCTGCCGCTTGATACGCTCCAACAAGAGTGCTCCATTGAGCAGCGTAGCGTATCTCAACCCCTACACCGGTCCGGTGGGCCCAGGCGGTCCGGCCTTGGGTACGCCCCAGTATGTTGTGTATGGAAGCGACAGCGCGACCTTTGATGGTTCAGGGAACTTCCTCACCTACAACCCTGGAACGCCAATCAGTCCGACTGCTGCGCACTGGATCATCGACAATAAAGCATATGCACAATCGGTCGGCAATCCATATCCGGGTTCCAGTCGCGGTATCGAAAGCGGCGATACTTTTAGCGAGCTGGATGCCGGCATTGTCAAGAATACGAAGCTTACTGAACGCATCACGTTGCAGCTTTCGATGAATGCCTATAACGCCTTGAACCAGATGTACCGCGGTTCTCCAGAAACGTATGTCGGTAATACCGCTACTTTTGGGAGCTATGATTATTCGAGCGGCAGTCATGTTCCTGGAAACACGACGCCATCCGGGACCCGCTTTATTCTGCTAGGGGGCAAGATCATCTTCTGAATGCGCGATCTTTTTTGCCGTCCGCGAATGGCGTTCTCGGAATCGAAGACCTCTCTGTCCGCTTCTATTTCTTAGTAGATTTCCTGGGCTTGCGCGCGGAAGTCTTTTTGACGGCAGCCTTCTTTGCCCTGCCCACGGCCTTCGATGAAGCTCCGGCGGCCACCTTCTTCTTCGCCGACTTCTTTGCGGGAGATTTCTTTGCAGCCGTCGTCTTGGCTGCCCGCTTCTTCCGAGCGGCTGCAACTTTCTTCACCAACGAGGCCTTCAATTCTTCCAGATCGAGCGGCGTCGCCGTCTTGCGCAGACGCTCAATATGGTAGAAATCGCGCTTCTCTTCGGAGAAGATGTGAACGACGAAGTCGACGTAGTCGAGGAGAATCCATTCACCCTGGCGGTAGCCTTCCACCGAGTTCGGCGCCGCGCCAAAATCCCGCTGCATCCGATCTTCAATCGCGGTCGCGATGGCCTGGTTCTGGCGGTCGTTGGTACCGCTGCAGATCAAAAAATAGTCGGTGAAACCGGAGTCGGCCGGGTCCAACTCTAGAATGCGTATTCGCTCCGCCTTCTTCTCTTCACAGGCGGCTGCGGCGGCCGTCACCATGCGGCGAATTTCTGTCTTCGTCATGCGATCGTGCGTTCTCCTCTGCGTGCAACTGACCCAGCATTCATCCTAGCCTGTCGGGATCGGGTATGCCAAAAATTCAGAGGGATGGGATGAAAGTGGATGACGCGCATCGAGATCGGCATTCCTCTAATGGAGCGGACTTTTTGAGTTGCGAGAGCGATAGATCTGAGCCTTGGTGATGTAGGTCCGCACCGGCGCAGGCAGAAATGCGGCTTCAACCCGTCCCTGATCGAGCGCAGTTCGCAACTCCGTCGCCGAGATATCTTCCTGAATGTGCGGGAGAAACCACACGCGCGTTATGGCTGCATTTTCGTGGTGCAGTTCCAGGCCGCACTCGGCGGGGTGGTCGATCGAATCGGCGATTGCATCATCAAGTGTGTCCTCGATGAGGCGCCCAACACGCTTTGCCTTCACTGCGGGCGGCAGCGCACCCTCCGCACTGGCAAGGGAAAACCCAGGTCGGGCAGCCACAATCCAATCGGTGAGCGCAAGCAGGCGGGTTGCCTGATGCCAGTGCGCAATGTCGAGCCAACTGTCGGCCCCCAACAGCGTAAACAGAACAGTCGGCTCGGGTACCTCCGCCAGCGAGTCGCGTAGCCGCGCGAGGGTCTCAACCGTGTAATTGGGGCAAGCCGCGTCTTCGCTGGGGTCGCGCGGCGCGTCCAAAAGGGAGGGGACAAAGCGCGCATCCGCCTGCGTGGCCAGCACGGTCATCGCGTAGCGATGTAGGAAATCTGTCGCTGGATATCGCCCTTTCAACGGCTGGCGGCCAACTGGAGCGAACAGGATCCGGTCCAGCGCGAAGCGGTCCGCCGCGGCAGTGGCGATCGCGAGATGCCCGCGATGGGGAGGATCGAAGCTGCCGCCAAAAAAAGCGATGCGCCTCATGCGGTCTCTTTCATCCAATCCTCCCCAGGTCAGCTAGCTTCCGGCATCGCCGCGCGCAGATCGCGAACACGCTCCGCAAGGGCATACTTCAGCGCGTCGATACCCTCGCCGGTGACTGCGGAGATGGCATAGAAATCCAGCTTCATGCGCTTCGACATGGCTTGGAGCTTTCTCAGCTTTTCCGGGTTGGCTACGTCGCATTTGCTGGCAACGACGACGCGCTGCTTCTCGTCGAGGCCGTGGCCAAAACTTTTCAACTCGGCCTCAATCACCTGGTAGTCTTCCACAGGATCGGGTCGGCCGCTGCCATCGGAAACGTCGACAATGTGCGCCAGCAACCGGGTTCGCTCAATGTGACGGAGGAATTGCATTCCAAGACCTGCGCCGAGATGTGCGCCTTCAATCAGGCCAGGAATGTCCGCGACGACAAAGCTTTCTTCCTGCGGCCAATCGCCCACGCTCACGACGCCAAGATTCGGTTCCAGGGTGGTGAACGGATAATCGGCAATTTTGGGGCGGGCCGAGGAGATGCGTGCAATCAGCGTGGACTTGCCGACGTTTGGATGTCCGACCAGACCGACATCGGCGAGCAGTTTCAACTCCAGGCGGACTAGCCGCTCCTCGCCGGCGTGGCCGAGTTCGTGCTCGCGCGGCGCCTGATGAGTGGAGGTGGCGAAATGCTGGTTACCGCGGCCACCGCGTCCCCCATGAGCCAGCACAATGCGCTCGTCGGGATGCTGAAAATCGTGAATTAGCTCGCCGGTCGTGTCGTCGTAAACCACAGTGCCCACAGGGACTTTCAGGATGATATCCTCGCCCTCGCGGCCGGAGCAGTTCGAGCCCTCGCCGTGCCGCCCTCGTTCGGCTTTGTGCTCTGGATTGAAACGAAAATGAACCAGCGTGTTGTGGCGCTGGCTAGCTTCGAGGATGACATCGCCCCCGCGCCCGCCATCGCCTCCGGAAGGTCCTCCCCGGGGTACAAATTTTTCGCGGCGAAAGGCCATGCATCCGTTCCCACCATCCCCGGCCTTCACCTTGATCCTTGCTTGATCGATAAACATGCTCGTGAATAATCTTCCTGCCGCAAGGGAATCGCGGTACCCTCAGTGTAACGCTCATTCGTCAGAGTTCCCGACCGCGACGTACTCCGCACGACGGAGTTCGCCCCTCAGTCATTTGAATTCGCTCGGAAAGATTCCGAGAGTGGCAAAGGCGAGACGCCCACGCCGGAAGCGAAAAGTTGCACGAACTCGGAGATGGTTGAGTTACAGGTTTCCTTGCATTCCTTATCAGTGTCGTCCGACCAGGCATCCTGAATTTGCCTGAACGGGCAGAAGACTTCAGGAGTTTTTCATGCTGCGCTTGGCTCCTCCCCACGGGCGCGCTTTTGGCGTGTTCGGCCTGGTATTCCTTGCCCTGCTGCCACTGGCTTTGCTTTATGGCCAGTCGACTACAGGTGGAATAGACGGTACTGTCTACGATCCGCAACACGCGGTCCTTCCCAATGCGCGTGTGGTTGCCTTGAACGAGGCGACGGGCGCGGAATTTATCGGCTACTCCGACAAGAGTGGCAACTATGCGTTGGCAAACCTACCTCCTGGCACATACTCCGTAGATATTAGTGGTGATGCTTTTACAGCCTTCACCGCAACTCATGTTGTTGTTGAACTGGGACGGCGCACGCCGCTCAATACCACGTTGCAGATCGGTGCGACTGCCAGCACAATTCAAGTGCAAACGATCGTGCCATTTATGCAGGCCACCTATCCCTCGCTTGCGACCAATATTGCGCAGACTGAATTGCAGGACCTGCCTTCCGACAGCCGTCGTTGGAGTAGTTTTGCGTTGTTGACCCCAGGAGTGGTCAGCGACCAGAACGGCAAGGGGTTGTTGAGCTTTCGCGGCATCAGTGTGCTGTTGAATAACAATACGATCGACGGCGCTGACAATAACGAGGCCTTTTTCTCCGAGGAGCGCGGAGGAACCAGCGCGCCGTATTCGATTAGCATCGCTGCGGTCGAACAGTTCCAGGTCAACACTGCGGACTATTCCGCGGAATATGGTCGCGCGGCCGGCGGCGTCATCAATACGGTCACCAAGAGCGGCACGAACAGTCTTCACGGCGAGGCATTTTTCTTTGAGCGCAACAGCAACCTTGCCGCCACCAATCCCTACACAACGCTGACCACCTTCAATAATACCGAGAGCAGCTTCGTCACCAACGCATTCCGGCCGACAGATGTGCGCACGCAGGCAGGATTTGCGGTCGGTGGCCCGATCGTTCGAGACCGGCTGTTCTGGTTTTATTCCCTCGACAACGTCACTCGCAATTTTCCTTCCGTGTCGCGGGTTGGATATCCGACAGCGATTTATGCGCAACCTATTCCCGCGATTCCGACCGGCAATTATCTGGGCTATCCCATTACCTGCTCCAACCTGCCGCCGTACAATGCCAGTGGAAATGGCGGGTCGCAGGGTAGTCCTTTCTATGGCAGCGTATTTCAGTTTGAAGCGACGCAAGGCGCGTGTCAGTTGTATGACAAGCTCGATCTGCCATCGTATCAAGCGTCGGTACGGCAGTACCGACAAGGCTTGCAGTTGATTGATACCCTGACAGGCACGGCTCCGCGCACCGGCCACGAAACGCTCAGCTTTCCTAAGGTCGACTGGCAGGTGAACGATCGCAATCATGCGACCTTTTCCTACAACCGGATGAGGTGGAATTCGCCGAACGGAGTGCAAACTCAAAGTTCCACCCAGTATGGCGTCAATAGCCTTGGGGATGATTATGTCAGCGTGGACTGGGGCATCGCCCGTCTGACCACGTTTCTAACGGAAAATCTGGCCAACGAAATTCGCGTCCAGTTGGGGCGCGAACTGGATCGAAGAACCAGTCCAACCCCCGCCGGCGCGGAAGTGCCGTTGGCACAAAATCAGTTCGGCCTGGCGCCGGAAATCAGCATCGCCGGCGGTTCCTCGGGGGAAGGCATGGTGTTGGGCAATCCGGCCGGTTTGCCGCGCCCGGAATACCCGGATGAACATCGCGCGGAGATCTCCGATACCCTCTCTTGGGTGTTGGGAAACCATACCTTGAAGATTGGCGCGGATTGGGATCGGAACGAAGACCTGCTCGACAATTTGTATGGCGGCGCCGGGACTTATAACTACACTTCTTTTGGCAGTTTCCTGGCGGACTATTATCACGCGGTGGATGGTTTGGGGCCGCCGCATTCCTATTTCGTGAACGCATATGCGGGTTTTTCGCAAAGCTTCGGTCCAGCGGGATTTTTTATCACCACGAATGACTTTGCCGGATTTGCCGACGACGAATGGCGAGCATTCCAACGATTGACGCTGACCGCCGGCGCGCGATACGAATATGAGCGAGTGCCGCGGCCTTTTCTCGTCAATCCACAATTGCCGCAAACCGCAAACTACCCGGACGACCGCAATAACATTGCCCCCCGCGCAGGTGTGGCATGGGACATCTTCGGCAGCGGACATACGGTGCTTCGCGTCGGATATGGGATGTTTTATGGACGGATCGTGAACGCCACGCTGCATTCCGCTCTTACTTCTTCCGGGTCTCTTGCCGCGCAGCGGACCTATCGGTATTCCGCATCCACGGAATTTGGCGCTCCACAATTTCCAGGCATTTTCTTCAGCGTGCCCACCGGCGCGGCGCGTGGCGCGTTGCCCAGCGCCTACTACTTTTCCAAAAACTATCAGGCTCCGGAGACCATGCAGGGAGAACTGACATTGGAGCAAAGGATCGGCTGGAATACCGTACTCTCGCTCAGCTATATGACCAGCCAGGGTCGAGACTTGCCAAACCATATCGATACCAATATCGACAATGCCACCGTTGGCCAGCTGAACTATACGATTGACATTCCCGGGCCTGCACTGGGAAAGAAGAGCCCATTGCCGCAAGGCGCGACCTACACCACGCCGCTCTACACTTCTGTACGACCGAACTATCTTTATGGAAATATCACGGAATTGCTTAGCAATGTGAATTCCAACTACAACGCTGGCGTATTGAGGATTGAGCATCGCACATCGAACGGGATCAGCTTCGGAATGGACTATACATGGGCCCACGCGCTCGACTACAACCAGAATGAATTTCTTTATAAGTCGCCGACCAATATCCTGGAGCCGAACAATATGGCGCTGGAATACGGTGACTCCAACGCGGATGTGCGTCAGCGGCTCACTGTGCACGCGACCCTCTGGACGACCTGGCATAGACACGGTTGGCGCGGATATTTGCTGAATGATTATGGTTTTGCTCCCATCGTCGCGTGGCAAACCGGTCTGCCCTATACATTGGCGGTCGGAGGTAGCGCGCCGGGGGGTGCATTCTTTGGCATCAACGGAGAAGGTGGGCCATCGCGTTTGAATATTCTCCAAAGGAACAGTTATCGCTTCCCATCCACCCAGACCACGAGCTTGCGGGTGACGCGGCGCATCCCGCTGCGTGACCGCGCTTATCTGGAGCTGATTGCTGAAACGTATAACCTGACCAATACGCAAAATGTCACCAGCATCGATACTCTTGGCTACAACGCCTGCTCGACACCGCTGACACAGGGCTGCCCCTCGGATTCAACCGCTGCGCATCCCTATCTGGAATTCAATCCAACCTACGGAGTGACTACGAATGCAAACAGTAACTCCAATTACACGCCGCGGGAAATCCAGGTAGCGATCCGGTTGAAATTTTAATTGGGCCTATTGCGCAGGCGCGCCCGTATTTCCAGGGCCGCCGACCATCTGCAGCCGTGGGATTCTGTCCTCGACTGGCGGCAGCGCGGGAAAGGGAGCGTGCGGCTCCGCCTGATACCAGTAGGCAACGGAATAATAGTTGTCTGAGCGTGCGTTGGCATGCCCATGCTCAATGGTCGCTTTGAACGAGTTGCTGAACGGAATGGGTGAATCCAGATGGAAGCGATACACACTCGATCGACCGCCAGCCAGTTCGTTTCCGACCACAGGAGCGCCGTAAAGTTGGTAGGAAAATGGCGTGCCTCCAAAATCCCAAGCCCCCAGGAAGTAATCCTCCGAGCCTGTCCCGGCAATGGAAGGTCGTGGTTCTCCATCGACGAAAAACATATCGTCTCCTTCGCCCCACCAGCCATCCTGGTTTTGCAGGACAGACATAGTAACACCCACATATTGTCCGTGACCGACGGCATTCATCCATACATAGTTGCCCTTGCCATCCAGATTCGCCTTATCGTTCACCAGCGGATCTCCATTGCCGGTCCACTTGTTCGTCCAACCATGATTGGGCTGCGCCTGCCGATACTCGGCGTGGAAATACAGCGTGTCAGTCGCGAGAGGATGCGAATACTTCTGATAATCGATGTTGTAATACAGCGAGTTGATGGGGTCTTTGCCTTCGTTGGTCACGGTGATGCGAGCATGCCTGGCAAAAGGCATAGGGAAAAAGCAATTGAGCGCCTTCACGCTGCCTACGGATAACATTTCCGATTGCCAGTTGTAGTAATACCCCAGGCCCAGGCCAAAAAAATCTCCGATCGGAGTTTCCACGCTGGGAGTGGTTTCATTGTCCCAGTACATGCGCAGAACGATGCGTTTCAGATTGTAGGGTTCATTATCGGCAATGGTGAACCAAATGTGCGAAATCGTCGCAGGGCCGTCGGCATCGAGAACGGTAAACGTCGCGCCGGGAGCGATCCTGCGAGAATCCGCATTTCTCCCAGTCGGATCTGCGCTGGACACCCGAATCGGCGTGTAGGTCTGTTGGCGCGTAAGGTCCGGTTGCCAATTGAGAGCCTGGCCGTATGCAACAAGGCTGGTCGAAGCCAGCAGACACAAAGCAGTGATGAATTTTCGCATGGTGAGGAAACCGCGCTTCCTATGGACTTGAGACCGTGACAGACTAGCTAATGGAAATCGTAACCCAGGCAGCGCGTAGAAGGAAACTCCAGTTTGCACATTATGACTGAAAGCGCCGGCAATTAACCCAACCGCTTTGTTTTTCTGCTACGCTGTTCCTGCGCCCACAGTCCTTCGGATCGGCAGCATGCGGGTTGTCATCTATCCCAATGACCGCCGGCCTGCGCATGTTCATGTCATTGGGGCCGACGCCGAGGCGCTGTTTGTTTTAGGTTGTCCGGCAGGTAGGGTCCGATTGCGCGAAAACTATAGGTTCGCGCGGCGCGAACTTACAATCACCGAGAAAAAGCTGGCGGAGCATTCCGATGAACTCTGCCAGGCATGGGAGGAAATCCATGGTCACGCAGAATGAGATCGAACGCGCCGCCAAACGGACGAGGGCGCTTACGACACGCGCGCCGAAGGCAGTCTCCGCGCGATATGACCGCCGTCTGAATAGGGTGATTGTCCGTCTCAATTCCAACCTGGACATTGCCTTTTCCCCGCAGGACGCCGAGGGATTGGAGCGCGCCACACCTTCACAGTTGCAAGCGATTGAGATCACGCCGTCGGGTTTCGGCATCCATTTCCCAAAGCTGGACGCCGATTTTTACCTGCCCGCGTTACTCGAAGGCTTTCTGGGCTCACGAAAATGGATGGCGAGACGGCTCGGCATGGCCGGAGGAAAATCGAGAAGCGCCGCAAAAGAGCTGGCCGCAAGAAACAACGGCAAGCTGGGCGGAAGACCGAAGAAGGTTGCGGTTGGGTGAAGGCTATCGTATATCCCACCGGCAAAGGAGAGTCATTCTGAGCGAAGCGAAGAATCCAGAGGGTAATGGCACCGCAACCGAAGCGAATATTGTCTGGATTCTTCACTCCGCTACGCTCCGTTCAGAATGACTCACTTCAATATCCAGCTACAATTGCCATAAATTTTCTCCAGAAACAATTTACTCATAGCGCTTATGTTTATTGCACAGCCAAAACCTTAGGACATGCCCTTACCTCAAGAAATTCATTATGAAATATGCAACCGTCCCTTTGACGTGTGCGGATATATTCCGATATAGCCACATGATCGGGCGCGTTATCTGCGGGATCGACAATTCCCCATGCATCTACCGCAACAAAATGCGCCAAATTTAATTTGGGGATGTCCATCCCAACAATGCCACAAGTGCTTTCGGAAAATGTAGAAAGCGCAGATAAATCTGAAAGCGGTCTATACGCAATTTGAAACCCTTTGTCGTGAAAATATGTCTCCCACCATGCAAGGAATTTGCCATCTTCAGTTGAGTGTGGATAGCGCTTGCTGTCACACAATATGTCTTCGTATGTGTAGGGCGATCCCATTACCATTGCAACAGTGCAAATAGCACAATCGTTGTTTGTCCTTTGTGGGATTCTTTGAATCATTCCTGTCATAGGTCAGTGTTCTTCTCTTCCACCAATTTTTTTGCCTTGGCGACGAATGCTTCCAGCGGCATGGAACCTTGGTCGCCTTTGCCGCGGGTGCGGACGCTAACGGTATTCGCGGCTGCTTCCTTATCGCCCATGACAAGCAGATAAGGAATCTTCTGCATGGTCAGGTCGCGGATTTTGGCGTTCATTTTTTCGTTGCGGTCGTCGAGTTCAATGCGTAAGCCGGCTATTTGTAACTGTTGCTGTACTTTTTTCGCGTAGTCGATGTGCTTTTCGCTGATCGGCACCAGGCCGACCTGCACCGGAGCGAGCCACAGCGGGAAAGCTCCGGCGTAATGTTCGATGAGCACGCCGAAGAAGCGCTCCACGGAGCCGAACAAGGCGCGATGCACCATCACCGGCTGATGGCGCTCGCCATCTTCGCCGACATATTCCAGCTCAAAGCGCGCGGGAAGATTGAAGTCGAACTGCACGGTCGAAAGCTGCCAGAGGCGACCCAGGGCGTCGACCAGCTTGATGTCGATCTTGGGGCCATAAAATGCAGCTTCGCCGGCAATGGTCTTGTAGGGAATACCCTTGCGCTGGAGCACGCGTTCCAGTGAGCCGATGGCCAGCGACCAATTTTCTTCCGAGCCAACGAAGCTGGCTTTGTCCTTCGGGTCCCAGGTGGAAAGCTCGACCTTGAACTCCGCAAAGCCGAAAGTTTTCAGCACCGCATCGGCAAAGTCGATGCACGCGGAAACCTCATCTTCAATCTGTTCCGGTGTGCAGAAGATGTGAGCGTCATCCTGGGTAAAGCCGCGCACCCGCAACAGGCCGTGCATGGTTCCGCTGCGCTCATAGCGATAGACGTTGCCCAATTCGGCATATCGCACGGGAAGATCGCGATAGCTTTTCGGCGTGTTCTTGTAGATGAGGATGTGCCCCGGACAGTTCATCGGCTTCAACTGATAATCGGCATCGTCCAATTCGATGGGCGTGTACATGTTCTGCGCATAGAACCCCGCATGTCCGCTGATCTTCCACAGTTCATGCCGCATCACGTGCGGAGTAAAGACCATATCGTAACCGCGACGGATACATTCCTCGCGCATCCAGTCTTCCATCAGCTTGCGGATGATGCCGCCCTTGGGATGCCAGAAAATGAGGCCAGGACCGGCTATGTCCTGAATGGAGAAGAGGTCGAGCTGTTTGCCGAGCACGCGATGGTCGCGGCGCATCGCTTCTTCCAGTCGGGCAAAATGTTCCTCCATGTCTTTCTTGGAGAAAAAGGCGGTTCCATAGATGCGTTGCAGCTGCGGGTTCTTCTCGTCGCCTAGCCAGTAGGCGCCGGCAATACTCAGCACCTTGAACGCCTTGACGCGGCTGGTGGAAGGCACGTGAGGGCCCCGGCAAAAGTCGACAAATGCGCCGTTCCTATATAGAGAGATTTTCTCGCCGGGCTGGGTAAAACGCTCGATGAAGTGCATCTTCATAAAGTCGTTTTCCGCTTTGAAGCGCGCCAGGCCTTCGTCGCGCGGCTCCCACTCGCGAACAAATTTCTCGTCGCGGGCAACGATGACGGCCATGCGATCCTCGATCGCCTTCAAGTCCTCCGGCGTGAACGGTGTGGGGCGATAGAAGTCATAGAAAAATCCGCTATCGGTGGCAGGGCCGTGGCCGAGCTTGGTCTCCGGAAACAGTTCCAGGACCGCAGTCGCCATGACGTGGGCGGCAGAATGACGCACGACCTTCAGCGCTTCGAGATCTTTCTCGGTCAGCAGACGCAGCGTGACGTCTTCTTCCAACGGCGTGGTCAGGTCCACCATGCGTTCGCTGGCGGCATCCTCAGCCTTGTACATGGAGGCTTCATTTGCGGATTCTGTCTCGGCTGTGGCGGAGGCGCCAGTCGCGTGCTTGGGACGAATCTGGGCGACAACCGCGGCCGCAGCCAGGCGTGGCGAGATGTCCGCGGCAATCGACAAGGGAGTGGTTCCGGCGGGCACGGTGCGGGCGCTGCCATCGGGCAGTTGCACCTGAATCGATTTTGCATCTATGTTCATGGTGGATTCCTAATGATCGCAGATTTCAGGATAGGTGTTTTTTGCGTTGTACGTCGAGCGAGCGTCTTGATTCCCGGTAAGGGGTTCTATGCATGAGATATCTGGTTTCGGATCACCGGCGGCACTGATCTTCTGGGTTGGTTTCTGCGTCGCTATAGGGTTGATCTCCGGCCTACTGACGCGGACGGCCATCCCGAGTTGGTATGCAAGTCTGCGCAAACCGTCTTTCAACCCGCCGAACTGGATCTTCGGGCCTGTCTGGACGATGCTGTACATTTTGATGGGCATGGCAGCGTGGATGGTGTGGATGCAGCCGGCTTCCCAGCTGCGGACCTATGCGCTGATCTGGTTTTTAATTCAGCTGGCGCTGAATTTTCTGTGGAGCATGATTCTCTTTCGCTGGCATGCGATTGCCGGCGCTCTGGGAGAAATCAGTATTCTATGGCTGGCGATTCTGGCTACGATGACCCTGTTCTGGGAAGTGTATTCACCAGCGGGATGGTTGATGGTGCCGTATCTGGCGTGGGTCAGCTTCGCGACAGCCTTGAACTTGGCGATTTTCCGTTTGAATCGAAACAGGTGACTGCAGAGTCCTTTCTTGTCTAGGTTAAGTACCTAGCTATTTGTTGACACTACGCTAGCGGTCGGCTGATACCTTGCGCGCCGTATGATTCTCCATCGGGAAACGCACCAGAACGAGGGCGCGCCATATAGTTGCCAAGGCAACTAAGTTTTCAGCCGCTTTCCGGGTCCGGGAAATCCTCCGGACCGGAACCGTATCAGGCAGGAAGGGAAATTTTGAAAACGGTGCCGCTTCGGCCGGGGCGGATGCTGCTGCGCAGGGAGATTTTGCCTCGATTATGCTCCACGATTCTCTTGGAGAGGGCCAGACCGAGCCCGGTTCCCGCATTATTCTTGGTGGTGAAGAACGGCTCGAATACTCGATTCCTGTGTTCTTCGGGAATGCCATGGCCATTATCCGCAATCACGAAGTGAATCTCGCTGCGGCGTTTTTTCAGGCGGAGATAGAGCGTGCCCGCGCGCGGCAACGCGTCGACAGAGTTAACGATCAGATTCGAAAGGACTTGCAGCATCTCGGTCGTATGGACTTCCGCCACCAGGTCCTCCGAAAGATCCTTCACGAGGTGGATTTGTTTGGCTTGCATGGTTCGTTGGTGGATGCGGAGCGCCGCCTCCGCCAGCGTGGAGAGCCGGACCTGCTGAGGGGAATCCGTTGCGCGGGCAAATCCGAGCGTATGGCTTGCGATGTAGTTGAGAGTCGCCAGTTGTTCCTCGACGCGACGCAGGTACATTCGTACCGCGCGGGCGTTTTCGGCTTCTGCCAGCGCGAGGTAGGTCAGATTCCCTACCGCCTCCAGCGGGTTTCTGATTTCGTGCATCAACTCCAACGCCAGCAGGCCCGCAGTGGCGCGTTCTTCTGCCTTCCGCAAAGCCTCGCTCGTCAAGTTGAGCCTTGAATGCAGGTCTGCGGCTATGGTGGATTCATGCACGAAACTCTCCCGCCGAGTTTCTGGAGAGGACGCTAGGTGCCTTTGCGTCGGGAAATGGTGTAGGCCATTCCGCAGACCAGTGGTGCTGCAATACTCTACTCCTCGGACTATTGCGGTAGGATGCAGTTCGCGGCTTATATGTCGCCTATGTCGCCCATCCGACATTTCCCCTGATCTGGGGGAAACGATCTGGATCGCCGGGTTTACCGCACAATTTCGCCGTTAATCCGGCGAAAGTGATTTTTTGTCGATCCCCTCCCCCATCCGTCCGATAGCCGACATAAGTTCTTGATTTTCCAGCGTATATTCTAGCCGAGGGCAGATTGACAGCCTTCCCATTTTCCGATCAGAGACGTGATTTTCTGCCCATTTTGGCGGTCCTTTGCGCACTGACAAAGGACACGTTATGCCTGGCGCAACGAATAATCTTCTAATCGCGTCGCTCTCCCTTGAGAGCCGCGAGTTGCTGATCGCCCACTCCTCGCCGGTCACGCTGCCGCTGCGAACGGTGTTGTATAGGGCCGGAAGCGTCCCCACCGACGCCTACTTCATGACTTCGGGCATTGCCTCGGTTGTGGGCTCCACTACGGACGGAGAAACCGCCGAGGTGGGAGTCGTGGGCCGGGAGGGACTGGTTGGCGCCGTGCATCTGCTGGGGCCTGCCGCGGCGCCGACGGACTGCTTCATCCAGTTACCGGCGACTGGACTGAAGATTGCCTATGCAAAACTTCTGCAGATCTTTCGATCTTCCGAGGAGATTCACATGCGCATCCTCGAGTTGGTGCAGGAGCAGGCCCTGAGTCTGAGTCAGCTTGCCACGTGCAACCGTCTGCATACGGCGGAAGAACGGCTGGCGCGATGGCTGCTGATGGTTCAGGACCGCATCCAGTCGGCCAAAATCGACCTGACGCAGGAGTTTATGGCGCAGATGCTGGGCGCGCAGCGCACCACGGTCACCATGGTCGCAGGCGCGTTACAGCGCGGCGGATCGATCGAATACAAGCGCGGCAGCGTGCGAATTTTGAATCGTCCGGAACTGGAAGCGGCGGCCTGCGACTGCTACGCGGTAACGCAAAGGCTGTACGGCAACCTCTTTCAACGCCCGCTGCCTCAAGCCGGCCAGTAGAAGCCGCCTCATCCATCCGATAGGGAATTACATACTATTCCCGTGGACTCCTCTGCGGCCCCAAAAAGCGCTTTACCCGCCCGCGTACCGCGCTGCCGTTCTTTAATTCACATTGCCAAATGACCAGGGCATCCCAACCCTGCTGTGTGAGGGCTTCGAGATTCTTCTTGTCCCGTGCCTTATTGCGCCGGAGCTTCGGCAGCCAGAAATCTCGGTTCGTTTTGGGGATGAGTCCGGTTTTACACGCATGAGCGTGCCAGAAACATCCATGAACGAATATCACCTTGCGTCGTGCCGGAAATACCAAGTCAGGTTTTCCTGGAAGGTCTTGCCTGTGTAACCGGAAACGATAGCCGAGCTTGTGTACGAGGCTTCGCACTGCCATTTCCGGCAGCGTGTCCGTGCTGCGGATCGCCCGCATGTTCTCGCTGCGATTCATCGCTTGTCACTGCTTGAACTTCTCGCGGAGCCACTTCAGAACGGCGAGTTGCTCATCTTGGCCCGCTCGTCGAACTTGAGACAGGAGCCAAAGCCCGGTCGGCTTCTCAGATGTGATGTTTTTCGCACCCTGATTGCAGGTCGAACAAAGCGTCCGGAGATTAGATAGTTCCTCTTTGCCGCCGAGGCTCTTGTCTACGATGTATTCGATGTTAAATTTGACCTTTCGTCCCGTGACATCGTCAATGTCGCCAGGAATGACACCGCACATTCGACAGAATAGGTCGTCGTGGGAAAGAACACCATCCTGTTGCTTGGCTGAAATCCCCTGCGCAAACGCTACTTCGCATTTCTCTGGCGAGCCTTTTGGTTCGCACAGCTCGATAGTCCGTTGTGTGTACCCACCATCGCCGGTGCCGAGTATATTTCGGCACTGTCTGAGTCGCAATGAATCCAACTTTGACATTCAGCACCCCGTTATTTGCTGTCGTAATTCCTTGTCAGCCAGGAATCTTCAGAAGGACGCGCGCCATGTTTCAGGAGAGAGTTTGACCTTGGTCTCCAGGGGTGGCGCTATAGTAAAGATTCGCGGCCCGCTGGCAAACAAGTGAACTCGATAGATCCGCCACTCAATGGGGCACTGTCTTGCAATGTCGCACTCGTTGCGACTCAGAAAGAATGGTGTCCGGGAAGAACCGTTCGTAGTTTTTACTTCGATAAATCGGGGGTGGCCATCCAGGCTGAAGGATGAAACGTCATAGCCCGCACCGTCGCCATCTTCTGCTGCCGTCCATTTTACCTTTCGTGCTAAGTCCGCACGATTTCCCTCTTCGAGTCGGCACCTTTCAAGATCAACAACAAAGGCCTCCCCGGCTTTGCCGAGCAAGCGATTGCGATGGTCTCGCTCAACTGGGTCAAATTTCACGACAAGCTGCCGCAGACGTTTTGGAATCTGTTCGCTGGTTGCCCTTAGAACTGGCGGAGCAACAAAGATTTCAGTAGGCGCAGGTAGTACGGGTTTTGGTACTGGCGTGGGTTCAAGAATGCCTGGGTGCTTGGTAAGGTACCGGTCTATTGCATCGAAGATTGCATTCTGATAGTTCAGCTTTGGCTTGTAGCCGGGAATCCAAGGCAGGCCCAATTCGTCCAATACGGCCGAAATATTTTGGTGTTTGAACTCTACGGAACGGTGGGTGCGGTCAATCGTGGCCATAAGGGCTGTACTGTGTCTGTATTTGACATACGCTTGGCCGGAGAGTTCGGCAACGAGCATGGAGAAATAGTCGGCGACAATCAGATCAAGTTCGTCGTCTTGCCAATTCGTCCCGCGCTTCGTTGATTCAACCATTTATGCCCACTGCATGCAGTCGGAATAAGACTGGCACGGTGGTGACGCGTGAATGGCATCAAACGTTGAGATAAACTTCGGGTCGAGCTTCAGAGCGTCAGTCTGGACAAAGGGGTAAGGGTAATTTGGCTGGGGTTTTATATCTACTCCAACCACGTCAAATCCTGCCATGCTGTATCCGGTACCGGCACCACCGGCACAGCAGAACAAGTCAAGCAGCCTCGGCTTCCACCCAAGAGCAGCAACAGCATCAGCGTCGATGTTTTTTCTCGATGCGGTTCGAACGTTCCTGTTTGAAATCACACTTAGAGTTGTACTGTCAGCGTTCACGGCTGCAATTCCCTCGTGTTCTCTTTATATTCGCTCTGGGGCTTTGGAAAACTTTTAATTTTCCTCAGATTGTAGCGTGGTACCGAAAAGAGAACTTCGCATCTGCCGAATTTAAAAAATGAATCATACACGGAAGGAACGCGGGTTGTTCCGCTTCGGTCTTCGCTATGCCCAGGATCAGGGGCCATCCAGGAGCTGTGCTCCGTGCCGATTCTATGTTGTACATCCCCCTTCCGTTCAATCCAAGGCGATGTTGCGTCCACCGAGAACCATGCCTGAGGGCGTGGGCGTTTATGAGGACCAATCCTCTAGAATTCCAAAAAACAGTGCTGGACGACTGCTAAGGCGTGTTTCCGTCAATTAAGAATCGAGTAAGATGCGCCTATTGGAGATTCCCATGCGGAAGAATGATTTCAAGCTCATCGCATTAGTCTTTCTTGTTCAGCTTTGCCTACCCGGCGCAACACGCCAGGCACCGGCGCAGGCAGAGAAGGCTGCGTATCCGGCCATGGCTCCCGTGGATGAGTATTTGATCGCCGACCAGAATTCGGAAATCGCGCTGGCCCGCAGTGCTGCTCCGGCGTCCATTTCAGACGGAGCCGAGGTGATGGTCCTGGGGCGGAATGGATTCACGACCGCAGTAAAGGGCACGAATGGCTTTCTCTGCGTAGTGGAGCGATCATGGGGCGCCGCCACAGACGCTCCGGAATTCTGGAATCCCAAAATCCGCTCCCCCATTTGCTTTAATTCGCAGGCCGCGCGAACGTTTGCGCCCATCTTCCTGATGAAGACCAAACTGGTGCTGGAAGGAAAATCGAAAGCGGAGATCGTGGCGGCGACCGCTTCGGCACTGGATAAGAAGGAACTGCCCGCGCTGGAGCCGGGAGCAATGTGCTACATGATGTCGAAGCAGCAGTACTTGAACGACCAGGGCGCGAGCTGGCACCCTCATCTGATGTTTTTTGTCACGGGCGACGCGGCGAAAAGCTGGGGAGCCGATCTGCCGGGTTCGCCGATTATGGCCGCGGATGACCCTGAGGAGCGGACCACAATCCTCATGGTCGTGGTCGGCTATTGGTCCGATGGGTCGCCTGCTCCGCCGATGGAGCACTGACGCCGCATCGCCACTCATCTAGTTGAGATTAGTAACCAAAAGTCGGCCAGCATTTACGAATCTGGTTGTCACGCGAAAACATGCGAAATGTCGATTGGCGATGGCAGCGCATATCACTTTGGGATGATGGCAGGTTGATTCGTCCGTAGCCCAAGGATTTTCCCTGATATTGTAGCGCGGGCATCGTTCTGTCCCACCCTGGCTTCGCCAGGATGGGGCACGCTGCGATATTTCAAACAGCAACTCGCCGACGCCGGATTCAATATCGGCGGCGTCGACACGCCCGCCAGCGAAACTCCCATCACGCCCATCATCGTTGGGGACGGCCGCGCCACGATGGACTTTTCCAGGAAGCTGTTCGAGGCCGCTGGAATTGCCTTTCCGGCCGTGCCGGAAGGGAAGGCGCGGATCAGCACCATCATGACCGGCGAGCATACTCGCGCCCAGCTCGATCAAGCCTGAAAACCATCTCCCGCATCGGAAAGCGGATGTCACTTCTCGGCTAGAGCATTTTCACAGATAGCGTAAGGTCTGGGTGCCCCTCGATAAGGACGAAGGCGTTGTCAAGGCACAGATCGCCTGTGCGGTGCGTGAGCACCGCTTGTCTTTCCAGAGAGGTTGAGGACCAGAGCTCCGGTAGATTCACGCTGCATCACCAAACGGCG
>JAKAAZ010000250.1 GCA_021802085.1 Acidobacteriota bacterium
TTTCTTCGGCAAGATAGCCATGCGCGAAATGAGCTCGGCGCACATGGTGTTGTATCGGTTTCTGTTTGCATGCCTGGGGCTCAGCCCCGTGCTGTTGCGCGGACGTCCCGGACTGAACGCCCGTGGGTGGCGCATTCTATTGATCGCGGCGCTAGTCGGCGTGCCGGGGCAGTTCCTGCTGCAATTTGCCGGGCTCGCCCGCACCACGGTCTCCCACGCTTCGCTGATGGTAGGCACGCTGCCGGTTGTGCTTGCGGTCGGCGCCAGCATCTTTGCCCACGAGCGGCTGGATCGAATCGGCTGGGCCGCGCTGGCGGTTTCTTCTATAGGCGCAGCACTGATCGCGTTGGGTCATTCTTCGTCGGGGGCCCATGGCGACGCTCCCAGTCTTCTTGGCGACTTGATGGTGGTGGCGTCTCTGATGATTTCGCTGGTATGGATCTTGATGAACCAGCGGCTGCTGCGCGACCACTCGCCGCTGATTGTGACCGCATACGGATTGATGACGGGGACGGGGATGCTGGCCGTGTGGGTCTTTGCAGTGGACGGCCCGCCGCCGATCCACATCTCAGTACAAGCATGGCTGGCCCTGGCCGCCAGCGGCCTGCTATGCACGGCAAGCACCACCCTGCTGTGGAACTGGGGCCTGACGCGCGTGCCCGCTTCTCGCGCGGGCGTATTTCTCAATCTGGAGCCCATGATTGGTTCGGTGTTAGGCGTGACCGTGCTGGGCGAGCAACTCGGCGCCGCCGCGTGGCTGGGCGCAGCGATGATTCTTGGCGCTGCGATTACGCTGACCTCGCGACACGGCAGCCATGTGGAAGAGGAGCACCTGCTGGCGTGAGCCTGGCACATCAGCGAACGGCGGCTGCGTTTGGCTGGCGGTTTCCAATCCTCGCTAAATCGATGACCATCCGCTCCAGCACCAGACCTTTGTCCGGGGGCGAGGAACGAATCTCAAGGTCGGCGCGGGCGATACGTTCCAGCATCTGCATCAGATCGCGACGCGATTTGTAGCGCCTGGCCTGCAGGATCAGATCATCGACGGCGAACGGCGGAACGCGAAAACCCGGCCAAAGCGCCTGCCAGATGCCGCGCGAATCGCGGACATTTTTCTCCAGGATCACCAGCATCTGGCGGAACGTGCGCGCCAGCATATGGAGGTGGCCGATGGCGCCGTCTTCGCCGCTCTCGCTTGCGTTCAACAGCCCCTGCAGCAGGAGTAGTGCGCGGGCCGGGTCGTGGGCGGAAATCGCGTCCGTGAGCTGATAGAGCGAACGCTGCTTGGCGGATACCACCATCTGCTCCACATCAGCCAGGGTGATTTCCTTCCTGCGGTCCACAAACAGCGTCAGTTTTTCCAGCTCCGAGGCAATCCGCATCAGGTCGCCGTGGAGCGTATCGACCAGCTCGCGCGCCGCATCCGGCTGCAATTCCACCCCGCGCGTTTCCGCCGTCCGGACAGCCCAGCGCATGGCATCGGCATCGTCGGGCTGGCTGAGTTCAATGATGCCGCAATGCTCTCCCAGCGTTTCCCGGATGCGCTCATACCGGTCCTTGTCCTGCATGTCCATGCGGCGTACATCGCTGGGAATGTGGAGATGGTCGGCGACAAACACGAGCAGCGCCTGCGGATTGGGGAGGCCAAGGTACTTCTGAATCGCTGCGAACTCTTCCTTCTTCGCGCCGCGCTGGTACAGCAATCGCACGTTGCGCACGAAGATGATTTGGAACGGAGCCATCAACGACGGCGTGCTCACCTGGTCGATGGCATCGAAGACGGTTGACTCCGACAGATCCACATCCGCAACGCAATAGTCGCGAAACTGCGGGTCAATGAGCGCCTCAACAATCCCGCTGCGACACTGCCGCTGCAGGAATGCTTCATCTCCCAACAGCACGTAGCCAGCGCGACGCGCATCCGTGCCCACTTCGCGCAGCAGCCGATCCATGGCTAGAAAACCGCCGCCTGGCTTTGAACTCGTATTGCCAGTTGGGCTCGTCATGGCTAAAAAGACTCCAGAAGATCGCTGACCAGCGACTGCGCAAAATCATGCGCCATACGCTGCACCGCGGGCGAATCTTCCTGAATAAAGCTCGATAGATCGGCAGTCTCCTGATACTGCGAGCGGAACCGGAAATGATCGTTGCTGTAGAGCACTTTTCCGGATGCATTCTTCAGCACCACACTGGCCGTGATCGTGATCAGGTAGCTGGAGGACTGGCCCGTCTGAGGGTTGTACGTGAGTGGCGTATAGGTTTCCGTCAGAATGGTCCCGCGCAGTGTGGCATCCGCGGCGCGCGGGCGGTCGCTCTCGGTGACACGATCTTTTGTTCGACTGCTCAACTGCTGCACGACAGCATCCGTGAATGCGACCTCAGTGCGGTAGTTTTCAACATTGGTCTGAAAGATCGGAACATCGATCGATCCGATGTCTGGCGGCAGATGGGTCGCTGTGCCAGCCGTGTGATAGCCGCAGCCCAGCGTAAGCGGCAGGAGCAAACAGGCAAGGATGGCGACAACAGGGCGCATAGACTGGAAGATGACTTCCTGATTGTACGGTTTCTGTGCGGTGGATTGCCTGCCGCGGCAGACCGAAGCTAACCAGGCCGAATGACGAAAGGAGCAGCCAGTAGCTGCTCCTTTAAGAGGGCTCGAACCTGCGCGGGAAATTCGCCGCCAATTCAACTTATGCCGGAGAGGGTTGCTCGCCTGCATACCCAGGCGCGCGCCCGGAGTCCGGCTTGAGAACATGCTGCACATCGCCGCCCGGAGGGCCGTCGTGCGGGGTGTCCAAGGGCGGCAGTTCCTTGCCTTCGACCAGCAACTTCAAGTCCGCGGCATCCAAAGACTCACGATCCAGAAGGGCCTGCGCCATACGATGCATCAGCGGCTGATTGTTTTCCAGCAGCGAGTGCGCCGCCTGATAGCCGTTGTCCACCAGCATGCGCACTTCGGAGTCGATCTGGCGGGCTGTCTCCTCGCTGAAATCGCGATGCTGAGAAATCTCGCGGCCGAGGAAAATCTGTTCTTCCTTCTTGCCGAAGGTCAGCGGGCCCAAACGGCTCATGCCGAATTCGCACACCATCTTGCGGGCAAGTTCCGTGGCCCGCTCAATGTCGTTGCCGGCGCCGGTCGTCATCTGGTTCAAGAAGATCTCTTCCGCGCAGCGGCCGCCCATCAGGATGGCCAACTGCGTTTCCAGATAATCCTTGCTGACCGTGTGTTGCTCATCTTCCGGCAACTGCATGGTCAAACCGAGCGCCATGCCACGAGGAATGATCGTGACCTTGTGCAGCGGATCGGCATGGTCCCGCAGCGCAGCAACGATCGCGTGACCGGATTCGTGGTATGCCGTGGTGCGCTTTTCCTCATCGGTCAAGAGCATCGAGCGGCGCTCGGCGCCCATCAATACCTTGTCCTTGGCGGACTCGAAGTCATACATCGTGGCCACTTTGCGGTTGGCGCGCGCGGCACTGATCGCCGCTTCATTCACCATGTTCGCCAAATCCGCGCCGGTAAATCCAGGGGTGCCCCGGGCCAGAACGCGAAGATCGACATCCTCCGCCAGCGGCACTTTCTTGACGTGGACGCGCAATACCTCTTCCCGTCCACGCACGTCCGGACGACCCACGATGACGCGACGGTCGAAGCGTCCGGGCCGCAGCAAGGCAGGATCCAGCACATCGGGCCGGTTGGTCGAGGCGATCAGGATCACGCCATCGTTCGACTCGAAGCCGTCCATTTCCACCAGCAACTGATTCAGTGTCTGCTCTCGCTCGTCGTGGCCGCCGCCCAGACCGGCCCCACGATGACGTCCGACCGCATCAATTTCATCGATGAAAATGATACAGGGAGCGTTCTTTTTTCCCTGCTCAAACAGATCGCGAACGCGGCTGGCGCCGACGCCGACAAACATTTCCACGAAGTCAGAGCCGGAGATGGAGAAGAACGGAACATTGGCTTCGCCGGCGACGGCACGCGCCAGCAGCGTCTTGCCCGTGCCCGGAGGGCCGACCAGAAGGACCCCCTTGGGGATGCGTCCGCCCAGCTTCTGGAACTTTGGCGCATCACGCAAAAACTCGATAATTTCCTTCAGCTCTTCCTTCGCTTCTTCTACGCCGGCAACATCCTTGAAAGTCACCTTCTTCTGTTGCATGGAAAGCAATCGGGCCTTGCTTTTGCCGAACGACATGGCCTTGTTGCCGCCAGTCTGCATCTGCCGCATCATAAAGAACCAGAAGCCGCCCAACAACAGAAGCGGCGAGAGTTGGATCAGAATATTGAACCAGGCGCTGCCTTGTGAATCCTTGATGGTGACACTGACCTGATGGTCTTCGAGCACCTTGTACATATCGGGATAATTCGACGGCACGGTCGAATGAAAGGCCTCTTTGCCGGTACGATAGTGGCCGCGCACATCGTTGGCCGCGACCGTAACGTCCGCAATCTGACCTTGCTGGGCATCTGACATGAACTTGGAAAATGGGATCTCCTGGTCCTTGCCCATTCCCA
>JAKAAZ010000251.1 GCA_021802085.1 Acidobacteriota bacterium
CTCGACCGGATCGATTCTCTGCTGGGGAAGTCGATAGGAACCCGGATCACGTACAAACAGTTGGCAAGTTCCAGCAGGGAGTAAAGTGTATAATTCCCAAATATTTCCCATTCAAAAACGACGGCAACTTCCAGGAAGACGACTTTCGCTGGATCGCCGACTGGGGCTTCAATTGGGTCCGTCTGCCCATGGACTATCGCTTCTGGACCGACCCAAACGACCTGATGAAGATCCACGAACAGAAGGTCGAGCCGATCGATCATGCCATTCGCTTGGGACAGAAATACGGAATCCACGTCAATATTTCCCTGCATCACGCGCCTGGAGAATGCATCCTCGACGGCATGGACGCGGAGCGTACCGGCATCCATGTCACCTCCGAAAAAACCAGTGTCTATAAGGATCCGGCCACGCTCGATGCTTTTGTCCATCAGTGGACCTATTTTGCCGCGCGCTACAAAGGCATCTCCAGCAACGACCTCAGCTTCAACCTGGTGAATGAGCCGATAGAAAATGGAAAACCAATTTCCCAGGGAGAAAAGGACTACGTGCGGGTCGCTAAGGTGGCCATTCAGGCAATTCGCGCCATCGATCCGCAGCGCCTGATCGTCACCGACGGCTACCCGGTCGGAACGCAACCGATTCCCGGTCTGTTCGACACCGGCATTCTGCAAAGTGCTCATGATTATGTACCCGCACTGGTGACGCATTACGGCATCCCCTGGGGACCTTCTGGAGCGCAGATTGGCAAAGAGCCGGTCCCCACCTGGCCGCTGAAAAACGCGCAGGGTAAAATCATCGAGGATCGCCAGACCATCGAGGCAAGGTTCCATCCCTGGGGAGATCTGGCGCAGCATGGAATTCCCATCCATTTTGGCGAGCTCGGCTGCGGCAATCACACGCCTCCGTCCGTCGCCTACGCCTGGTACAACGACACCTTGGACATGATCGGCGGCCTGCGTTCTGGATGGGCACTGTGGAATTTTCGAGGTCCCTTCGGCATCCTCGATACCAACCGTACGGGCACGCGCTACAAAAACTGGCACGGGCATCAGCTGGACCTCACGCTTCTCAACATCCTCCAAAGCAAAATGCGCGCTGTGTGAGTGCTCGAATCGCAGCCGCCCGAACGACCTTGCAATTATGACGACCGAGACTCCCACCCACCACTCGATGATCTTTGAAGCCATGCCTGCCAATGGTCGCGTACTGTCGATTTCGAGTATTCTGAACCTCCCGTTTTTTCTTGCGTACTCTCTCCCCTGGGTACATCATGAAAGCCATTTCTCTCGATCAGGGCGGCTCGCACGTCAAACTGGCAATCATTGAGGATACAACCATTCTCGTGTCGCAGAAAATCTCCGTCTTGCCTTGCAGCGCACGGGTAAGGCTGAAGTAGGGGCCGCCATGACTAGCATCGGATTGTCGGCACAAGGGACCCGGGCTTGCTGCACTTGACCATGCGTTCAGACAACGAGCCACGGCGCATGGGCCCTGGTTTAGCCAGTTCTGCGGCGAGCTGGCGAAGTTCGGTGGGAGGCGATGGATCGTTCATCTCTATTACGGCTCATAACGCCGTATGAACAACAAGAAAATACCTGGTTTTTGGCATCCAATTCCGGTGTCGTGCGCCCGGTTGAAACAAAGTCTTTGACACCCGCCGCCACCGACGTCTATAGTTCAGCGCGGAAGTAGTTTGTGTCGCCGAACCGCAGCGGCGTTGCGAGATCGGGCGCATTCATTCGGGCAAAGAACAACGGGCCCGGTGTTCTCAGCGCCAACACGCGGACACGCGGATACCTCACACATACTCTCGAGGACAATCTCTGATGGATTTCAGGCGAAAGATTGCGGCGAAACGAGTGCAGCTCAGGAAGATCCTTACGATAGCGATGCTCTTCATCGCCCCGGGTGTGGCGTTTGCACATGCCCAGTCCTCGCACTCGACTGTGGCTACCCGCCAGGCGAAGCTGACCCAGCTCACAGGGCAACTGCGCATTGGGGCGGAGTTCTTTCTCAATCGCACGGACACGCAAACGTCGGTCGAGAAGCAATTTGCGCTGATGCATGCGACGGGGCTGACGCTGGTACGAATTTTTGTGATTTGGGACGATGTGGAGCGCGTGCCAGGGGTGTGGGACTTTAGCCATTACGACTGGATCTACGACGCGGCGGATAAAAACGGAATCCAAATTGCGACGACCTTGTGTCCGGAGGACCCGCCGGGATGGATGCACAAAACGCCTTTTTATCACAATCGCGTGAATCTGAACGATCCGGCGAATCGCGCCGCCGCCGCTGTGTATCTGGCCAAAGTAGTTGGGCGGTACAAGGACAATCCGGCGCAGGGTGTCTGGCTGTTGATGAATGAGCCGACGAAATACGATACCGAGCCGTCCACTTTTCTGGCATTTGGTGAATGGCTGAAGGCGAAGTACGGCACGGTCGGCAAGCTGAATCAGAGCTGGTTCAGCCCGCTCAGCAAATTCTCCGACGCATACATCACGCAAGACCAGTTGAAGTCCTATTGGACGGACTATCATGCGGTAATCGACTGGAGAAATTTCAACGTCGATAATCTGACCCACGAGTTGCAATGGGTGAAACAGCAGGTACTGGCGATCGATCCGAACCATCCCGTGCACTTCAATGTGACGCGCCCGATTGGCGATGCGGCGGGCCAGGATGCGTGGAAGGAGAAGAAGGTCCAGGATATCGTGGGGGTTTCCATGCATTGGACCATGCAGCCCAATTCGCCGGAAAACGATTACGGCGAACTGTATGCGTATCGGCTGGATCTGGTTGCGGGAGCAAGCATGGCTCGTCCGCACAAGCCGCTTTGGGTGACAGAACTGCAAAGCGGCCCGGTGGCGTATACGGGACTGTTCGCGTTTACGGAGACGCCCGGCGATTTGACGCGATGGATGTGGGACTCCTACGGCGCGGGCAGCCGAGCTGTGATTTTCTGGCTGTGGAGTCCACGGAACATTGGAACGGAAGCGGGGGAGTGGGGACTGGTGAGTGTGGATGGGACTCCGTCGGTCCGAGTGCCGGCGGTGAAGGCGATCGCGGACACGCTGAAGCACAATCCATGGTTGAATGCAGCGCATCCGCAGCCGGCGAAAGTCGCCATCCTGTACAACCGCGAGGCGGAAATCCTGATCAGCCTGGACGGCAGGTCGCAACATCGCGAGGGCGAAGTGCAGGAGTCGCTGCTGGGCTGCTATCTGGCGCTGCATCGTGCGCATATTCCGACGGACTTTGTCGATCTCGATCAACTGAAGAGCGGTGCATTGCAGCAGTATGACGTGCTGTACATCCCGTATTCGTATGCGCTGGACGATCAGGCGATTGCGGCGCTGAAGACCTACGTGAGCAACGGCGGAACGCTGTGGGCGGACGGGCTGACAGGGTGGAAAAACGCCACCGGAAAAATTCGCCCGACGATACCTGGCGGTATGACCGACCTGTTTGGAGTGGAGGCATCGGATATCTATCCGGTGCAGGCTGCGAACCCGTATTCGGTCACTCCGCAGAACGAGCAAGGCGGCGAGTTGTGGAAACTACCATTGGAAATAAAGGGCGCGGATGTAGTGCTGCGGACACCCGACGGCAAACCCTTTGAGGTGAGACACTCGTTTGGAAAAGGGAAGACCTATTATTTTGAGTCGGCGGTTTCGCTCGCCTACGCCAGAAGGTTCAATCCTATAGTCCAGCAGTGGATTGTCCAACCCTCGTTGGCTGCGGCGGCCTGCGAGCAGGTTTCCATGCGGCAGGGTTCGCGTAAGATACTGTTTCGCGGTCTTGTCTATCCTGACGGTGCGGGAGCGATCCTTACCAACTGGGGAGATGCTGGGACCGCAGTGGTGAGTTTTCAGGGTTTCCACGCTGTGATCGACGCGTTGACGGGAAAACCGCTTCCCGTTGTGCAGCACGGGGGCCGGACGGACGCAACGGTTCACCTGGACGCAGGAGCCGTCGCAGTCATCAAAACATCGAAGGGTGTCACCCATAACTTGAAGTCTTGAAATAGAGAACTTGCCGGGTGGGCGACATAGAAGTGGAATCAAGCTGCGCGGCATTGCTCCCAATAGCCCTCGAATTGTCCGTTGAGATGGCAGCACCGGAGGGCCACGATGGCGTTTGCCCCTCGGACGGTCCAGAACATGCCGGACTGCTTGAGGCGGGAGCCGATTACGGTCCTGCATCCGGCTTCGATGACGCCCGAGCCGACAAACAAGTGCTGGCGGCGAAACCTGGGGTAGTGCATGCGCTCGGCATTTCACTCAAAGTAATTTGTCTCGATGCGAATCTTTTCGACGACTTCAGGATGGGTGGCATCGATGGCGCACAGCGTGAGGGCCAGTTTTTCGATCTTCCCTTTATCTAGTACCGTGACCGTTTGAATGAGTAATTAAGTTTGAGGCGTGCCAGTTTTCTGGTGAACTTCCACTTGACCGTGATCTGGTCGCGATTGGCGCGGCGATTCCAGGCTTTGGCTTGGCGGCGAA
>JAKAAZ010000252.1 GCA_021802085.1 Acidobacteriota bacterium
CTACACCGGAGGCTTCAGACGCTTCGTTTCCTCCACGCCTGCTCCGATTGCTACCGGGTGGAGCGAACCAGTTCCCGGGTGGGAATTGCACCCACTGTGGACCAGCGCCTTTCACGGCGCACACAGCTGTAGTACAAGCTGGCTGTGGATCGGAGACTTGCGCAGGGTTTCCCTAGTGAACGAAATCAGAGCGCTTCCTCTCCGTGGTCGTCATTCCGGATACGGACAGCTTCTTCGATAGCGGAAACGAAAACCTTGCCATCGCCAATTCTTCCGGAACTGGCGGCTGCTCGGATCACCCCCACAATCTGTTCTGCCCGCGCGTCTTGCGCGAATATTTCGAGTTTTAGTTTGGGGAGAAAGTCGACTGCATACTCCGCCCCTCGATACACTTCGGTATGGCCCTTCTGACGTCCGTGGCCACGCACATCGGAGATAGTCATGCCTTCCACGCCGATGCTGACGAGTGCTTCTTTTACCGCGTCCAGCTTGTTGGGCTGGATGATCGCCTCAATCTTTTTCATGTGGTCTCTCCATTCTCGATTTTGGTTAGCCTGCGAAGCGGGCATGAAACCTCAGTAGTTCGTGGCGTGTACGACATCCTCGGGATAGCCCAGGAGTCCGAATTCCGGCAAGTCCAGGCCCTCCTGCTCGACCTCTGCGGAAACGCGCATCGGTTTCACCGCGTTCACGATCTTGAACACGATGAAGGTCGCGCCGAATGCCCAGGCCACGCAGATCAAAGCGCCACCAATCTGGACCAGGAACTGCTTGGTGTCGCCATAGAACAATCCGGTCACGCCCTTTCCGGCCTGGCCAAGATAGCTCGCGGCGCCCACGCCATTCCATCCAGCCCCGTAGGTGCCGTCGGCAAATAGTCCCAGACAGATGGCCCCCAGTACGCCACAAAAGCCGTGAACCGAAATCGCCCCGCAAGGATCGTCGATTTTGGTCACATTGTCATTGAACAGCACTCCCATGCAGACCACAAGCCCTGCCAGAATTCCGATAATGAACGCTGAAGTCGGGCTGACGAATGCGCACGGCGCGGTAATCGCAACCAGACCCGCCAACATGCCATTGCAGGCCATGGTGACGTCCGGCTTGCGAAATTTAAAATACCAGAACAGCATGGCGGTCGCGGCGCCTGAGACAGCGGCCAGGTTGGTGTTGATTGCGATCACAGAGATGCGAAGGTCGGTCGCGCCCAGGGTTGAGCCGGGATTGAAACCCATCCAGCCGAAAAGCAGGATGAAGGTCCCTGTCACAACGTAAACCAGGTTGTGAGCGGGGAAGGCCCGCGGTTTTCCGTCCGGCCCAAACTTCCCGAGGCGAGGCCCGAGGATTATTGAGAGCGCCATGGCGCAGAAACCGCCGACGGCATGCACCACCGTGGATCCGGCGAAATCGACATATCCATGCCCCAGTCCCATCGTAGTACCAAGCTGCGACAACCAGCCGCCGCCCCATACCCAGCAACCGAAAACCGGGTAAAGAATCGCGCCAATGAACAATTCGCAGAGCAGAAAGGACCAGAAGGATATCCGCTCGCAAATGGAACCGACGATGATGTACCCCGCTGTCTCCATGAAGACAACTTCAAACAGGGCCAGACAGTTACTGCCCGCGTCATAACCGGCCCCGGTCATGAAGAAGCCTTTGCCGCCCAGAAGGCCCCACAGACCGTGTCCTATAAGGAAGTGACTCAGGGTTGGCGTCCCACCCAGGTTCACAGGCGCGTTATTGATGGCCACGGCCCCGAACTGGAACGCGTATCCAACCGCGTAGTACGCGATAAAGGCAAACACGTAGGCCGCGAAGTTCAGCATCATCAGGTGTCCGGCGTTCTTTTTTCTAACCAGACCGCAGGTGAGAAGCGCGAAGCCTGCCTGCATGAAGAGCACCAGATACCCAGTGTTGAGTGTCCAGGCAAAATTGGTGGCCACTCGGAGATGGCCCACCGAGTCGGCGAGTTTGATCGCCAGCGGCTCCTTGGCTGACTGGGCCTGGAAGTCGGCGGCATCCTTCTGGGCTTGCGCGTAGTTGGGAGCGGTCGGATCGGTCGGTGCGGGAACCACGAATGGATTGCCCCCAGCGTCCAGCACGGATGTCTTGTCTCCAGTGGCAATGCCCGCCGGGTCCGGCTTTGGCGCTGCCTGGCCACTGCAAGGCACGACGGAGACCGTGAAGATGCCGATCGCCAGCATCAGCATGGCGCCGCAGCTCAACAATGCGCTGCCGAGGCGCCGTTGGATCGTTCTTCGGTTTCGCTGCTGTGTGTTCACGTTTCGGGTGAAGCCTGGCAGGCCGAGCGTGGCCTGCATTTGCGGGGCAATTTTTTCTTCTGCCATGATCGTTCTCCTGTTGTTGCAAGATTTCAGCTATATGTCTATGTCTCTAACGTTGGTACAGATAAAAAACCGACGACGTGACAATTAAATTTCGATTCCGGCCCTTAGAACATGAATCCCGCTTCGATCATCCCGCGAGCCTGGGTTACATCGGTACCGTCAGTACCAAATACATCTCCTGGCGTGGTATCCATCGCATGGACAGCGGAAAACTCAGCGCGAGCGAAAAACGCTTTGTCTTGATAGGTGGGTGTCAGGGTCATCGACCATGCCTCACTTCCTGTTCCATACAGCAGATTGACTGCCCCATTGCCGGTGCTACCCGTGCTGCCAATGTATTCGCCCCGCGCCGCGAGCGAAACATGAGAGGTAAAGGTGTAAGTCCCCAGAACCGCGCCGCCGATTGTGGACGTCGCGTGTGCGACACCGATGTGCGCATTCAACGGCACATAGGTGATCTGGATGTACGGCTCAAGAATCCACTTCTTGGCCGTGTGGGTATAAATGATGTTGTAAATAGAACTGTTGTTTTGATAGAGCGGTGTAGCGACACTGGAGTAGCCGGTCTTTCCATAATTGCCGCCGCCGACAACTTCCACGCTATTGGCTGCATTCGGCGTGTAGGTGAACATGCCCCAAATCCAGTTATAGCGATTGGAGTAAAAGCCATCGTTCCATGTCAGAGCGGCGCTAAGTTTTCCCTTGCTGTAGTTCACCTGCAAGCCGCGATTGACGGCGTTTTCCTGGTTCCACAGGAGACCGCGTTCAATGTTCATGTTTTCAAAAGTGAATGTGTCCTCAGCGCCAATCAGGGTTGGCAATTTCCCTGCAAGATAGGAAAAACTGCCTTTCGGTGCAAGCTTTATGTACCCCTGCGGCAGCGCGCCGAAGAAGTCCGTAACAGTATCGCGGGTAGATAGAAACGGCGTGCCAAGCGCCGGAATGTTATATGCGCCGCCCTGCAAATAAAACTGCACCAGCCCGCTGGTCTTTTGAACGAACACCTGGGCGTTGCTTACATCCGCGTACTTCAGATGGTCGCTCGAACTATGGTTGTCCTGCACATATCCAAAGCCGCTAAGAATTCCAGTGACTTGCAATTTTCCAAAGTACCGGCCCGCATCGAAGGTTGCAGGCGAAGCCGTGCTGAGCGGACCCACCATGGCTGGCATGGCCAAGGGCGCAGCCGCAGCGTCCGCTGGCGGGGCCGGAGCAACGGGCGTGGCAGGCAGGGCGGTCTTCGCGTCTGAAGGAGCAGCCGGTGGAGTGGTCGGGGCGGTCTGCGTCTGGGCCCCTGCGGTAAGGGCGAGGCACAGGAAAACAGCCCCCATTATTTCCAATAAGATTTTCGGTTTCCAATGCATTCGTCCTTGACCCTCCTAAAAATGAACTCAAAATGGTCTTACCCAGCTACCGAGCCAAATGCGTCTCGGTCATTCCATGCTCTTCGGATACTGGTTGGAATTCTCGGTCGGAATCCTTTTGTCTGTCGGATACCTATTAGGAACGCAAATTACTTATGAGGAATTCATGAAGAAATTCCATGGGCCACACATTTCTTTCTATTTGTGGGATGGGGCTTGATTTTTAGGGGAAAATGCTTGAATCTCCAGAAGACACTCTTCAAACTTTATGGAAGTTCTGGTATAAGCCCCGACTCTCGATTACCAGTTCGGCTTCTGAAAATCGAAATCTAGGGACCTTCCGTTTTCCAAGCGGACGGATAGCTCATTGCAGAACACGGTTTCCCTTTAGCGGTTCCGGCGTCGAAGACGGCGGACGAAATACAGCATACAGACGGAGTGCGAATGACAGACTTCGGTCGGCTTATAGAGTTCCCGGCAATCCATCTGGCGATGGATTGCAGAAACACCTGCGCGTTATCTTTGCCAACCACTCGGAAGGAGCCTATCCATGTGGATCTGAGGCGCAATTTGCGCGATCGGCGATTATGTCTCTAACGGCACTCATTGCGCAAGTCTTCGCAGCGGTGAACCACGCCCGTTGGGTTCAGGCCTTGTTATTCGCCGGATTGCCGACTCTGCTGGCGCTCATGATGATAGTCCTGCTTGCTGCGCGCCGGTCTTCTCTGACGGTGCCACCGGTCACGGCGCTACTCCCACTGGAGGCGGAAAAACTCTGCA
>JAKAAZ010000253.1 GCA_021802085.1 Acidobacteriota bacterium
CGCAGCGATTCCCACATTCCCTCCGCCCCGGCTGCTAGCATGAATCAATCTCAAAACCCGAAAGGACAAAACCCGCTTCGCCTACCCTTCGCTTCCTTCAGGCTCATCCTTCGATTGGAAAAGACTTCCAGAATTTCGCCATCGATTCTGCCCTGGCCTGCGATACTTATTGCAGGACGACGCCGTCATGGTTCAAAACACATCCTCTGTATGCCCAGAATGCAAAGGACTAGGGCTCACGTTATTGCTGCGCGGCGGAGAACAATATGCCGTCGAGTGCTCGTGCCGAATGAGCAAGAGATCGGAGATGCGCCTGAAACGGGCCCGAATCCCGAAACGATACGCGCATTGCTCACTCCAGAACTTCGATATTCTTCGCGATTCCGACCCATCGCTCAGCTTAGCCTTGATGAAGGCACGCGGCTTTGCCCAAGGCTATCCGCTGGAAACCCGCGACCAGGGGCTGCTCTTCACCGGCGGGGTTGGCGTGGGGAAAACCCATCTTGCCGTCGGGGTGTTGCGGGAGTTAGTCGAGCAGCGAGGCGCAACGGGAATTTTCTGTGATTATCGTGATCTGTTGAAGCAAATTCAGAATTCGTACAGCCCCCAGGTCGCCGCGACGGAAGCGGAAATCCTGCGCCCCATATTCGACGCAGAAGTCCTCGTTCTCGATGAATTGGGGGCAGTTAAAAAAACCGACTGGGTCTGGGACACTGTGGCGCATATTCTCAATACACGCTACAACGACAAGAAAACAACCATAATCACGACAAATTATCCCAATCTGCGATCCGCATTAGTAGAAGCGCAGACCTCTGTAACAGACTCCGGGGTATCACGCAGTCAGCAAAGAAACGAGATTGACGCTGCGGCACGAGAGCAAACGTTAGGCGATCGAATTGGAGAGCTAATGCTGTCCCGGCTGCAACAAATGTGCATTACGGTGTTGATGCAGGGAGACGATTTCCGCCGGACGGTGCGCCGCGCGAGTTTCCTGTAATCCGGGAAACAAAATCGAGCGGCATCTTTCTTCCTCGCTCGATCCTAGTCGGTGCGGTCCGGTCAAATCCAACTCAGAAAAATGGCGCAGCAGCCAGCACCATCAGAGCAGCGGCCAGTGCGGCTGCACGATAGATCGCGTCTCCTTGCGGATATGCAGGGCGCTTACGAGTTTGCTTCTTGAGGGCCAACATGATGGGTGCTCCTCTCAGCCGCGGCTGGTTCGCAGGGCCTTCCAAATGGATAGAGCGTAGAAGATGGAAATCCCTGGCCGCTATGTTTATGACGTAGTTTTCGACCAATCGGATTCGCGACTTTAACATTTTTTTGTTTTTTTATCGTTCCCGCAGTTTGCCGACTGTTTCTCTGGGAGACAGCCCGCGTTACAATCGGCGCATGAACGACTCAGGTTCTGGACCCTCCCAGACTCCAACACCACGCCGCGCGCCTGTACTCTTCGTTGCCGAAGGCCCCGGCTCGACAAACTCTGCCGGAGAAAGACCTGAGCGCAATTTTCTCCCGTGGGTTGTCGCAGTGGTTGCCGTCGTCGGCCTGCTGGCGGTAGTTCTCTGGATGGGCCGAACTCCATCGGCCACACCAGGTTCCGGCGTCGATCCCTATGCAAAATACCTCGTTTTCGGCAATGTCCAGGTAAGCCAGGGCAGCAACTTTGCTGGCGATCAACTCACCTATGTCGATGGAACCCTGGAAAATCGGGGGGACAGGACGGTCACCTCTCTGACTCTCCGGGTACTATTTGCGAACGACTCTGGAGAGGCCCCGCAGATCGAGCAGATACCGGTCAGCCTGGTTCGATCGCGTGAGCCCTACGTTGACATCGAGCCGATCACCGCTGCTCCATTGGCGCCAGGCAAGTCGCAGGATTTCCGGTTGATCTTCGACAATGTCTCGCCGATGTGGAATCAGCGGGCTCCTCAAATCCAGGTCCTGCACGCAGGGACTCGACCCTAGGAACCCGTTCCCCGGCCTATCCGGCAGGGCTATCTCGCGCTCGACCCTTCGGTGAAGAAACTCATCCCCGGAAGGTTACCTGGCGCATAGTAACCATGGAACAGTCGTGCGCTCGTGATCGATCTTTACCCTCGACGCCTCGTGCGTCGAACGTATTTTTTGCCATCGAACGAGCAGGATTTACCTGATTGCGGGCGCGCTACCGCGATCGCCATCGATCCACGATCTGCATCTTCGCCAATTTATCCAATAGAATCAATTATTTGAAGATTGTTAAAGTCGAACGCCGCCTTTGGCACTGTGCTTGCATTTGTATGGGCGTTGTCACATAGCGGAGGCCACTTTGGCCCACGTCATGTGATATGGGAAAAGTGATGAAAACGTCTAATTCGAAGAACATCCTGCGAATCGCAACCGCCATCCTGGCAGCCAGCACAGCACTACCGATGATGGCGCAGAATGCAACTGCGGCGCCGGACGCTCAAATCCAGACGGGAACCTCGGCAAATAGTTCGTATGCGACCGGGCAACCCTTAGAGACCAAGCCGCACGAAGGTTTCTGGGGACGTGTCAATCCGATGGCTCGCAAAAAGTGGGTCAACCGCCAGCTCAATCCGGTGAAAGACCGCCTGAATGAACTGGATCAGCTCACCGCCCAGAATGCCCAGCAGATCAAAGACGTAGATTCGCGGGCACAGGCAGGAATCTCAAAGGCTCAGAATGAGGCCATGGTCGCCGACCAGCACGCGACGACTGCCGGCAACACAGCCAACCAGGCGCAACAAACCGCGCAGCAGGCAAGCACTCAGACTGCGGCAATCGGAACGGCCGTCAGCAATCTGGATCAATACCAGACCATCACCACCGTGGAGATTCGCTTCCGCACCGGTCACTCGGTTCTGGGACAGAATTCCAAGGATGCATTGGATCAGCTGGCAACGCAGGTACAGGGTCAACGCGGCTATCTGATTGATGTACAGGGATATTCAACACTGCGTGGCCAGGCGGGAATTACTGCTTCCCACAACATGGCTTCAGCGGTAACCCGGTATCTGGTCGAACAGCGCCAGATTCCGCTCTATAAGATTCGCCAAATCGGCTTGGGGAATGCTCCGCTCACCGTGAGCGATTCGAGCACACCCCGCCGTGGCAGCGTCGTGGAAGTCACACTGATGCATAACAGTTTGTCAACCTTGAGCGCGTCGAACGTTGGTGCCTCAACAACCGGCGCGGCGCAGTCCGGTACCGCGCAGTCCTCCTCGAATGGGACTGCGTCGCAGCCAGGCCCGACCGAATAAGGTTGACATAAAAGCTCTCACACAAGAGAGAACCAAGGCAGATTGGCCCCTCACACGAGGGGCCCTTTTTTTTGCCCGCAATCCTTTAACGACGAAACATACCCTGCGGTGCCAGCGGCACGAGCAACAATTCTGGAGTAGAGCCTAACTGGTAGGAATGCGCAGAATCTGTTTTCTGGGGTAGACGGCCTGAGAAACCGTCGACACCCCTCAAACGACAAGGACCAGTCGCCCAATCTAGAAAAGTGTGGGCTCGTTGGCATTTTCACGGGCCTTTTTCTTGGGCCGGCTCGCCACCGGAATGGAACTGCGCTCGCTCTCCTCAGCGCCAAGGATGGTCAGCAGCGCCCGCATTTCGTTTCGTAGCTCATTGAACTGAGAACCATCCGCAGACTTCGAGGCGGCTGCCGCAAGCGCGGACGGTTTCCCGCTCTTGGATGTCGTGGGTGGATGGGTTCGTCCCGACTGCACCGGCTCATGGCGCGCCTCTGCATCGGACCGCTGCGGCAAAACAGTCGGCGTATGACGCTTCTCGACAAGGAGCCGCCGAGCGCCCGCGATAGTGAATCCCTCGTCATACAACAAATGTTTGATCGTGAGAACAATTTCAACATCCCGCTTCCGGTACAGACGCTGTCCGCTGCCGCCCTTATGCGGCTTCAATTGCGGAAATTCCGTTTCCCAAAAGCGCAGTACATACGCGGGTAATCCGCACAGTTCCGCGACATCCCCAATGCGAAAATATAGCTTGTCCGGAATCGAGACAGGTGACTTCGCAGGTTGCATCTTGCGTCGGGCGGGCTGCTGTTGTGCCATCAGACTCCCCTCATCCCCAGGCAGAGATGCATAAAAATTCATCTCAACAAGAAAGTAGACTACTTCGTTTGTGCCGGCACCGCGCACAAATTCGGCGGCAACTCAAACCCCATGCAACTACCGATCACGAGCGCGTTCCACCGCTACTATACCCCGCTCAACCATCCCCTGGCATAGCTTTGCTTCACAGGCAGGCTGCGCAAACATGCAGTCCCGCTGCGCATTCCTGTCGGTGGAACTACTCTAGAGCGGATTTACAGATACTGTGATCAAAATGGAAGGAGTCATTCTGAGCGAAGCGAAGAATCCAGAGGGTGACGGCGGCAATGACCAGGCGCATATCGTCTGGATTCTTCACTCCGCTGCGCTCCGTTCAGAATGACTCCCTTTCACAAATAACTACACCTA
>JAKAAZ010000023.1 GCA_021802085.1 Acidobacteriota bacterium
AACTGGAAGCCGCCTACCACAAGGCCGACAAGGCCATTGAGAACATCGTTGACCTGTTACAAGCCGCCTGATGTTTCTGCATGTTTGTTGAACTATTTTTGTCTACGAATGAAGATTGAAGAATCTATCTGGATTCAGCCGCATCCGGCACGTACAGCGGCAATCGCGCAGAATTCGAGCCGCCATTTTCGTACAATCACTGTATATGTCCTCGACAGCGAAACCAAGCCTTCCGCGATATACAGAAGACCATGCACGGTCCGGCCTCAATCACGAGTTCCCCGCAATCGAGACCTGGCCGAACCAGTTTCCCGGCTATGAGATTCTCATCGACGATCCGGAGTTTACGTCCGTCTGCCCAAAAACCGGACTGCCGGACTTTGGCGACATCGTTTTGCGTTATGTGCCACGGAAGAAATGTTTGGAGCTGAAGTCCTACAAGGAATATCTCTTCTCCTACCGCAATCTGGGAATCTTTCAGGAGAACGTCGTCAACCAGGTATTGAAAGATGTCGTCCGGGCATGCAATCCCGTCTGGGCAACGGTGCGCGGAGAGTTCCGCCCGCGCGGCGGTATCTCGACTATCGTGGAAGCACGCTGGCCACTTCCAAAAATGCAAACAAAACGGAAATAGCCAATCCGTAGCGGCCCCGGCCCTGATATGCTGGCGGCTCATGCCAGCCAAGACAGCGCACACGCCGGGTCCACTGCCAGCATCGGCTGCCTGGATCGCGCTGGCGCTGCTGACCGCCCTGAATCTGCTGAACTACACGGACCGCTATGTGCTGGCGGGGGCGCAGCCGCTGATCCAGCGGGCATTTCATGTGGACGATGAACGAGTCGGCGCGCTGACCTTCGCGTTCTTCATTACCTACATGCTGGCCGCTCCGCTGACTGGATGGCTGGGCGATCGCTTTCCACGCAAGCCGCTCATCATTGCTGGAGCACTGCTGTGGAGTTTGCTGACGTTGCTCACGGCGTTCGTTCATACCTTTGGCGAACTCTATCTGCGCCACGCGCTGGTGGGGATCGGGGAGGCGAGCTTCTGTATTTTCGCTCCCGCGCTGCTGTCGGACTATTGGCCGCCAGCGCAGCGCAATCGCATCCTGACAATTTTTTATCTCTCTTTGCCAATTGGCGCTGCGTTGGGTTACATCCTGGGGGGAACGCTGGGGCAGACCTACGGATGGCGCGCGCCATTTTATGTGGCTGCGGTTCCCGGTTTGCTGGTTGTTGTTCTGGTCTGGATTTTTCTGCGTGAGCCTGCGCGCGGCGCCACCGAGCCGCTCGCGACCAAGCCGGACCGCGCTACGCTCGCTGGTCTCGTACGCAACCCGGCCTACTGGACGGCAACACTCGGCATGGCCATGATGGTCTTTACGATGGGAGGCATTTCCGTCTGGATGCCTACGTTTCTTTATCGCTACGGGCACCATTCGCTGGCCAGCGCCAGTCAGATTCTGGGAGCCATTACGGTCGTGGACGGCATTGCCGGAACCTGGTTTGGCGGATGGCTGGCGCAACGGTGGCTGCGGCGCAACAAGGCCGCCCTCTATCTGCTCTCCGCGTGGAGCGTTCTGCTGACAGCGCCGTTTGCACTCCTCATGTTTTATGGGCCGCGGGCCGCGATGGTGCCGTGCCTGGCGGTAGCGGAGTTTCTGCTGTTTCTGAACACCGGGCCATTGAACGCCGCCATTGTGAATGCGGTCGATGCGCCCATCCGCTCGACCGCCATCGCCATCGAGCTATTCATGATCCATGCACTGGGCGATGCGCCTTCGCCCCGCATTATCGGATGGATCTCCGACCATTCCTCGCTGCGCGAAGGACTGGCCATTACGCTGGTGACATTGGTCCTTTCCGCCGTCCTGATTTTTGCCGGCGCGCGCTATGCGCCCAATCTGGACACGGTCGCTGCTTGAAGTGATTTGCCGAATTCGATGGAAACAGGCAACCAGGCAGCCTGAGAATCGGCATACTAGAGAGACATGCCTTGGTACCATTCATTGTTTCTTCATGGCCGATTTCTCTTCGCATGCTTTGCATGGCTGATCGCGGCTGCGTGGCTTTCTCGCGTGCTCCCGGCATTGTGGATGCTTCCGCGGGTCCCGAACCTTTTGAAGCGGACTGACGAGGCGAGTGACAGCTCGGCAGCGTGGCCATCCGTCACCGTCATTGTTCCGGCGAAGGACGAGGGCGCGGCGATTGAGCATTCACTGCGCAGCTTGCTGGCCAGCGACTATCCCAATCTGCGGATCGTCGCCGTCGATGATCGCTCAGTGGATGCAACGGGCAGGTTGATGGATGCGCTTGCCTCCGCGTCCGAATCGCAGGGCCGCCTGCGCGTGCTGCATGTGAAGGATCTACCCGAGGGTTGGCTGGGCAAACCGCACGCCATGGCCCTCGCGGCGACCGGGACGACCTCCGACTGGCTGCTGTTTACCGATGCCGATGTCGTCTTCGATCCTGCTGCGATTCGGCTCGCCGTAGAGTATGCAATGCGCAGCCACGGCGACCACATGGTGCTGTATCCGACGCTGATTCTCCATGGCGTTGCCGAGAAGATGCTGATTGGGTTCTTTCAAAGTGTCTCCGTGTGGGCTGGCCGGGCATGGAAGATTGCCGACCCAAAGGCGCGAAACGACTATATTGGCGTGGGCGCGTTCAATTTGATTCGCCGCCCTGTGTATGAGGCGCTGGGAGGATACACGGAGCTGCGCATGGAGGTGCTGGAGGACATGCGCCTCGGGTTTCGAGTGAAGCGGGAGGGCTACGCGCAGCGGGTGGCGTTTGGCAAGGAGCTGGTGCGCATCCGCTGGGCCGAAAGCGCGTGGGGGATTTTGAACAACCTTACGAAAAATCTTTATTCCACGTTTCGCTTTCGTACCTCGCTGCTGCTGGCCGCGTGTGCGGGGATGTTTCTTCTTTGCCTGACGCCGTTTGTCGCTGTGTTGATTCCTGGGCCGACGCGATGGGCCGGGGTTGCGACACTGGTCGCACTGGTACTGCTCAACCTGCGCTATTGGCGGCTGACCAACATTTCGCCCGTCTATCTGGCGCTGTTTCCCATCGCGACATTGTTGTTTGTAGGAACACTGCTGCGCTCGATGATTCTGGTTTTATGGCGCGGCGGAGTGCTGTGGCGAGGCACGCTCTATCCGCTGAAAGAGCTGCGACGGCAGGCGGGGCCGTTGTGGTGAATCTGCGCGAATCGTTTCAATGATGGAAGTGGACGCCGCGCTGACCCATGATCCCATTGTTTGCGCTGAAGGCCTGACCGCCAGTTTCCGCGGAGAATCCCGTGACCAACTGCGGATTCGGATGAAATTTTTCTTTGCCGCCATGTAGCTGCTGTTTATTGCTGTACACCATATCGGCGCGCCCCTGAATGGTGTGGATCGTTCCGCGAATCTGGATGGTTTGGCCGACCAGGCTTTGCAGGCTTCCAGTGGATTTTTTGTCCTCATCGGAACTGAGAAGGAAGAAGTGGCAATCGGCGTCGGAAGTCTGAGGGCTGCACACATCCAGAAAATGGGTTCCATCCGAGGCGTCCACCACACGGTATACGTGGGCTTCGACACAGACATTCTTGTGGACATGCTGCAGTGCCTGGTCGGGGGCGATGCAAGCATGTTTTGCCCATGCTGCGGAGGAGAACGACAGGAGGACGATGGGCACACTCAGCAGGATCGGCGCACGCATACGGGGGGAAGTCCTTGGGTACAAATGGAAAAATTGCCTCGGGTAGATTATGACTCCAGCGGGCCTGTGGTTTCCAGTCAAAAAAAATTGCACGGTTGCTTCAGCAGGGTCGTACTGTTGACATTCCCTGCAAGTGGACTTTTGCAAAGGGGCGTGTGTTCGGCCGAAAACCGCAAGATCCTTCGCTACAGTCGCGGCTGCGACTTCCGCTCAGGACGACAAGACAATCTCGATGTCGCTCCATAGGAATGTTCCATCACAGTTTTGGCTGCCTGTTGCAGCTTGACCGCGAGCGCGTCGATATGGCGTTTTTCTGTGAGGTAGCTGACGATCATCATGCGCAGGACGCTGCGGCCAGCAACGCGCGTGGTCGAGATCCATTGCTCGCCGTCGCGCGTGGTCTCCTGGACAATGGCCTGATGCAGGCGGGCGATTTCGTCTTCGGGAAGCGCAAGCTCGCGCGCGGCACAGGCGCGAAAATTCAGCACCGTCAGGCGTCGCGGAGTGGCCAGATCGAAGGCCCCGGTATCGAGAATGCGCGATTCCATGTACGCCGCCAGTTGCAGCTGAGAATCGATCAGCTCCTCATATGCCTGGCGGCCGTGGACGCGCAGCGTCAGCCAGAATTTCAGCGAGTTCATGCGCCGCGACCATTGCGCGGAAATCCGAAAATTGTCGGGCAGGGAACTGTTCGCCGCGCGCGGCAGGTAACTGGTGTCGAGGCCAAAGGTCGGCTCCAGTCGTTCGGGATGGCGCGTCAGGAACACGCCGGCGGCAAACGGCATGGCCAGCCATTTATGTGGGTCGATGGTAATGGAGTCTGCCAGTTCGATGCCGCGCACCAATCCGCGATGCCGGTTGGAGAACACGAGCGCCGCGCCATACGCGCCATCCACGTGGAACCAGAGATTCCGCAGGCGGCAAATCTCCGCCAATTCAGGCAGCGGATCGATGGCTCCGGAACTGGTCGCTCCCGCGGTCCCGACGACGGCCAACGATTCCAGGCCCGCCTGACGGTCCGCCGCAATCGCCGCTTCCAGCGCGGGTAAATCCATCTCCGCGCGCTCGGTGACCTGGATACGCCGCAACGCTTTGCGCCCGAGGCCCAGAATGGCCAGAGATTTCTCGAGCGAATGATGGGCCTCCGACGACGCATACACGACGGGCCGCCTGCCCAGTCCGACCAATCCGTCATTCGCCACCTGCGGGTAACGTTGCGTGAGGGCGACGGCCATCGCGCTGAGATTCGCTTCGGTGCCGCCGGTGGTGAACGTGCCGCCGTACTCGCCCGCCTGCCAGCCGACACGCTGCGCGATCCAGCCGATCGTCCGATGCTCGATGGTGGAGGCCAATTGCGAGCGCGCCATCGACGCCAGTTGCGGATTGAGCGCGGCGACCAGAGCTTCCGCCAACACCGACATATAGGTAGGTGTTGGATTGGTGAGACCGAAGTAGTTCGCGCTGGGAACATGAAATCCCTGCTCCATCATCTGAGAGCAAAGATCGTCGAGCACCGCCGCGGCATCTTCGCCAATCTCAGGGAGATCATTGGGAACAGGGAGAGCGCCGCGCTGCCCTGCGGGCGGCTGCACGGGACGGTCCTTCAGGCTGGAGAAATATTCGTCGATGCGATCGATGAGGCGATAGCCAAGCAGTTGGCGCTGGCTCGAATCCAAGTCAAATCCCATGCGGGTACCTGCTTTATCGGGTGCGATCGCTCGCCTGCGGCGAGTGAGCTTGCGACTTCGGCGCATCCATGGCATGGAACAGGCTCACGGTGCATCTCTGATTGTACGTCTTCTGAGGGCAAGCAAACCCATGTCTCAGAGGCGAGACATGGGGCACCCAGGTTTGCAGTTACTCGGACATCGCGTCCGCATCGGCCTGCTTGACCTGGGGACGCATGAGCGGAAATAGGATCACGTCGCGAATCGAGCGGGAGCCAGTCAGCACCATGGTCAGCCGGTCGATGCCGATGCCTTCACCGCCGGTGGGCGGCAGGCCAAAGCTGAGCGCGCGGACGTAATCTTCGTCCATGGCGTGTGCTTCGGCGTCGCCACGTTCGCGCTCGCCGAGCTGCTGCAAAAAGCGATTGCGCTGCTCGACGGGATCGTTCAATTCGCTGAAGGCATTGCCCAGCTCGAAGCCGCCAATGTAGAACTCGAAGCGTTCCACCCAGTCCGGCTCATCCGGTTTTTGCTTGGAGAGCGGCGAGACGGCAAGCGGGAAGTCGTAAATGATTGTGGGTTGAATGAGGTGTTCCTCGGCTACTGCTTCAAACATGGAGGCAATGCCCTGACCGACCGTTATTTCATCTCTAACCATGCGAAGGTAAATAAAGTGGAGAACCGCATTTAGGCGGGCGTGCAGATTTGGAGGAGGTGTACTAATTCCAAGAGCCCTTTGCACAAACGGGGGCCTAACATCGATGCCTTGTAATGTATCTCTCAAAAGAATTTCCCTTGGAATGATTTTTTCGATCCAACTTTTCAGAGAACCAATATCGAGAAAATCTTCCATGGTTGGTCTTGGTCCAGCTTCTTCGTCCCAGAAATGGATGATCGCTTCGCGCATGGTGAATCTCTGCCACTGGCTGAGATCGATCTCGACATCATTGAAGACGGTTTTGGTGGTGCCGTTCACTTCCATTGCGACGTAGGGGATCAACTCTTCCGTCAGGTCCATCAGGTCGTGGTAATTCGCGTAAGCCTGATAGAACTCCAGCATGGTGAACTCAGGATTGTGCTGCGTGGAAATTCCTTCATTGCGAAAATTGCGGTTGATCTCATACACGCGGTCGAGTCCGCCGACCACCAGGCGCTTCAAATACAGTTCCGGCGCGATGCGCAGGAAAAGATCGATATCGAGCGCATTGTGGTGCGTGGTGAACGGTTTGGCCGCCGCGCCGCCCGCGATGGGCTGCATCATCGGCGTTTCCACTTCGAGGAATCCGCGCTCGTCGAAAACCTTGCGCATGGCGCGCAAGACCGCGGCGCGCTTGACGAACACTTCCCGCACATCGGCGTTCATGAACAGATCGACGTAACGTTGGCGATAGCGCAGCTCGACATCCGCCAGGCCATGATATTTTTCCGGCAGCGGCAGCATGGCTTTCGAAAGAAATGTCAGCGTGTCGACGTGGACCGTCAGCTCGCCGCTGCGGGTGCGGAACAGATAGCCGGTGACGCCGATGTGGTCGCCCATGTCGAGCAGCTTGTAGAGCTGAAAGCCCGGCTCGCCCACGGCATCCAGGCGCACATAGATTTGTAGGCGGACGCCGTTTTGTTGCAGCACGGCGAAGCCGGCTTTGCCTTGCGCGCGGATGGCCATGATGCGCCCCGCTACGGCAACGGAGACGCGATTTTGCTCCAGCGTCTCGCTGGTCGCGGTGTCATATTCGGCGCGAATGGCCGCGAGCGTGTGCGTGGCCGCGAAGCTGTTGGGATAGACCGGATGGCCGAGGGCCTCGATCTGCTTGAGCTTTTCCCGGCGAAGATCGAAGACGCTTTGTTCAAATTCCGATTCGTACACGCAATTTTCCCTTCAGAGGCATGGTCGCTGGATTCATTGCCAGTATAGATGCTGCGCCGGTTTGTCTCAGGAGTTACGCGCCGCTACTTCATGGAATTGCGCAGGTTCACCAGTCGCGGGCGGATGGGAGAGAAACTCATACTCGCGCAAAGCTGCGGACTCGACCGCGAATCGAGATATGGGTGGGCTGCGAAGGCCCCACCTGAAACAAATCGTTTGCCTTCTTCCGCGGTTGTTGTAGGCTTGGCAAGGGATCGCCGCAACAGCGCGGCGATCCCGGAGAACTGACATGCCACCGCCCGACAATCCGCAATCCAATCGCAAAACCGCCCTGCGCGAGTTGGTGCAGGCAGAAACCATCCTGCAGATTGCGCTGGTGCTGCCGCTTGCGACCATTATTGGCTGGGCCATCGGCGACTTCCTGGACCACAAGCTGCATCAATCCTGGATCGCCATGCTGGGCCTCGCGTTTGGGATTGCGGCGGGATTTATCCAGGTCATTCGCATGGCGAACCTTGCAAATCGCAGCAACGACGCCAAATGACCACGCAGACGAACATACCGACCCTAGGCAACGAAAACACACCGCCGGGCAAGCTCGATCCGCCGCCCGCGCCGGCCCCAGTCCAGTTCAATGAAGAGGACATTCGCCGTACGCTGCGCCGCGCACTACGGCTGGCCGCCGCGGTTGCGCTGGTGGCGACGCCGATTTTGTGGGCGTGGCTGGGCTGGCGAACCTGGCTGACATTCGTGATTGGCGTGGCGATTTCAGCTACTGGGCTTGTGGAGTGGCTGCAGTTGCTTTCCGCCATGATGTCTCGGATGGAGGAAGGGCGCACCCCGGTTCCCATGGGCCGCGTGCTGATCATGTTTTTCCTGCGTTTGGCAGTAGCGGGAGTGCTCTTATATGCTAGTCTAAACAGTTTGCACGGCTCAATTTATGCCTTGCTGGCCGGACTGGCAGTGTCTTTGCTCGCCCTGTCGGTGGAGTCCATCCGCCTGATGGCGCGAACGGAACCATGAAATCTGGGCCGTCGAATTTTCCTTCAAGCCTTTAGACTGAAGAGAACCTGAAAAGAAAGCACGAACCATGCCGCTCCAACATTTCTTTGCACAAATCCTGAACCACCTATTGGCAGGCCCCATCACGGCTCTGATGAATTGGATCGGCCATCCGCCGATCAATCCGGCGGCGCCGATCGATGGCACCTTCACCATGGAGCTGTTGGGATTTCTGCTGCTCTTGATTTTCTTCATTCTGGTTCGGCTGACTCTGGAAGTGGAGAGGCCGGGCGTGCCGCAGCAACTGGCGGAGATGACACATGAGTTTGTCACCGGCCAGACCGAGCCGATTATTGGGGAAAAGTACAAAGTGTATCTGCCGTTTCTGACGGCGCTTTTGCTCTTCGTCCTGGTCAACAATCTGATTGGCCTGCTGCCCGATGTCGACACTCCCACATCCAACCCGGTGGTGCCGCTGGGGCTGGCGCTGTTGACCTTTGCCTATTACCACTGGCAGGGCCTGAAGGCGCACAAGGCTGGATACATCAAGCAGTTTCTTGGCCCGCTGTGGTGGATTGCGCCGCTGATGCTGCCGATTGAATTGATTTCCCATCTCGCCCGCATCCTGTCGCTCACCATTCGTTTATTTGCCAACATGTTCGCCAGCGATTTGTTGATTCTCATCTTTTTCGCGCTGTTTCCCATCGCGCTGCCGGTTATCTTTATTGGACTGCATCTGGGCGTTTCGCTGATTCAGGCCTATGTTTTCATGCTGCTCGCAACCATCTACATCGGAAATGCCATTGCGCACGAGCACTGAGAATTCAAGTTTTGCTGGAGACTGCTTCCGCTCCAGCAGCACCACCCCGGGAAGTGCGTGGGGCGCAGCAGGGCGGGCGTTCCCACTCACTCGCGGAGATCTTAAGGAAGCATTGGAGTCGTACACATGCGTACCATGCAAAACGTTTTTATGACGCTGTCGGTGCTGTGCCTGGCCGTTCCGGCGTTCGCACAAGCCGGTGGCGGCGATTCGTCCCATGCCAGCATGGTGGCGATTGCCGCGGGCATCTCGATGGCCATTGCCTCCGGGCTTTGCGGTCTGGGCGAGGGTTACGCGGTCGGATCTTCGACACTGGCGCTCGCACGGAACCCGGGAGCGCGGCCGGCAATTTTTCTTTTCCTCGTGCTTGGCCTGGCCTTCATCGAATCGCTGGCACTTTTCACCTTTGCCATCATTCTGTTCAAGGTGAAGTAAGGGAATTCAAGTTCAACGCAAACAGCCTCCGGCCACGGAGGCCGTTTGTGTTTGTTGCGCAGCCGTCGTTGCACTCCAAGCCCGGAAAAATATCTTCGCTGTGAGACGGGCGAAGCGCAAGAGTGCACAAGATGCTCGCAGGAGCCCATTCGAGAGGCACCCTGACGAAGCGAAGCAGCTGGTTTGCCGGCCTGCAAGATCGCGAGGTAGTTGATTGAAACGCGCGACGTGTGCCGCGCAGTTTCGATTCAGTTGCCAATCATCCCACTTAGCCCAAGTTCGTCACGAATTGACAGTTTCGGCTATTTTGACCTGTCGGAGGGAAGTAAGTCCTGTTGTCTCAATGGCGGTTTCTGAAAACGCGATGGAGTGCAGACCTACCCTCTTGCAAGCCATCGCCACAGGCCAACTGAAAGACCGCAACAAGATGGAGCGGCGGCTGGGGCAGATTCAGCCACGGCATCCGCAGGTGAACGATCTGTACGACCTCGATCTGCGCGTAAAAGCGCATATCCTGGTCGCGTTCCCCGGCTACGCCTTGTGGGTCACACTAAAACATCTGCTGAAGCGCCGGCCTCCGATTGTGCCAACACCATCGGCAAGTGGCGTCGATAACGCCCAGCCCATGACGCCGATGAGAGCCATCGCCCTGCTGTCCACCCTGCAGAGCGCAGACAGCGTTCTGCCCACTACCGACGGTCGCGAAATCAGGCTGCGGGGGATCACCGAACCAGCCACAGAGCAGAAATCCTTGCTCCGCCAGTTCGGAATCAGTCTGCCCGAACATCTCCGGTTTCAACGCGAATGTAGTGCAAACTCTGCGATAGCCTGAACTGATTCTGAAACACTTAGGCCATTCTCACCCTCGCTCGTGACGAACTCCGGTTAGCCGAAGCAAAGCTGTGGTAACCGGTGCATCCGCGGCGCGTTCCTTAATCCACGTCGATGCTTCCGGAGCCGGTGTACAGTTCCACGAGCGGGCCGCCGCCATTCACCGGGCCTTTGAGCACCCCGTTGGCGATGTGTCCGGAAAGTGGCGCCGGCAATTTCGAGTCGATCGACCCGGAGCCCGCCTCCGCATCCAGGTTGAATTTTGCCGCTGGATCCACGTGCAGGTGAATGGCTCCCGACCCTGTTCCGAGCTTCCAGTCGGCGGTCGGCGTGCCGCCAATCGTCAGCGTGCCCGAGCCTGTGTTGGCTCGCAAGCCGCCGCGAAGATTCAGGGTGGTAATATTGCCCGAACCCGACTTCAGAATCCCCTGGCTTACATCGGAACCGCGCAGCGAGACATCGCCCGTCCCGGTTTCTGCGGCCATGGTTCCATGCGCCGCCTGAATGTCGATGGTTCCCGATCCGGTCCTTAGGAAGGAGTCTGAGCCGATGCCATTCGCGATGATATTTCCCTTGCCCGTACGCGCGCGCACGTAGCCGCCGATCGACTCCACGTGAATATCCCCCGCTCCGCTGGCCGCGACCACAGTGGAGCCCTTGGGGATGGTGATTTCATAGTCGATGTCGATGTTCTGGTAGGCAGAGCCGCCGCAAATGTCGCTGTTTCCTACATGGACCGCATTGCCCGTCTGTTGTACCGGCGGAGCCGCCGCGATCTTCTTCATGGTGTCGCTGTTGCCAAAATCGTGCCAGTTGGTGGGATGGATCTTTGCAGCGATCTCAATCTTGCTGCCATTAGCTCCCGCGACATGAATTGAGCCGGAACCGTTGCAGACGCTGAACGCCACATTCCCGCTGGCGGTCAAGGAACGTTGGAAGGTCAGGTCAGCCGCGTAGCAAAGGGATGAGATACAGGCGAGGAACAAGAATGCAATAACTCGTCGTGGTGCGTGCATGGGGGAATCCTCCGGGGGTGACTGGGACTTAATGGAAATGTACTACCGGCAGGAGGATAGATACGAGGAATTATTGCTGTGGGTTCCATAGACAATAACTCTCCATACATGGAGATAAAGACGCTTTTAGCGGCGAGGCCTTCGATCCTCGCGGCCTGCTAGACTCGGAGGCGAATGCCAACACTGCCGCTATTTCGAGCTGCCGCGATTGCGGCGTTGATTCTGGCCAACGCATTTTTCGTCGCCGCGGAGTTTGCCCTTGTTTCGCTGCGGCGTACACGGGTGCAGCAACTGATCGAAGAGAAGCGTGGTAGCGCGCGCCTTGTTGCAGAGTTGCAATCGAACCTGGAAGAACTTTTACCCGCGGTGCAGCTAGGCGTAACTCTGGCCAGCCTGACGCTCGGCTGGTTGGGCGAACCCTTTGTGGCGCGCTTTCTGGTACCGTGGCTTTCCATTCTGCCCCATGCCCGCTTTTTCGCCGGTATCGTGTCTGCGGGGCTGGCGTTCAGCCTGATTACCTATCTGGAAGTTATTTTTGGAGAGCTGGTACCCAAGTCGCTGGCGCTGCGCCAGGGCGAGAAAATGGCGTTGGCGATCGCCGGCCCCATCAACGTCTTCATGCGGCTGACGCGCCCCCTGGTCCGCTTCATGAACGCCTCCGCGGAACTGGTGCTGCGCGTATTCCGGCTGTCTCGCGTCCCCGATGGAACCGCCCATTCCCCGGAGGAGTTGAAGCTCATCACCACGGCTACCCGACGCGTGGGGCTGTTGCCGGAAAAGCTCGAGATGATTATCCATCGCGTGCTCGATCTGGATACCATCAACGTGCGCGAAATCATGACGCCCCGGCAACGGATTTTTTCTCTGCCCACCGATCTTCCCCTCGCCGAGGCCAACGCGCGCATTACCCAGGTGCAGCGTTCGCGAGTTCCCGTCTTCGATCCCCAACGAGGTCCCGAGCATATCGTGGGCGTTGTCTATGCCAAGGACCTGGCGCGGCTCATGCATTCCCGCGCCATCCTTCAGGCAGCGGCTCAAACCAGCGCGATCCGAGACGGAGAAAGCGAAATGCAGCTCGGCCAGCTGATGCACGATGTGATTATCGTGCCGGAAACCAAGCTCGTCTCCGATCTGCTCACAGAATTTCAAACTCGAAGAAGGCATCTTGCCATCGTTGTGGACGAATTTGGCTCGACAACAGGACTCGTCACGGTCGAAGACGCGCTGGAGCAGATTGTCGGCGAGATGGAGGATGAATTCGACATACACGACAGCTCCATGCAAACGCTTTCTTCCGGTACGCTGGTGCTACACGGCAACGTCACGCTGCTGGATCTCGAAACCCAGATGGGGTGGCATCTGCCGCACGATGGCGGCGTCGAAACGCTGGCAGGATTTCTACTGGTGCACATGCAGAAAATTCCCAACGTGGGCGATTCGATGGTGCATGAAGGGCGAAGATTCACCGTTGCCGCAATGGAAGACCACCGCATCACCCGCGTGCGCGTAGAGCCGGAAACCGCGGCGATGACGGACAAAAAATCATCCTCGAATATAGATGCGGAAAAAGTTTTGCCGCCTAAGAGTCGCGGCGCCCAGGTTGGAACACTGGAAAGCTCCGCGACGAAGACCGGTTTCAACAACGAGGAGCACAATCCAGCATGAAGGCAGCCTGGCGCACCGTCCTGAAACGTCTTCTGCTGCTTCTCCCGGTGCTCTGGATTGTGGTGTCGCTCATCTTCTTTCTCATTCATCTGGTTCCGGGCGATCCGGTCGAGCAGATGCTGGGCGAGGGAGCCACGGCTTCCGATATCGGCGCCTTGCGCCATGCCTATGGATTGGATGTCCCACTCGGCACGCAATATGTTCGCTACTGGAACGGCGTGCTGCATGGAAATATGGGGCAGTCGCTGCGCTTCAACACCCCGGTCACGCAACTGATCTTGTCGCGCTATCCGTACACATTGGAGCTTGCCATCCCCGCCGTTCTACTGGCGATTCTGCTGTCGTTTCCCGCCGGTATCGCCTCCGCGCGCCATCGCTCCCGATGGCAGGACAAGTGGCTCGGCGTCATCAGTTTGTTTGGAGTTTCCTTTCCAAGTTTCACGCTGGGCCCCATTCTGATTCTCGTTTTTGGAATTGCGCTGGGATGGCTCCCCGTCTCCGGGACGGGATCGTGGCGGAATTTTATTCTGCCGACCGTCACCATGGGAACGGCGCTGGCGGCAATTCTGACCCGCATGGTTCGCACCTCCATGCTGGAGGAGCTGGGTCAGGACTATATCCGCACCGCGCGCGCAAAAGGACTGTCCGAGCGCGCCGTCGTCTATCGCCACGCCCTCCCCAATGCGATGATTCCGCTGCTGACGGTGATTGGCTTGCAGTTCGGCGTTCTGCTGGCTGGCGCCATCGTGACCGAGACCATCTTCTCCTGGCCCGGGCTCGGGCGACTGACCATCTCCGCTATTTCCAATCGGGATTACCCGCTGGTGCAAGGCTGCATTCTGGCTATCGGTCTGACCTATGTGCTGGTGAACCTCCTCACAGATGCGCTCTACATCCTGGCGAACCCGCGCATCCGTCAATGAACGGTTCCACCTAACGCCAGTGACGGAAAAACTCGCGGAACAATCTTGCATCCAATCACAGTCTGAGTTCCGGAAAACCGCCGCTCCCTCGCGACCTGGTGAACGGTGTCATACTGGAAGTGCGGTTCTTTTTGTCGGATCTTGCGAATTCAGCCGACGCCTCACAAATACTTGGATCCATCCAGAGAGCAGTTCAGCATTGCAGGAGTCTTGCGTTGAGGTCCTATTGTTTGGAAGCCATACGGTCCTCCATCTTGCCTGGAGCGATGCGGGCTCATCCAACCTTACATAATCTTGCCCTGGCGATGTATACCGCTTCCGGCCAGTGGGCCAGCTTGTTCGACAAGCTGTTGACTTCCTCCACCAACATCTTTTCTCCGCGGTCCGCCCCTGCGCACGACATTTTCCGTCTCTCGATCTTCGTGCTCATCATCACGGGCGCAATCTTCGTTACAGTTTCCGCATTGTTGTTGCACGTCATCCTTCGCTATCGCCATCGCGCCGGCGACGACGAGCGCGAGCCGCCCCAGATTTACGGAAGCAATCAGATTGAACTGGCCTGGACCGTATTTCCCATTCTGATTGTGGTGGTGATCTTCCTTGCCAGCGTGCGCATCATCTTCAGCATCCAGCACGCGCCGCAGCCCGGGCAGGCGTTGAATGTGACCGTGGTTGGCCATCAATTCTGGTGGGAGTTTCGCTACCCTAAATATGGATTTGTCACGGCGAACGAGCTGCATGTTCCCGTTGGAGCGGACGCGACCGGTTCGCTGCCAACGTTTCTGAAACTGGTCAGCGCGGATGTCGATCATAGCTTCTGGGTGCCGCGCCTCGGCGGCAAGACCGACCTGATGTCGGGCCAGGTGAATAACATGTGGATTCAGCCCGACACTCCCGGCATCTATTACGGGCAGTGCGCCCAGTTTTGCGGCGCCGAACACGCCAGAATGTTGATTCGCGTTTATGCGCAGACGCCCACGGACTTCGAGAAATGGGCTGCCAATCAGGCGAAACCCGCAGTGCAAGATCCCAGCGTCGCTGCCGGACGCGCCGTATTTGAGCACAGCGCCTGTATCAATTGCCACGCGATACGCGGCACGGTCGCGAATGGCCGCTTCGGACCCGATCTGACCCACCTGGCGAGCCGCGACACCCTCGCCGCGGGAGCGCTGCCCAATACGGAAAGCGATCTGGAAAACTGGATCAAGGACCCCGACCATTACAAGCCGGGATGCCTGATGCCGGCCATGAAACTCAGCGACCGGGACATAGCCCTGATCGCTTCTTACCTGGTAACACTGCAGTAAGCTGTGGAAGTGAGAGACGCACGTTATGGCTGATTCCATACCACTGTCAGGAGCGATCGATCGAACTCCGAAAGAGGAAAATCACCGCCTGTGGTTGGAGGTGATGCATGAGTGGATCGTTACCACCGATCATAAAAAGATCGGCATGATGTATATCGCCGCCGCGCTGCTGTTTCTCGTGATCGGCGGCGTTGAAGCCCTGCTCATACGGATTCAGTTGGCCCGGCCCGAGGCGACATTCGTCTCGCCGGAGCAATACAATCAGCTCTTCACGCTGCACGGCACCACCATGATCTTTTTCGTTGCCATGCCCATTCTCCTCGGCTTTGGAAATTACCTGGTGCCGCTCATGATTGGCGCCCGGGACATGGCGTTCCCCCGGTTGAATGCCTTCAGCTTCTGGATTTTTCTGTTTGGCGCGTCGCTGCTCTACTACAGCTTCCTCGGCGGAAAAGGTCTCTTCGGCGGGGCCGGAATTCCGGACCAGGGCTGGTTCGCCTACGCGCCGCTTACGTCCGTCGCATTCTCAAAAAGCCATGCCGCCGACTACTGGGCGCTGGGAATCTTTATCACCGGCATTGGAAGCATTGGCACCGCCCTGAATACCGTTGCGACAACACTTTGCCTGCGCTGCAAGGGCATGAAGCTGAACCATATGCCGCTGTTTGTCTGGCTGATGCTGGTCGCATCGGTGCTGATTCTTGGCGCGATCCCCCCACTGGGAGCGGCGCAGCTCATGCTCTTGGTCGACCGCTTTCTCGGCGGACATTTTTTCGATACGCAGGCCGGCGGCTCGGCTGTTCTGTGGGCGCATTTCTTCTGGATATTCGGACATCCCGAGGTCTACATCCTGGTGCTGCCCGCCTTCGGTTTTGTGAATGAAATCATTCCCGTGTTCTCCCGCAAGGCGATCTTCGGCTATCCGGCCATGGTGGCGGCCTCGGTTGGCATTGGATTTATCAGCTTCACAGTGTGGGCGCACCACATGTTTACCGTGGGCATGGGAGCTGCGGCCAACACCGCCTTTGTCCTCTCGACCATGATCATCGCCGTCCCCACTGGAATAAAAATCTTCAACTGGCTGGCAACGATGTGGGGCGGTAAGATATATTTCACGGTCCCGATGCTGTTCTGCACCGCCTTCCTGTTTCAATTCACGCTTGCTGGCCTCACCGGAGTCATGTTGGCGGTCGCGCCGTTCGACTGGCAACTGCATAACTCCTATTTTGTGGTCGCGCATTTTCATTACGTCATTGTCGGCGGCATTCTGTTTGCCCTGTTCGCTGCTTTCTATTATTGGTTTCCGAAAATGACGGGGCGCATGATGAGCGGAACCCTGGGCAAGTGGCACTTCTGGCTGTTTGTCCTCGGCTTCCACATGACGTTCGATACCATGCACATTCCTGGACTCTTGGGAATGCCGCGGGAAATCTACACCTATGAACCGGGCCACCATTGGGGAACCTGGAACATGATCATCACCATTGGCGCATTTATCCAGGCGATTGCCATTCTCATCTTTGTTTACAATCTGGTCCGCTCGCATTTTGTCGGAGAACTGGCTGGCAACGACCCCTGGGATGCCTGGACGCTGGAATGGGCGACCACCTCTCCGCCGCCCAGTTACAACTTTGCCGACGAGCCCATGGTTCGCAGCCGCCGTCCGCTGTGGGACCTCAAGCATCCGGAAGACCCGGACTGGAAATATGAGCTCGACACCGAAGATCAGTTGGCGGCCAACAAATGACGACCATCCCATTCACCCTCGACAGCAGGGACGAAGTTTGGGTCCTGCCCTACAAAGGCACAGTGGGCATGTGGTGCTTGATCATGGCCGAGTCGGCCATGTTCCTCATCTTCGTTGTGGCCTACCTCTTCTACATTGGCAAAAGTCTCAGCGGACCTACGCCACAGGAGATACTCAGCCTTCCTATCTTCGGCACCATCTGTCTGTTTTCCAGCAGTCTCACCGTCCATCTTGCCGTGAACGGCCTCCAGAAGCGCAGCCAATGGTCGTTTATCGGCTGGCTGACGGGCACCGTCCTGCTGGGCGTTATGTTTCTCATCGGCACCGGAAGAGAATGGTACGACCTGATCTACAAACACCATTTCACCATTCGCACCAGCCTGTTCGGCACCACGTTTTATTCTTTGGTGGGCCTGCATGCCACCCACGTTCTCATCGGATTGCTGATGCTGAGCGTCGTCCTCGTCCTCGGGCTGTTTGGCAAGGTCACGCGGGACCACGTCGATCATTTTCACGCGTTGTCCATGTACTGGCATTTTGTCGATGCCGTGTGGGCGGTTGTTTTTCTCGTCGTATATGTAATCGGAAGATGACAAGTCTATGAAAATCGACACGGAACACAGCCATCCTGGCCAGCATATGATTCACCTGCCCGCGCCCACAGCATGGCCCATCGTACTGGCGTTCGGCGTGACTCTTCTGTTTGCCGGCCTTGTGACGAGTTGGGCGATCAGCGCCCTGGGCCTGCTACTGATGGTGCGCTCCGCCGTTGGCTGGTTCCATGCCGTATTGCCCCACGAGCGGCACGAGGACGTATCGGTCGTCACTGAAATCGTCGAAATCAAAAGCTCTCGCGAACAAGTGGCGCGCCTGCCAGTCGCGCTGTCGCACCGTACTTTCCTGCCGGTCGAGCGATACACTATGGGCGCTGGCGTGCAGGGTGGAATCGCCGGCGGAATCGCCATGATCGCTCCCGCAACCCTGTATGGACTGGTCCGCTATCACAGCCTCTGGTACGCGCCCAATCTTCTGGCGGCGATCGCCATTCCAGACTGGGCAGAGCGCAGCACAGCATTCCTATCCGCGTTTCACCTGGAAGGTCTGCTGGTTGCCGTAGGGGTCCACGTGCTTGCTTCCGTCCTCGTCGGACTTCTCTACGGGGCCATCCTGCCCATGTTTCCATGGGAACCAATTGCAACCGCCGGATTTCTCGCGCCCATTTTCTGGAGCGGGCTTCTGTATGGCGGACTGGCGGCGGTCAATCCTCTGCTGAACGAGCGAATCGACTGGTTATGGTTTATTGCGTCGCAGATCGCTTTCGGCCTGGTGGCTGGATTCGTCGTGAACCTGCATGTTCGCGTCCGAACCCCGCAATTCCAAGCTCGCCCATTCGCCGAACGCGCTGGACTGATCTCTCAGGGAATAGAAGAACAAGCCCCCGAAAAGGATCGCGACCAATGAAGAGAAAGCCGATGGGAGCGATACTTTTGTCCGCCGCGGTTGTGCTCGGCGCTGCGGGTTGTCACCCGCCGGGAAAGCCGGGCTTCCGGCCGGAAACCATGCGCCCGGACCAGACACTCAAGTTCGATGTTTTGTATAAGAGCAACTGCTCGGCCTGTCACGGCGATCAAGGCTTGAACGGCGCGGGGCTGCCGATGAACAATCCCGTCTATCTGGCCTGGGCCGGACACGATCATCTCGTCAAGATCGTCAGCAATGGCATACCCAATACATTGATGCCCGCCTTTGCCTACAGTGGCGGCGGATTCTTATCCGACCAGCAGGTCGAGAACATTGTCAATGGAATGATTTCCCACTGGGGCAAGTCCGGGGCTTCGGATGCGGCGAACACCCCCGGCTACACGCCGTCTTCGAAGGGCGATGTCGCAGCCGGAAAGACCGCCTTCCAGATGCATTGCGCTCGCTGTCACGGCGATGAGGGACAAGGGCCTTCTCCCGGTGCGTCGAAACCCGCACATGCCGCCACAGGTTCCATCGTCGATCCCACATTTCTTGCGCTGGTGAGCGATCAGGGGCTTCGCGACATTGTTGTTTCCGGCCTGCCGGGCGAAGGCATGCCGGATTGGCGCGGAGGTAGGACAGCGCAGCCGATGACCGACAAAGACGTCACTGACGTGGTCGCGTGGCTGACGTCGCACCGGGTGCAGTCTCCGGGTCAGCCGTTTCCAGGCTCGCCGCCGGCCAGCGCCGAACCGCCCGCGAAAGGGAAGTAAACCAGCGGAGCAATCCGCAGCAGGAGTAGCCGTGAAGAATCCTTGGAAAGATTTATTCAAGAATCCGCTCATCGAGAATCCGCTGAACCAGCCGAGCGAACACTCGCGACGGAAATTTCTTTTTAAGGTGGCGGTCCTGCTCAATGGCGCCGTCGGCGCAGTTTTGGCCGTGCCTGTGCTCGGGTACCTCCTCGGCCCTGTATTCAAGCGGAACGACAGCTACAACCACTGGGTGCCGGTGGGAAATCTGGAGCAGTTTCCTCCGGGAGAAACCAGATTGGGCCGGTATCGCAACCCGGAAGGCACTCCTGCGGATGGGCAAACCCGCACCCTGCCATGCTGGGTGCGCAATATCGACAACACCCAATTCCAGGTCTTCGCCATCAACTGCGCCCACATGGACTGCCCCGTGCACTGGTTTCCGCAATCGAAACTCTTCATGTGTCCCTGCCACGGCGGAGTCTATTACCAGGACGGAGCCGTCGCCGCCGGGCCTCCGCCGCGCGGCCTGTATCAGTACAAATACAAAGTTGCGGGGAATCAATTGATGATCTGGGCCGGAGAATTGCCCACTTTGTCCACCCAAGCAAGCGTTGCCAAGCCGGGAAGCAAGACATGTCTGGGATAAAGCAAAAGAGCCTGGAGCTCTATCGCTGGTTCGATCGCCGCCTGGGGCTGGCAAAGCCCATCACCGAGGCCGCCGAGCATCCCATTCCCAAAAGCAGCGCCAGCTGGTGGTACGTCTTCGGCAGCGCCGCGGCGATGATCTTCGGCTTGCAGATTGTCACCGGCATTTTGCTGGCGCTGGTCTATACGCCCACAGCGCGCGACGCGTGGAACAGTCTCAACTTTTTGAACCATGGCATGGAACTCGGCTGGTTCCTCCGCGCCCTGCACGGCTGGGGATCGGATTTCATGGTCGCCATCGTGATCATCCACATGACCCAGGTCTTCATGTTCGGCTCCTACAAATTCCCTCGCGAACTCACCTGGATCGTGGGCGTGTTCTTATTGCTGCTGACCCTCGGCATGGCGTTCACCGGGCAGGTGCTGCGCTTCGATCAGGATGCCTATTGGGGATTGGGGATTGGCGCGGCCATCATGGGCAGGGTCCCATGGATCGGCGGGGAACTGGTCCATTCGATGCTGGGCGGCCCCATCATTGGCGCCACTACATTTTCTCGCTTCTTCGCTCTGCATGTCTTCGTCATTCCAGGAATCCTGATCGCCCTGGTGGCCGTGCATGTATGGATGGTGCTCTACCTCGGCGTCAGCGAGTGGCCCATGCCCGGCCGCCTGGTCCGCAGGAGCACCTACATCCAGGAATACGAGGCGGACATCCAGAAGGATGGCGTCCCCTTCGTTCCGGACGCGGCGTGGAAGGATGTCGCATTCTCCGTCGCCATCATTCTCGCCATCATGGCGTGCGCGTTTTTCTTTGGTCCGATCGGGCCCAGCGGCCCGCCCGATCCCACCATCATCCAGACCGCCCCCAAGCCGGACCTTCCGTTCCTGTGGATCTATGCCGTCTTCGCCCTGGCTCCGCCCGCTTTGGAAACGCCGCTTCTGCTCATCATGCCCATCGTCGTGATCTGCGCCATGCTGGGGTTGCCGCTGTACGCCGGCGAAGGAGAAAAACACTGGTCGCGCCGCCCCGTCGCTGTGCTCATGGTCGCCGTAATTGCGGTCTCGCTGTCGATTCTCACCAGCCTCGGCCAACATCCTCCGTGGAGTCCGGTCATGGATGCCTGGAGCGGCGATGTCGTGCAGCCGAAGTATCTGAAGGGGAGGACCCCTTTGCAACGGCAGGGCGCGCTCGTATTCCAGCAGATGCAATGCCGCAATTGTCATGCGCTCGACGGCCTCGGTGGCCAGCGCGGTCCCGATCTCGATATGGTCGCCACGCGATTGTCTGAAAGTGAGCTGATTCGCCAGGTGCTGCAGGGCGGAGGAAACATGCCCGCCTACGGCAGCGCGCTGAGTCCGCCGCAGGTCACCGCGCTCGTCAGCTTCCTCGAGACCCTGAATGGCAATGAACGCCCGGCGCAGAATGACGTGCATCGACTGATGCGGAGTGAGTCGGCGCACTCCGCTGGCGAAAGCCAGTAAAGAAGTGGCCGCATGTGTCGAAGGAGAGTCATTCTGATCGTGAACGCAGTGAAGGGTAACCCTCCAGAGAATATTTTCTAACGTGGAAGAGAGTCATTCTGAATGAAGCGTAGCGGAGTGAAGAATCCAGAGAATATTCACCTGGGTTATTCCGCCATCACCGCTGGGTCCTTCGCTACACTCAGGATGACAGCCACGCGGCACTACAGCAACTGTAAATCCGGAGGCTGACCCTATGTCGACCGCCACGCAAGCCATTTTCGCCGCATGGTCGCCGCCGTTCTGGCTGACCATCGCCATCTGCGCGGTGTCGGCGATCTATGTCTGCGGCTGGGTTGCGATCCGCCGCACGAGGCCGGCATATTTCACCTGCACGCGGCTACTCTATTTCCTGAGCGGCATGGCGGTGCTATGGCTGGCAATCGCTTCGCCCATCGACGGTTTCGCCGACACGTTGTTAAGCGCCCACATGGTCCAGCACTTTCTGCTGATGTCGGCGGTCCCACCGCTGTTCTTGCTGGGCGCGCCCGTCGTCCCGCTGCTGCACGGTCTGCCGCGCTGGAGCGTCAAGAGTGTCGTCGGTCCACTGATCGCGTGGCGATTCCTGCGCCGTCTCGGCCATTTCCTTACCACCCCGATGGTCGCCTGGCTCACATTCAATCTCGTTTTCCTTGCCTGGCATCTGCCCGCTGCCTTTGATCTCGCCTTGCGCAATGAGCACATTCACGACATCGAACATCTCTGCTTTCTTGGAACGGCAATTCTTTTTTGGGAAGTGATCGTTCACCCCTGGCCCAGTCGCGCTCGCTCGACTGGCTGGATGGTCCTGATCTACCTGCTCTCGGCGGACATCGTGAACACGGCGCTGTCGGCGTTCATGGCTTTTTGCAATCAACCCATCTACCAGTTCTATGTCGCCCAGCCCAATCCCTTTCACATCTCCGCGCTCTCGGACCAGGTGGCGGGCGGTGTCATCATGTGGGTGCTCAACTCCACGGTATTTCTGGTGCCTGCCATGTGGCTGACCTTCCGGCTTGCCGGCTTCGTTCCAACGCCTGCGCGGAAGAAATCCCCGATGACCGCCGGCACCCTTCCCGTCTAGAAATTCCCTACTGCGCCGCATGGGGAACGACAGTTTCCAGGAAGTAGAAATTTCCCGACGGAGATGCAGTCACTCCACTCAGCCGTCGGTTATAGACCACAACCGAATCGAGAAACCACAGCGGCAATGTCGGCAGATCGTTGGCAAGAATCTGCTGCACCCGCACATACGCGGCACGCCGATCCGCCTGGTTCGAGTCGGACGCCGCGGTTTGCAGCAGTTGGTCGACCTCCGCATTCGAGTAATCTCCGCGATTGGCGCCGCGTGGCGGAATACTGGAAGTGGCGAATGCATACCGGAAAATATCCGGGTCCTCGTTGCCGCCAATCCAGCGCAGGCCGTAGATGCCGAACGACCCATGCGAAATATCGGAATAGAAAGTTGCGAACTCAAAACTGCGAATATCCAGCGCAATCCCCACCGCGCGCAATTGTTGCTGCATCGCCATCGCCAGCAGACGCGTGCCTTCATCGGTCGAAGTCTTCATGGTCAGATGAAAGCGGA
>JAKAAZ010000254.1 GCA_021802085.1 Acidobacteriota bacterium
GCTGCGCGCCACATCGGAGAGTTCTATTCGAGCGTGGAAAATCTGTGGAGCACGCATCTGGATGGGCTCATAGTGACCGGGAGGGAGCCTGTCACTTCCAACCTGGCAGATGAACCCTATTGGGAGAGTTTTACAAAAGTGGTTGACTGGGCTCGAGACAACACTTACTCGACGATCTGGTCTTGCCTGGCTGCCCACGCCGCAGTTCTATACATGGATGGCATCGGCAGAGTGAAGAACGGCCGCAAGCACTGTGGTGTCTTTGACTGTGTGCGAGTGTCGGACCATCCGCTGACCGCAGGGGCGCCCTCGCACTTCAAGCTGCCCCATTCCCGCTGGAACGGCATCCCAGCAGACGCGCTGACCGAGCGGGGGTATCGGATACTGACCGAGGCCGCAGGCGTGGGTGTCGATACATTTATCCAACAGCATAAGAGCCTGTTTGTCTTTTTCCAGGGCCATCCGGAATATGAATCCAATACTTTGCTCCTCGAATACCGCAGGGATATCGGGCGCTATCTCCGAGGAGAGACATGCACCTACCCGTTGCCGCCGAAGGGTTATTTCGACCACGACACGAGGATGGCATTGGCCGCGTTACAGCAACAGGCCAGAGTCGGGAGACATGGAGACATCCTGGCGGAAGTAGCCTGGATTCTGGAAAATGCAGAAATCGAAAACGTCTGGCGTCCGACGGCTGCCTGCATTTACAGGAACTGGCTACAGCATATTTGCGCGCAGAAAGAACTGGGGATGCAGGGCAGCAAAGCCGTTGTGGAGGCGCATAAGGCGAATAGTTGCATCCCGGCATTGGCTGCCGTGAGGAGCGTGTCCGCGTGACGGCCCAGTTAGCACCTACGGAAACCGAAGCCGCTCCCTTTGCGACGAAACTTCTGATCGGCAATCGCTGGGTTTCGAGCGAATCGGGCGAGAGTTTTGCCACGGTCAACCCCACCACGGGCGAGGAAATCTGTCAGGTTGCCGCGGCCGATGCCAGCGATGTGGAGAACGCTGTTCAGGCAGCGCGCGAAGCCTTCGAGCATGGGTTGTGGCGAAAAATGCACGCGTCGGAACGTGGCCAACTACTCTATCGCCTTGCGGATCATATCGAAAAAAATGCTGACGCGCTCGCAAGGCTCGAGTCGCTCGATAATGGAAAGCCAGTTTCCGTGGCGAAGAGAGTGGACGTTGCCAAGGCAGTTGCTTGCTATCGTTATTTCGCGGGATGGGCAGACAAGGTTCAGGGAAAAACCATTCCCATTGACGGCGACTTTTTCTGCTACACGCGGCATGAACCTATCGGCGTCGTCGGGCAAATCATTCCGTGGAATTACCCCATGTTGATGCAGGCTTGGAAACTGGCCCCGGCGTTGGCCACGGGAAATACCGTCGTGATGAAGCCGGCCGAGCAGACGCCCCTCTCCGCGCTGCGTATTGGGGAACTGATTGTGGAGGCGGGCTTTCCGGAGGGCGTGGTCAACCTGTTGCCGGGATTTGGCCCCACGGCCGGCGCAGCCATCGCTCGTCATATGGACGTGGACAAGGTGGCATTCACCGGGTCCACTGAGGTCGGGCGTTTCATCCTGGAAGCCGCCGCCAAGTCCAATCTAAAGCGAGTCACGCTGGAGTTAGGCGGAAAGAGTCCGAACATCATCTTCCACGACACAGACCTGGACGAGGCGGTGGAAGGCGCTCATCTGGGAATATTTTCCAATCAGGGCCAAATCTGTTGCGCAGGATCAAGAGTGTTTGTCGAAGAAAACATCTACGACCAGTTCGTAGAAAAGAGCGTGGCTCGTGCCCGGAAGCGTGTTGTTGGAGATCCGTTCGATCTCAAAACGGAACAGGGCCCGCAGGTGGATCAGGCACAGTTCGACAAAGTGATGGGCTATATCGAGTCTGGGCAAAGCGAAGGCGCTACGCTGGCCTGCGGCGGCAAACGCGTCGGAGATCGTGGCTACTTCATCGCGCCCACCGTGTTCGCCGACGTTCGGGATGACATGAAGATTGCCCGGGAAGAAATCTTCGGGCCCGTGATGAGCGTGATTCCATTCAAGAATCTAGAGGAAGTCATCACTCGGGCCAACCGCACGATCTATGGATTGGCGGCAGGGGTCTGGACCCGCGACATCAAAAAGGCGCATGCGATCGCGAATGGAATACGGGCTGGCACGGTATGGGTGAATTGTTACAACATTCTGGATACCCGTGCTCCGTTCGGCGGATTCAAGCAGTCGGGGAGTGGGCGTGAGCTGGGCGAGTATGGATTGCAGGAGTACTCCGAAGTAAAGACGGTGATCATTCGGCTCTGAGGTCGTTTCAATGATGTTGGAATGGTCTGCAGGGTGGACGTTCGAGGGTCGGGGAGAAAAGGGATGAGGATCAGAGCGTTCTTCATATTTCTATTGCCGGCTTTGAGCGTTGCGGCAATTGGTTTCTGGAGAGCAACACGGACTCGCGCGACCTCCGCGGCTCCTTCCGCCTCTTACTCTTATCGGAGGAATTGGAACCCGGAGGTTGCAGCGAGCTACCTGGATTACCGTGAAGTTTGGTGGCAGCACTGGCCGCCGACGCAGAAGGATCATGGAACGATCTGCATCTCCTGCCATACGGTCGTACCATATGCGCTGGCGCGGCCTGCCTTGCAACGGCAGATAGGTGAAACGAGGATGCCCGCGCCTGAGAAGACGATGATGGACAGCGTGGAGAAGCGAGTGGCGAACTGGTCGAAGACAAGTCCATTTTACTCCGACGCAGAAGACGGCCCCGGCAAAACGGCACAGTCTCATGCAACTGAGGCGGTACTGAATGCCGTGATCCTGGCGAGCTACGACGCGGGCCAAGGGCATCTGCGTCCGATTACACGGACAGCATTTGACGAGGCTTGGGCGCTGCAGGAGAAAACGGGCAAGAATGCCGGCGGGTGGAAGTGGCAGGACTTCGATCTGGCTCCCTGGGAATCTAAGGAGTCGGGATATCAGGGTGCGGCGTTGCTGGCGATAGCACTAGGAAATGCTCCGGATCGCTATGCCGATGAGCCGGGCATTCGCGAACATTTGCGCTTGTTGCGGGAGTACCTGCAGCGCCAGTATGCAGCGCAGCCCGTGATGAGCCAACTGTACGTTCTATGGGCATCCGCCCGCATGCCCGGGCTGCTGACTGGCACAGAGCGAGCAGAGTTGATGAAGAAGATCGAAAGGCTCCAGCAGAGCGACGGCGGCTGGGCGCTGCTATCCCTGGACGAACCGACCGAATTGAGGCGTGTTCTATCGGACAGATGGAAATTTCGGAGTCGCAGCGCGGAAAGCGATGGATGCGCGACCGGTCTGATTGTGTTGGCCCTGGAAGAATCGGGGGTGAGCCCCCAGGACAATACGCTGAAGCGCGGATTGGAGTGGCTGCAACATCACCAGCAGAAGGATGGTAGTTGGCGGGGCTTTTCTCTGAATGCACAGCGCGATCCGGAGAGCGACGTGGGTCGTTTTATGACCGATGCCGCGACCGGGTATGCCGTGTTGGCGCTGGAGACCGCGCAGAAAGAAGCGAATCGCGCTGGCACTCTCTAAGTCAATTTGATCGTCGGACGGGCCCAATGAGCAAAAGCGGTATGAATCACCGTGCCAGTCTCGTCGACTTCGGAATCGGATTCGAAAGCGACTTCCGTTCTCCCAAGGCAAGCACAGAGTTCAGGCGATGACTACCCGGCTGACGCAAATCCCGCCTGGACCTGCCGAGAAGTACGACAGGTCTCAAAATCTCCTGAGTTGGATGATGTGTAATTTCAAGGAATTTGGGGACATCTATAGAGCCTCCATCTACGGTTCCGATGTTTATGTGGTCAGCGGTCCCCAGTACGCCGACTATATCCTGCGGGAAAACTGGCAGAACTATAAGAAGGGTCAAGCGATCAAGCGGATCGGATTGCTGCTAGGCAATGGCTTGATGGTAAGCGAAGGCAAGTTCTGGAAGAAGCAACGGAGGATGATTCAGCCTGCGTTCCACCAGGAAGCAATTGTCGCGCTCACGAATGTTATTACGGAAGCGAATGCCGCGTTGATCGAGAAATGGGAGCGCGCAGCACTGGAGAACGTGAGCGTCAATATCACGCTCGATATCAGCCAGATGGTTTTAGAGGTGGTGCTGATTTCTCTATTCGGAGACGACTATACGAAGGTGGCACCGCATTTTAGAATTCTTTCCAGCGAATCGACACGCGACTTGCAGTTTGCCCAGTCGTTCCGGCCATTGGGAAATCTGGTCGCTCAGGTTGTGGCGAACAGGCGGAGAGAGAATAGAGTATCCACGGATATCCTTGGTGTGCTGATGAAGGCGCGCGACCGGGAGAGCGGCCAAGGTATGCCAGAGCGTCAATTGGTCAGCGAGATCATGACACTCATCGTCGCGGGCCATGAAACCACGGCGAATACCTTGGATTGGATCTGGTATCTGCTGTCTCAGAACGCAGAAGTATAGAAGA
>JAKAAZ010000255.1 GCA_021802085.1 Acidobacteriota bacterium
AGTGAAGAATCCAGACGCTATGCGCCTGGTCATTGCCGCCGTCACCCTCTGGATTCTTCGCTTCGCTCAGAATGACTCATCTCATTTTTAACTACAGTATCTGTAAATCGGCTATAGTGTCCTGAGTCTAAATTCGTTAAAGAAATGATTTCTGGCCTTGTATCAGGTCACGACTTCAGCGCAGCAGGTTGTCTTCCTGAACGAAGCGTGGCGCAGTAAAGTGACCTTGCGGTTCCCGCAGCGCCGCGAGATTCTTCGCCTTCGGCTTGCGAGGACAACCCCAGGGATCACGGCTTTCCAAGGACGCATCCAGGCCAGTTCAGTTTGCCGGTTGGTCCGCATTTGTCTGCGCCGGCATGGGCGGCAACCCCAGCTCTTCCGGCGGCGGCAATTTCTGCGTTTGGTGCCACTGCGTGCGCGCTTCCTGGAAGCGAATCCCTCGCTGAATCCACAGCTCCATATTCAGCTCATAGTGGGCCATCACGTTGTCCAGCCAGTATGGCCGATTCTCCTGCAGCCATGCCTGGCGATACAGATCGCGCGTGAGCCCGTAGCCATCGCGCAGGTCCTGGCAGCGGCCATTGCTGCTGGAGAGGTCCGATAACATTCGCCCAATGTCCTCACCGCTGTCGGGATGGCTCTGTTGTCGATATGCGCTGTCATATGCTGTGGCGATTTCCTGCGCAACCTCAAACTTGTAACCGAGAAAGTCCATCCGTCGCGCCCCCATCTCCATCGCGTCCAGCGCATCGACTTCCCGCAAGGGACCCGCGGCACGCGCCTGCTGGATCAGGATGATGGCCTGCTCGGCTTGCTCCCGTATCGAGCTCACCACCGGAAGCAGCTTGGCGGAAGCCTGCTGTCCTTCCTTGCTCCACGGGTCCATCCAGAACAGCTCGTCGGTCGAGTAGCCAACGCCGCTATCGGTCACGGTTTTCTGCGCCGTCATCAGGTCGATCTGCGCCTGGTTGATCTTGCCCGTCAGATCCCCATGGAAAACCTGCCCATAGCTGTTCTGAAACTGGGGAATGCTGCTCGACCCCGGCTGCCATCCCGCGGCGGCGCCGAACAGAACTCCGTACCAATCCAGATTGAACAGTCCCTCGCCATCATCGTCCCACACCGTGTTCAACTCGCCGGTCGAGCCCAGTCGCTGTCCGTCGCGCAAAAATCCTTGAATGTCGAGCAGCGCCATGTTGTTGTCCGGGTAGATGCGGTTCCAGCTGTTCACTCCCGGCGCGACCCACGTTTCCAGCCCGGCACTCGTGAACGGCAGCAGCCACTTGTCGTAGCCTCCCGGTTCCGGATCGTATACCCAGGCAATCGCGATCATGTCTTTCGGCAGTATTTTCACCAGCTCGGGGTCCTTCATGGCAATATCGCCCCAGAAAAGAAGCCGTTTGTGCAGCGGCTCCAGCGCCTGGTGGATCTGGATCAGAAAGTCCATGTAGACCTTCCCCAATCCCTCCTTTTCGACCGCCGTTTTGGTCTGCCCTTGGCCCAGTTCGAAGGTTTCATCGGCGCCCACATGAAGAAATGGCCCCGGAAACATCGACGCAATCTCGGTGAACCACTGCTGGATCAGTTGGATCGATCCCGGCTGGCCCGGAGCCAGCACGCTGCCATGCGGCGTCTCAGCCAGCTTGGCATACTTGTCGTACATCAGAGTGTGGTGAAGATGCCCAAAGGCCTCCTGCTCGGGAACAATGGTGACATGGTACTGCTGCGCATACCGCACCAACTCCTCCACGTCCGCGCGCGTCATCGCTCCGCCCGGCGGCGCGGATAACGGATTGGAGGCATACGCGAGCGTGTTCTCAAAATACGGCGAGTAGATATTCACCTTGTATTCCGACAGCACGCGCACCTGGTGTTCCTGAAATTTCAGCGTCGGCACCGGTCCACGCGAAAGATCGTCGTCCAGCCCGCGATATTTCATCGCCGGCCAGTCGCGAATCGACACCCCATGCAGCACCGCATTGGAAGTGGACTTGCCGCTCCCGCTCGCAGCGCCGCCCACCACCAGCTGCTTCAACGTCTGCGCGCCGTAATACAGGCCCGCGCTGGTCGCCGCGATGTCATATGTCGTTCCGCCATCGGTCAGCAGAACATAGCCTTCGTCGTGCATCGCCGCATCGAAGCGGAGGTTCGCATGCGCCAGAAGATCGGCTGCTTTTTTGTCATCCAGGCGCATCAGAACGACTTTGACCTTGTCCTTGTGGCCTTCCTGTGCATCGACGCCGCGATCTTTCAGCGTGCCCACCAGATCTGTCACCGCAAATTTATCGTCGGCATCCCGGCTGCTCGTTTCCACGCTGATGCCATCTTTCAGCGACAATACTGCCCGTTCCTGCACTTCGCGTGGCATCGGCACCAGCGCGAGCGAGCTTGCTGGCGTTGCGGCCGATGCGGATGTCGAGCTGGGTGTTCCGGTCTGTGCCAGGGCAGAAGTTGAGAGAACAAGGACGCACACGCCTGCCGAGATCGCGAACCCGGCAGAGGAGCGAAGACAATAGAGAGTGGAATCCAAGGTAAATTTTTTCACCCTACGAGCATACCCCAGACCACGATCCGCGCCAGCATCCTCACCGCCAAAACAAAAAAGAGGCGCTTCCCCATGCAGCAGGAAGCGCCTCAAATTTCTTCAGTGAATTGTAGGTCTGCTTACGCCGTCAGCGGCATCTTGACCCGAAACCGTTCCATGGTGATCTTCAACGCGCGTTCAATCCGGCGCAGATCGCCTCGCTCTTCCGGCGCGGCAAAGGTGGAAGCAACTCCGCTCTTCGAGGCGCGACCGGTGCGGCCCACGCGATGAACAAAGTCCTCGGCCATCTTCGGCATGTCGTAGTTCACAACATGCGCAATGTGCGACACATCGATTCCGCGAGCGGCGACATCCGTCGCCACCAGCACGCGATGCTGTCCTTGCGTAAAGCTGCGCAAAGCCGCGCTGCGCTGCGCCTGGGTGCGGTCGCCATGAATGCGGGTCGCATTCCAGCCCGAGAGGCTTAGCTTCTTCGCCACGCGGTCGGCGCCGTGCTTGGTGCGAACGAAGACCAGGAAGCTCCCTGCCTCCGAGCGCAACAGATGCTCCAGCAGCGGCATCTTCTTGTCGGTCGTCACTTCAAACGTCTGAAGCCGAACATTCTCCGCCGGTTTCAGCGCTGAACCAATCTCAACCCGCACTGGATTTTTCACGTAATCGCGAACGATTTCCTTCACCGGCGACTCCAGCGTTGCCGAATAGCAAAGCGTCTGGTGCTGCGCCGGCAACGCGGCCACAATGCGCTGGATGGCGGGCTTGAAACCCATATCCAACATGCGGTCCACTTCGTCCAGCACAAGAATTTGCACCTGGTCGAGCTGAACCAGTTTGCGGCGGAGATAATCTTCCAGGCGGCCAGGAGTAGCCACGATCATGCGCGCCCCACGGCGAATCGCCTGCAGTTGCGGGCCTTCGGAGAGTCCGCCGACCACCAGCGCCGCTTGAGAGGACGGATCGAGCGCCAGGTTGCGATAGGCTTGTTCCACCTGCATCGCCAGCTCGCGGGTTGGCAGAAGAATCAGCGCAAAGGGGCTCTTTCCCCGGCCCTGCGAACCTTGCCGCTGGCCTTGAACCTGCGCTGGCGCGCTGGATGCCTTCTGCAGACCTTCAACAATCGGGATCAAAAAGCTGAGAGTCTTGCCGGTGCCGGTCTGCGCCGTCGCCAGAACGTCGCGGCCTTCCAGTGCCGGCGGAATCGCGGCTGCCTGTACCGGAGTCAGAGTAATGAACTTGGAATGCGCGAGCTTCTTCTGAAGCGCGGGCAAAAGAGTGAAATCTGTAAATTGAGTCAATGTTTTCCTTCGTTTCCTGGACCGCGCTGCCTTGCACCCACGTGCAGACGGACCGGAACACAGCTTGCCTTTACGGTCTTCGCGGCCGCAAAAGGTAAGGGATGAAACCGCAGGGGATACCGGAGTTTCAAAAGGAAACGCTGCTGGAGAACTGCGTCTCAGGAAACTCTAGGGGTCGACACGAAGAACTTTGGGTTCGACCTCGGATGCCGCATGACAGCTGGTAGGCGGAAGCACATCGCTTCGCCGCACCGCAACGCAAACTTCGCGAAGCGATCGCGCTGTAGAGGCTTGGGAGGGTGCAACTGCGGACCACTTGCCGTTAGGCTGGCAAGAACGGCTCACAACCAAATCACTGAGCGTGTCTCAATAGTAACACATACAGGCACATATCTTAGAGCCTGTTTACGATCTCCTGAGCAGCAGTTTAGTCAAAATGGAGTGACCGGCACCAATGCGCTGGCCGTGGGTTACGCTGTGAGCCAAGAAGCAACCACAGTTCAGAGCCACAAGCGGAGAGGAACCGGTCATGAAGGAGAAGGTACGATTTTTGGGATTGGATGTCCATGCCGAAACGATAGCCGTTGCGATTGCCGAGCCG
>JAKAAZ010000256.1 GCA_021802085.1 Acidobacteriota bacterium
ATTGCCGCCCTTATGTTTCGCGATGAAGGTGGCCGTGGCGAGAACGGCTGGATGGGCGTCCGCGGGAGCGGCGGACAGACCGGCAATCTGCTGGGCTTCCATGTCGTTGACATCATCTCCCATGAAGCAAATCGCGGAGAGTGGGAGTTGCTGCCGTTCAGCGAACCTGCGCAGCGCCGGTCCTTTGTCTCGGCATCCCTTGGTAATGTCGGTCAACTGAAATTTCTGCGCAAACCGATCCACCAGGGGGCTGTCTTCCCCGGAGATCAAGGTAATGATGAGGCCCGCCTTACACGCCAGCGAAACTCCCATGATGTCCGCGAACGAGAAGCGTTTCCACTCCTCGCCGTTCGGACCCCACCAGACGCCGCCATCGGTCAGAACGCCATCGACATCGAGAGCGATGGCACGAATTTGATTCATCAAACTCCCGCTCCGACCCGGCGCAATTTCTTGATGATCGGCAGTTCGCGTTCGTACACCCGCTTCACGCCGTCGCCCATCGATTGCTCGACCAGGCGGATATCGCGAATGAGCCGCGTAATGCCGTTCGGTTCCAGAGACGCGGCCTGATCGCTGCCCCACATGGAGCGGTCCAGCGTCACGTGCCGCTCGACCGAGCAGGCCCCGAGCACGGCTGCGGCAACGCTGGAGGAGATTCCCGTCTCATGGCCGGAATAGCCGATTGGCACCCCGTAGCGCGCCTGCATGGTGGGAATCACTCGCAGGTTCAACTCTTCGTAATACGCGGGGTAGGTGCTACAGCTGTGCATCACGACCAAATCCTGTTTGCCGAGGACTTCGATGGCATGATCGATTTCTTTATAGGTGCTCATTCCAGTCGACAGGATGATCGGTTTGCCTTTGGCGCGGGTATGCCGCAGCAGATGATCGTCGGTCAGGCAGGCGGAAGCAATCTTGAAGCAGGGCACGCCGAATGTGGCGATTACATCGACCGAGGCTTCATCCCAGCAGGAAGCGAACCATGGGATATTGACCGCCTTGCAATACGCATCGATTTCCGCGAAATCATCCACGTCGAATTCGAGCGCTTCCTTCAAGTCGCCGTTCGTTGTACCGAACGGACTTTCTCGCGGGCGCGCCAATTCTTCGGCGGAATAGACGACTTCGATGGTGCGCTTCTGGAACTTTACGGCATCGCATCCCGCCGCGACTGCGACACTGATGAGGCGTTTGGCAATGTCGAGGTTGCCGTTGTGGTTGATGCCGATTTCCGCGATGACGTAGCAGGGCTGTCCATCGCCGACAAGTTTTTTTCCGATTTTTACAGCGCCAAGTTCTGGGGTCATGGTTGCACGCCTCTTCTCCTGATACATAGCACGCCTGCGCGATTTTTGGAAAGTAAAGTTAAGCTTTCTCTATGCATGGATGCAGGAGTTGCCTGTATCCGATGCAGCGGAGTATACACTTTTACCGATGACGACGACTCCACAGCCAGCCCCGCCCGTGTCTGCGCAGGATCTGGAGACCATCCTGGAAAAAACCGAGCACCTGTGGGAGGAATTGCGGGGACGCCGCATCTTCATCACCGGGGGTACGGGTTTTTTCGGCTGCTGGCTGCTGGAGAGTTTTCTCGCGGCGAACCAAGCCATGCACTTGCAGGCGCAGGCAGTTGTGCTGACGCGCTCTTCGGAGAAATTTCGTAGGCGAGCGCCGCATCTCGCCAACCACTCGTCTATCGAACTTCTCGAAGGCGATGTGAGCGATTTTCCATTTCCATCTGGCAAGTTCCCGTTTGTCATTCACGCCGCCACGGAATCCGTGCAAGCCAATCCGGCGGAGACAGCGGAGTCGCAGCTTTCCACCATTGTCGAGGGCACGCGACGATGCCTGGAGTTTGCCGAGTCGCATGGCGCCGCAAAATTTCTGTTGACGAGTTCGGGCGCAGTCTACGGTCCGCAGCCGTCGGAGATGACGCATATTGCGGAAGACTATCGCGGCGCGCCGGATGTGTTGCGTCCGAATTCTGTGTATGGAGAAGGCAAGCGCCTGGCGGAGATGCTGTGCGCTTTGTCGTCTGCACGCACCGGCATGGAATGCAAGATCGCTCGATGTTTTGCGTTTGTCGGGCCGCATCTTCCGCTCGACGCCCACTTCGCGATCGGAAATTTTATTCGCGATGCCATGCGCGGAGGGCCCATCGTAATCCATGGCGACGGCACGCCGATGCGTTCGTATATGTACGCCGCGGATCTAGCCGTTTGGCTATGGACGATGTTGTTTCAGGCCGAATCGCTGCGAGCGTTCAATGTGGGATCGGAGCAGGACTTGAGCATTCGCGCCGTCGCGGAGGCTGTCGTCGCGGCCATTTGCCCGGGAGCGGAGATCGCGATTGCGCGGAGCGCCGTGCCGGGCGCTCCTGTGCAGCGATATGTTCCCTCGGTGCAGGCGGCGAAACAAAGCCTCAAGTTGACGGATGGAATTTCGCTGATCGAGGCGATCCAGCGCACAGCGGCCTGGCATCGGTCGGGCAGGCAGCTCTTTCCGAATGCCGAGAGTCACTGATACACTACGGAAGGTCACGTGGGGCTATAGCTCAGTTTGGGAGAGCGCGCCGTTCGCAATGGCGAGGTCGTCGGTTCGATCCCGACTAGCTCCACCATCCATACTTTCTTCGTTCGCGGCGCCAGCCGATACATTCCCATGAAGATTGCATTCCTCGGACTCGGAAAAATGGGCACAGCCGTCGTTGGGCGGCTGTTGTTGGCCGGGCATTCTGTCACGGTGTGGAACCGGTCGCCGAAATCCGCGAAAGAACTTGGCATTCCGGCGGCAACGGTTGCGCCTTCCATCCATGCGGCAGTAGAAAATTGCGAAGTGGTTTGCACCATGCTTGCGAACGATGAAGCCACGGAAGCTGTCGCCTTTGGTCCCCATGGCTTACTCGCGGCGCTGCCTGCGAACGCGGTGCACATCGCGCTGGGCACGCTGAGCGTGGCATTGTCGCGGCGGCTGATGGAGAGCCACGCGCAAGCTGGTCAGCGATATGTAGCATCGCCGGTTTTCGGGCGACCCAATGTCGCGGCGCAAGGCAGGCTCTGGATCGTGGCCGCCGGCGACAAAGCTACTGTGGAACATGTTCGAAGCGTGCTTGACGCAATTGGGCGCGGCCTGACCATCGTGGGGACGGAACCCTGGCAGGCCCATGCGTTCAAGCTCGGCGGGAATTTCATGATTACCGCAATGGTGCAGACGTTGAGTGAGGCGTTCGTGTATGCGTCGGCCCAGGGGCTCGATCCGGAATTATTCTTAAAAACCGTCAATGAAGCGCTGTTTCAGTCGCCATTTTACCTCGCCTATGGCCAGGTCATGCTGCATCCGCCGGAGCACCCCGGGGCGACGGTTCTGCTGGCCGAGAAAGATACGCGGCTGCTGCGCGAGGCCGCGGCAACGGCCGGTGTCCGGCTCGGCCTGTCCGATTATCTGGAACAACAGCTCCTTACAGCTATCGACAACGACATGGGCCTGATGGACTGGGCGGTTGGGCAATATCGCGTGGCTGAGCGCGCATCCAAAGTGGACAAATAGGAGATCGATGACGACGGCACCCAGCAGCAAAACGCCGGACATTTCATTGGCCGGGAAGATTGTTTGTATTACCGGCGCGAGTGCCGGCATCGGCGCTGCGTGTGCGATGCGATTTGCCGAGGCGGGAGTTCGCCTGCTGCTGGCAGCGCGGCGAGAAGATCGTCTGACGGAGATGACCGCCGGCCTGAAAGCAGCGGGGGCTGCGGACGTGCATACCGTGGCGCTCGACGTGCGCGATTATCCCCAGGTGCAAGCTGCCGTCGAAGCGCTGCCCGAATCCTGGCAGGCCATCGAGATTCTAGTGAACAATGCTGGACTCAGCCGAGGACTGGACAAACTCTACGAAGGGCACGTGGAGGATTGGGACGAAATGATCGACACCAATGTGAAGGGACTGCTGTACGTCACGCGCGCGGTGCTGCCGGGGATGGTGCGGCGCGGCGTCGGTCACGTCGTCAACATTGGGTCCACCGCCGGGCACTGGTCCTATCCCAAGGGCGCAGTCTATTGCGGCACCAAAGCGGCAGAGGGGCGCATCACGGAGGGGTTGCGGCAAGATCTGCTGGGCACGCCTGTACGCGTGACGACAATCGATCCAGGGATGGTGGAAACGGATTTCAGCAAAGTTCGTTTTCGCGGGGATGAGGCGCGCGCAGCCAAGGTGTACCAGGGATTGACGCCGCTGCGGCCGGAAGATGTCGCGGACGCGGTGGCGTGGGCGGTAACGCGGCCTGCCCACGTCAATATTGCGGAGGTGATGCTCACCACTGTGGATCAGGCGGATTCGGTGATGTTCAACCGGCGTCCCACCTAGGGGCGTCGTCGAGACGCCGATTTTTATCGCAGGGCTTGCAGTTCCGCCTCAATCGTACTCAACG
>JAKAAZ010000257.1 GCA_021802085.1 Acidobacteriota bacterium
GTCCTCTACTTTTTTGGTTCCTGACAGATTTCCGCAGAGCGAACAGGCGATCCCGGTCTGCGCGTTGAAAGTTGCCATCCGGCGAGTCAGAAAAATCCTATTCCTGTTGTGTCTCTTTAACCCTGAAGTTCATGAGACTCTGCCGCGCCGGTACAGTAACCATCATCACAATCATACAGATTGGAGAGGTCCTATGATTTCTCGCTCTCGGCCAAAAATAGTCCGCGATTGGATGTCCGGAAGCGCGATCCTCAGATAAGATGTCCGCGAACGCCCAGCACGGGGCAGTTCGCGCCCCGGATGATGTGCGAAAGCGTAGACCACGGAGAGTGGTCCGCCAGCGTCGATTTTTCGCGAACCCCAACCACGATCAAATCCGCGGATTCAGATTCGGCAACCCGCAACACCTCCTCGCTGGCGTTCCCTGCTTCCACGCGTATCTTCGGCTGACACCAGAGTTCGGCATCCGCGGGCAAAAGTTGTCGCAATGTGCCTGCCAGGCGGTTCTCAAGAATTTCTGGCGAAACCTCGTCAACTTTCAGTCCCGGCTTTCTTACATGGAGCAAGGTCAGACGGGCATTCATCTCTTCCGCGATGGAAGATGCGTACTGAGCAGGCCGGAATGCCCCGATCTCAAGGTCTGTCGCGAAGACGATGGATTGAATGGAAGCAAGGTTTTTCTTGCAATGCGGCCCCAAAACCAGCACCGGACAGAGGACTCTTCGAAGAACACTCTCTGCAACCGACCCAAACGCCAGTTTTTCCAGACCATGTGCGCCGTGGGAACCAACCACAATCAAATCGACAGCCTGTGCCCGCGCAACCTCGTCGATCAGATCCGTCGGCTCAGCGAACTCTACGAGTATCCGGTAATGAATCGATCCCATCTTCACTTGCGACACGATATCATCCACCTGCGCCCGAGCCGAATCCAAATCCACGTCGAGCAAATCGGGCGTTGCGCCTGGGCCGTAGAGTACAGGCGGCACCGCATGGACCAGGAAGAGAGTGCTTCCGAATTTCTCTGCAAGCGACACGGCGGCATTCAAGGGCGGAACCATAGGCCCTGAAAAATCCATACCGATTAGAATCTTGCGGAATTTCGCCTTGCAAGTTCCCAGACGTACATCGTCACTGATCGGGAGAGCGGCTGTTTCAGGAATCTTATCCATAATTCCCTCCGCTGAATCGTGTGTCTCTATGCATACACCCAGGCAAGAGACAGCTTTCATTTCCACCTGGAGCCTAGCGCAAAGAGGGAACGACTTCAGTGATTTGCGTCACGTCCTAAACTGCGACTTGCCACGAACTCGAATGGCATGGACGGGTAAGCTCGTGCTGTACATCTTCATCCTAGGAGTCGACGTTTTCACGCCGGATTCATGCTACTGACAAAATAATAAGCGCGTCGACGTTCACGTCAAGCAGGCGATCTGCCGCCTTGACCCGCCCACCTTTCCTGTTTATGCCAGCCAACAGGTGGGTGTCTTCCTTCAGGAAGATAAGAACTGATGAGACATTGACGGCCACCCCTCTCGCCAACTACAACAAGATGGTTCCACCGGTGTTTTCTATGGACAGCACTGCGAGTCGTTCTCGAAGCGCCACCGCCCAAAAGCCTCAGGCTGTGTTTGCCAAACCTGTCCTGCTGACTGCTTCCGATACAGCGCGGACGGCTCTGGTGAAGGTCTTGCGAGCTTCTCTGCAGCATATCGTCGGCAACCTCGAAGTTGCGGATCAGGGAACATCTCCCGAGACTGTGCATCAGCTACGGGTGGCAGTTGGCCGGATGCGCGTCCTTCTTTCGGCCTTTCGCAAGACGATAGACGACAAAGAACGGCTTTTTCTGTCGGGCGAATTGAAATGGTTTCAACAACAACTCGGCCCTGCGCGGGAGTGGGATGTATCGATTGAGCAGGTCCTTGCGCCGCTCGCGAAACAAGAGCAGTCCAGCAAAGGTATTGCGCGACTGCGGGAGCTGGCGAATCTCCATCGCACGGCTGCCCACCATCATGCTGGCAATGCCATCCACAGTCGTCGGCTTCAACGTTTATTGCAGCGGCTGGAACGACTGCTTGCATTGCTGCCACACGGGGAGAATCACGGTGAATCGAGTGCAGCGAGAACTTCCCGATCCTGGAATACCCAACTGAAGCGACTCGCTCAACCCATATTGAAGCTGGCGCACAAAACACTTGAGGCGCGACATGTCCGGACGCAGGCGCTGGGGAACAAGGTTACCAATCTCGACGACGATGAGTTGCACAAGCTGCGAATCCGAGTTCGAAAACTGCGCTATACATCGGAATTGTTCTGTGGCGTATGGCGCAAGAAAGGGAATAGAAAGACAACGGATCGATACCTTGCGTGCCTGAAGAAGCTGCAGTTCGCGCTTGGTTCTGCTCATGACAGCACGGTAGCGATCAGGCTTATCGAATCCATTCGCTCGGAAGCTGGAACTGAATGCGCCCGCGATGTCGACGGGATTTGTGCGCGTATCGCTGCGCGCCATGCGCACGACCGTGAACAATTGCATGAGCTGTGGAGACAATTCGTTAAAATTGAGAAATTCTGGAAGGAGAAATAGTCGAAAATGTGCGGCACGCGCCGGGTCCTTGACCAGTGACAGCGGCAGTTTGCCGCCTGAACTGAGTCCGCCAAATAAGTCCGTCGTAGAGGCGTTCCCAAGGGTAACTGTTTCCCTCCGGATCGAACCGCGATCGGGCGTTTCCGTCAGGATAAGCCGCCGCACACGTTTCCTCGCCGCACACGGGAATTAGAGAAGTGCTCTAGACTATAGACATATGCTAGGAATTTATTGTCCTGCGCTACAGGTCGCCGCCATTCCACCGAGCTTTGTCTCGCGGTCGCTGGACATGGAAGAGATTCCTGCCGCAAGAATTACGATTGGAGTTCGGCTCCTTTCGTGAAAAACGTCCGACCCTCCATCCCTACTCCACTTCCCAAGCGCTGGCAGCTTTTCCTCGCCGTGATGGGCCCTGGAATCGTCGTCATGCTTGCCGATACCGATGTGGGCAGCATCATCACCGCGGCTCAGAGCGGCGTCCAGTGGGGGTATCATTTGCTCCTGCTGCAGTTCCTTCTGATGCCGGTTCTTTTCGTGGTACAAGACCTCACCGTCAGATTGGGTGTCTTCACCGGCAAAGGCCATGGCGAATTGATCCGGGAAACTTTTGGCGCCGGTTGGGCCTGGGTCTCCGTGATTGGTCTGGCTGTGGCCACCATCGGAGCTCTCCTTACGGAGTTTTCCGGTGTAGCCGCCGTCGGACAGCTCTTCGGTGTGCCGCGGGGATTCAGCCTCGCGTTGGCGGGCGCTTTCCTCTTATTCGTGGTCTGGACTGGGTCGTACCGTCGCGTCGAGCGAGTGGCCATTGCTCTCGGTCTTTTTGAGTTCGCCTTTTTCTGGGTTGCTATTGCCGCCCACCCCCGCGGTCACGACTTGATGACAGGTCTGGTGCATGCTCCGCTGTCTTCTCCGGCATATCTGTATTTAGTTTCGGCCAACATCGGAGCGGTCATCATGCCGTGGATGATCTTCTATCAGCAGTCAGCGATCGCGGACAAGGGACTTCGCCCCGAACACTATCGCGATGCGCGCTGGGACACGGCAGTCGGCGCCATCGTCACCCAGTTGGTGATGGCTGCCGTACTGGTGTCCACCGCTGCCACCATCGGCAAGGTGAACCCCAGTGCAAGCCTGAACACGATTGGCGACATTGCCCACGCGTTGACGCCCTTTATGGGTGTGGCCATGGGGCGATTGCTCTTTAGCCTTGGTGTCCTGGGGGCCGCCATGATTTCCTCGGTGGTGGTTTCGCTCGCCGCCGCTTGGGGCTTTGGCGAAGTGACGGGGTATAAACACTCCCTCGAGCACAATCCGCTGGAGGCCCCGTGGTTTTATGTGGTCTTCACTGTAGGCGTCCTCGCGGGCGCCGTCATGGTGGCCACCATTCCCAATCTTGTGGCCCTCACCATCTGGGTCGAGGTAATGAACGCCTTCCTTCTCCCGATGGTCCTGGGCTTCCTTGTGGTTCTGGCTATGAAAGCGCTGCCGCTTGGGCATCGGCTGTCCGGGGCGTATCGGTGGATTGTGATCGGCGTTACCGCGCTCACTTCGGGCCTGGCCCTCTATGCCGGTCTGCGCGGCATGTAATGCTTCGGGGCTGAACCCGACTTCTCCCTCGCTCCCATGTTCCAGGTCGCGGAAGGAGTTCCTTAGCCACCGAAGGTTGTCGCGGCTGGGACGAGAGCAGATATTTTCTTAAAATATTTGCTCCGACTAGGGCGATAGGGCCCTATCATGTAGCGACATAAGTTCCTCATACCCCAGGTCTAGCTATGCTGCATTATTCCGTTTTGCCATATTTCATTGCGTTCGCCGCGCTGGTGTTCGTCTTCCGGTCGA
>JAKAAZ010000258.1 GCA_021802085.1 Acidobacteriota bacterium
AACCCGACCCGGCCAGCCGACCGAACAGTCAACTGGAAGCCGCCTACCACAAGGCCGACAAGGCCATTGAGAACATCGTTGACCTGTTACAAGCCGCCTGATGTTACTTCGCATTGTTGAACTATTTTTGTCTACGAATTCCGATCCAAGAATCTCCACCTACTGTCAATCCGCTCTAGCAGCAGACTGATCGATGCCGTGCTGTTCCGGCGCAGCGTTGGAACGCGCGCTCATGGTACTCTGCTTCCGCAACTGAAATCTGCAAGTATTCCGCTGTTTCCTGTCTGTGGGTACTATTCCACTCTGGAAAAGAATCGGCGGCGCGCCTCCAGATTGGGTGCAAGAAGAGAGACCGGAGAATTGACGCTCGATTGTGACCGCCGCAAATTTTTGCAGGGACTCAGTGCAGCCGGGGTATTGGAATTTACCCGGCTTTCTCCATTCGCCCAGGCATTGGCGGGAGCACCGCCGGAAAAATCCAGTTACAAGCCTGGACGGATTCAGAACGAATACAGTCTCTTCCTTCCCGGCGAGCAGGCAGCCTTTGCTTCCCCGCCGGTCGTCGCGGACATCACCCGCCACGGAGTCTCGCTTGCCGCTGGAAGCGGGCAGCGCCTGCTGCAGGTGGGAGAATCCGCGGACGGCTGGAGACTGCTGGCACTTTCCAACTTCAACGGCGCAGCCACGGCCGTCTTTGAAAAGCACGTGACGCATCGCGGAACCATTGCCTTTGTGACAAAGGAGCGCGGTGTGATTGCGAGCATCCCGAAGATGGTCGGCAACCTGGCCAGCATCCGTCCCCGGCAAACGAATACCTCTGGAGGTGTTCGCCTGGAGAGAACGCCGCGCTTCGTCCCAGGGCCGGATGTGCCGGGGAACTATATTCTCCATTCCGATGAGGACCCGTCGTATGAAAATGTCGCAGCCCTTGGGAAGGAATACATAGGATGGACCTTCGCCGGCAACGAACAAGCTGGCCCGCTGAAATCCGTGTTCCTCGATCCCGCTGGAAAGAGCCGCGAGTGGAATTCGACCGACGAAACCGCGTGGGCGCCAGACACGGTGGGAAGAATCTTCGATCCTACAGCGAGGTTGCCAGAGGGCAATCCGCAGTTGTACGAGTATCTTCCGGGGTACAGCAAGCGCACACTGCTGGCCGGCTATCTTCCCGTGGCCGATGTGGGAGTCTGGAATCCGCGGTACAAGGCCGGGTATGAATGCATCGTCCTCGTCGCCCCGGGGGAGGATGGCAAGGTAATGGGTCGTGTCCGCTACGCCGTTGAAGCGGACGAAGATCATCCGACGGATGCGGCGAGCGAGGAAAATGATCAGTACGTGAACGCATCTGCCGCGGAGTTCTATGCCGCACTGGCGGGAATCTGGAACCATTGGCACGATTTCTATGAAACGTCCATGCCAGTTGAAATTCCCGATGAGTGGCTACTGAACGCCGCGCGCGCAGGGATCACGCTATCGCGGGCAAGTTATCGCGGCCTCAAGCCGACCTACCAGATCGGCGAAGGCGCGTACACCAAAATTCCAGAGCGCAGCCACGCGTTGTTCCCGGTGGCGCATTACGAATTTGTGTGGGCGCAGCAATTGTGGAACTTGACGCCCGAGGTCGAACCCTACTTCCAGTTCTACCTGGACCGCTACATACTTCCCGACGGCAATTTCCTCTACAACACGCAGGACCAAGTCGAGGCGCCACTGAACGCCGGCGTCTTCCTCGCCAACTCCGCGCGGGCCTACGACTACAGCGGGGATGTAACTGCGTTTTCCGTCCGCCTGCCTGTTCTGGAGCGCATGCTGGCCTACGTGCTGGCGAGATACGAATACAGCAAGCGGAATTTCCCGCCCGAAAATCCGCGTCACGGTTTGATCTGGGGATCTCCCGAGGCGGACCTGGGCGATCCGCAGAACGATTTTCCGCAGTCGCATCCGTATTACTTCCAAAATGCAACCTGGACCTGGCGAGGGCTGGTCGAACATGCGCGCTGCCTGCATCGGGTGGCTAGCGAGCACAACCGCGCCGACTGCCAGGTACTCGGAGATCGCTATGCGGCCATTGCCGAGGAGATGCGCGGCCTGATTCAGCGTTCACTCGAGACAACACTGTCCATGTGCTCCCCAGAGATGAAAAAATCCGGGATCACGCCTTTCACGCCGGACGACACCCATCATGATCCCCGCGCACTTGGGAGCTACGAGAATCATCGCTTCATGATGGATTGGTTCACGGCGGACTGGGGCAACGAAGCGCTCGACCTGGGGCATCTGCGCCACCGCGAGCTGGCGGGCATGCAGATCATGGGACTGCACACCGACGGCGCGATCGAGCGCACATCCAACTTTATGGCGCATGGCACGCTCGCGGTCCGCATCCGGCAGCAAGACTACCGGCCGTTCTTGCTGACGCTGTACGCGCTGACCTGCTACGCGGCGGATTCCGGCAATCGCTACGCTCCGGAAGATGCGTGGATCCCAGGAGGAACACCGCTGCAAGGCAGCTCCTACGCCTGGTCTGCGGTGGTGAACAGCGTACTGCAACCCGCCATGGGTCTGCGCTGGCTGCTCTGCTACGAGGAGAGCAACGCGGATGCGTGCCATCTCCAGAAAGCTGCGCCGAAGCATTGGTTCGCAGCCGGAGAGCGCATCCGGGCGGGAAATTGTCCGACTCGTTTTGGGCGCCTCAGCTGGTCAACCATTGCTCACAGCGACCGGTCATGGGAAGTTCAGATCGATTTCGACTCCATTTTTTCCGGCGATCTGCTGATCCACATTCATCCTCCCAACGGAGGGCCGTTGCGGCATACCTCCGCGGGTACGCTGTACGGCAACGCGATCCGCTTCACGCGCGAAGAACTTCAGGGCAAAAAACATCTGGCGTTTCAGGTAAGTTGAACGCTGCGCGAGCAGCCTTCGGCAGCGATTTAAAAGCCCATCGTGTCGTCTGCGGACGGACCGTAGGTTCCCGGCAGAGGCACATCGTTCAGCCGCAAATACACTCCAAGCTGCGCGCGATGATGGACCAGGTGGTTCAGGAACATCCCGCGATAGGTGAGCCAGCGCGACTCATCCATGATCGGTTTTCCCTTGAACGTGAACTTCCATTTTTTCTGCCAATCCTCGTCGCTGGCACCCGTGATGGCCGCCCGTGCCTGCTGTGCCGCGGCGTCGAAATCAGCCAGCAACTGCTGCCGCGACTCCATGACGAGGGGCGGGTGTTTTTGCTCCGTCACTTCCATTCCGGGCAGTTCGACAATATACTTCGCAAATTCCGGTAGCCGCGCCGTGTGCGCCGCGAGTTTGCCCATGGGCATCGATTTTTCATGCGGCTTGTAGTCCTGCTTGCCTTCCGGCACGCGTTCCAGAATGGCGCGGGTCTTCTTCATCTCGAACTCGAATTCGGGTAACAGCATCTGGCTTATTTCCATGGCGATCTCCTCTATGACAAGTTTCCGGCGACTGAGAGTGACGAGTGAAAAGATTCTCTGTTTCCGTGCATGGATGCTTTTTTTATTCAGCGGGTGCTCGCTGCGCCTCAGCCAACCATTCGAGCATTGTATCGAATGTTCTAACGTCTGGTTTTCGTGATTTCCGGGCGCAAGGACATCTCCGATTCCTCGTCGAACGGCTCCCCCGCGGCACCCGTTTCCGGTTTTATCTCCTTCAGGTGATGGAGTGTTAGCGAATCTTTCAGGATGGCAAAAGCATCCTCCGGAGTTTCCGCAAAGTGGAGCAGCTTCAAATCGCCGGGAGCGATGGTTCCCTTTTTCACCAGCGCGTCCAGGTTGATGATTTCGTTCCAATACTGCGGCCCATAGACGACGATCGTCATTTCCTTGGCGAGCTTGCGGGTCTGCGTAAGCGTAAGCAGTTCGAACATTTCATCGAGGGTGCCGAATCCTCCAGGAAACACGACCAAGGCCTTGGCCAGATAGGCGAACCAGAATTTTCGCATGAAGAAATAATGAAATTCCAGGCTGAGCGACGGTGTGATGTAGGGATTGGGCGCCTGCTCAAACGGCAGCCGGATATTGAGGCCAATGGTTTTGCCGCCGGCCTCGCTGGCTCCGCGATTGGCCGCCTCCATGATGCCGGGGCCTCCTCCGGAGGTGACCACGAAGCGATGGCGTCTGGATCGCAGGGTCATAGACCATTCCGTGAGCAGGTACGCGAGCTTGCGGGCATCTTCGTAATACCGCGCCATCTCGACCGCGGCTTCGGCGCGGGCACGTCGTAGCTGGCTGACGTCGCCGCTGGCCAACTCTTCCGGCGTGGCCGGCTGCTCCTCAATTGCGGCGGGCTTTACCGAGCCGGAGGCATCCAGCAATTCCAGACTGCGAGATGCTTCATCCAGGGCGCGAAAACGCGCGGACCCAAAAAAGACGACCGTGTCCTGAATCCTCTCCCGG
>JAKAAZ010000024.1 GCA_021802085.1 Acidobacteriota bacterium
CCGATCTGATGCCAATATGGTTTGTGAAAAGAAACCAGGTGCTATTGGATGGTTCAAAATAAAGCGCCGAGTTTTCAACCTGCTGATCCGGCGGCAAGATCGGCTCGGGGTCGAGCTGCCACGCTCCATCTAAATCCTTTGTCCGAGCGATCGAAAGAGTCCTCTTCAGTCGCTTGCCGTGATAGGCTGCGGCGCTGAAAAACATAAGATATTCCTGCCCCTGTTGGACGATCTGGCCGGGGCTGGCCGTATCCGCATAGTAGGTTCCCGGCTTGGTTCGGAACGGAACTACATTCTTCTGCTTTATCCACGGCCCGTCCGGGTGTCTGCTCCTGGCGGCGAGAGTGAAATAGGGAACCGCTGGGATCCTATTGGGCGGTGGAGTTGTGGTTCGTGATCCGACATAAAACATGTGCCACCACGGGCTGTCGAATACCGTCCATGGTGAAGTAGCGGTACCTGCATCGTCTTCACCCGGCGCGCCCAGGCTGAGCACCGGGCCCTTCAGGTTCCAATGGTGCAAATCGGTACTTGTTGCCAGACAAGCCCGCCAACCGGTGGAACCAGCCCCATCGTAATACAGGTAGTAGGTGCCACTCGCCTGGAAGCAGATTGCTTCACGCGCTCCAAGATAATCGCATCGATTCGGCCCATTTCCGTGCCGAATGATCGGGGCCGCATCGAATGCATTGAGACGAAGCGTAGCTACGGGCCGGCCGTCTGGATACGATTTGCGTATGGATCTGCTGCTCCACATGGATTCTGCGTCTGTCCCGGCAACGCACATGCTGGGCGAGGAAAGAGCGCAGGCAGCTAAAGCCTGAACGAAGATTCTCCTGGACGTCACAATGTTGGGCCTTTCTTACAATCGATCAGTTGCGAGCATACGATGTCCCAGACATTTTCCCAACGACTCCACCCACCGTCCGCGAAGGAGAACTTTTCTTACGGGGATCTTGTGGGCACGCAACGTGTTCAAGCCCGGCTACGAGCCTTGCCGGTCACGCGCGGAACCAGTTCGGCGGAATGCGCAAGGATGAAGCGGCGAAAGGCTCCTGCATTGCCAGTCGGCTCCGGGCCTGTAGGATACGCCAGAGAGAACATACGCGACAATCGAAGCTCCTTCACGTGCGCAAGCCGAAGCGTGCCGAGAGCAAGTTGGTTACGCACGGCCCAGCGGGATACGAAGGTGACGCCCAGGCCCGCTTCCACGGCACTGAGCAAACCCTCGGTTGAATCGAGTTCCATCGTCGTCTTCATGTCCTTCTTTTTGAGGCCGGCTTTGGCGAACGCGCCTTCGACGACGCGGCGCGATCCCGAGCCGAATTCACGCATTAACAAAGGCGCTCCCTTGAGCGCGCTCACTTCTATCTCGAGATCGGCCCATTCATGGCTGGCTGGAACGACCAGAACCATCTGATCCTCCATGAAAGGTTCAATGTGAACATCCTTGCGCAACCCCGGGCCTTCAATCATCGCCAGTTGAATGCTGCGGCTGGCGAGAGCGGCAAGGATTTCATCCGTATTGCCGCTCATCGCCGTCAGTTCCACGCGAGGATTCTCGCGAAGGAATGCGGCAACAAGATTCGGCAGGAGATATTGTCCGATGGTTTGCGATGCCCCCAGCGCAAGCTTTCCCGCCTGCTGGCCACCCGTGCTGGCCACCACCTCGTAGGCTTCGTCGGAGATTGCTTTCAATTTCTTTGCATACGTCAGCAGAGATTTTCCCGCGGGAGTCAGGGTTATGCGGCCGCCGGTCCGGTCGAACAGGGGAATCCCATACTCATCCTCAAGGGTCTTGATTTGCTGCGTGATGGCAGGTTGCGTCAGGAAAAGTTCTTCCGCGGCGCGACTGAAGTTGAGGTGTTGCGCGACGATTCGGAAAATCTTGAGCCGGAAATTCTCCATCTCTATTTCGTCTCAGTTTGGAGTTGTCAGGTCCGCCAAAGGTTGTGGGTGCCCTTGCCTCGGCAACAGGCCTGCTTCACGATTGTCGCAGAACGGCGCGAATCAGGCCCATCGCGCCAGAGGTTCGCGGCGACCGCGGGTATAAGGAAGAAGAATCCGCGATAAGAACTTCCTCTTGGACTCGCACGGTCATCCCTAAGAGACTAGAAGCTGGAGGAATTTTGAATCCGAAGACAATCTTTTTTCTGGGGCTGATTCTGAGCGCCACAGGAGTGGTGTCTCCAGCGTTCGCATTGCTGGCAGGGATTGCTTACGGTTTCAGTTTCCCTCATCCCTATCAGCTGGATAGCAGAAATTTGTCGCACTTTTTATTGCAGGCGGCGGTCGTCGCACTTGGTTTCGGGATGAACCTGCGCCAGGTGATTCATGCCGGCCGGGCGGGATTTTTCTACACGGCGATCAGCATTTCCGTCGCAATGCTTCTTGGCTGGGGTCTGGGACGCCTGCTGGGCGTAACCAAGAAGGCATCGTTTCTAATCACGGCTGGGACCGCAATTTGCGGCGGAAGCGCCATTGCCGCGATCTCCTCGATTACCAGGCCCGATGAAGAAGAAATGGCGATGGCGATGGGGACGGTTTTCGTACTCAACTCCGTGGCGCTTTTGCTGTTCCCGGCTGTTGGCTTTGCTTTGCACATGAGCCAAACGCAGTTTGGGCTCTGGGCTGCGCTGGCCATTCACGATACCAGTTCAGTCGTCGGCGCCGCGGCGAAATACGGCGCTCAGGCATTGCAAATTGGGACAACAGTGAAGCTGGCGAGGGCCCTGTGGATCATACCCGTCTCGATGATTACGGCGTATGTTGCCAAAAGCAAAACACGTGTCCAGTGGCCTTGGTTTATTCTGCTGTTCTGCCTGGCCGCCGTGGCCAAGACCTATCTTCCGGTTGGTGCAAGGCTCTATCCAGTGTTGAGTCATCTCGGCCAGCTTGGACTTACGGTCGTTCTGTTTCTGATTGGGACTGGGTTGTCGAAAAACACGCTGCACAGGGTCGGCATTCGTCCATTTCTGCAGGGCGTTTGCTTGTGGGCGATCATTGCCGTCTCCTCCCTGCTTGCGATCCGCGCGGGATGGATTACGCTCTAACGCATCCTCACTGTTATTGGGATGCGTGGGATCGTTCTATCCCACCTTAGCTTCGCCGGGACACCAACTACGGGTTCTCGACATCGACCCACCGCCGCGAGCGATGGCTCTTCAACTCAGCATCCATCAGAACCAATTGCCGCAAGCCATCGGACATCTGCGGATACTCCACTGGAGAACCTTGGTCTCGAATCGATGCATAGAACCGGCGGAAGATCTGTTTGAAGACATCGTCGTAACCCTCGCTATGGCCGCAGGGCAGATCCGCATAGGACTTCGCCTGCTCTTTCAGCAGTGTTGGGTCTTTGATGTATAAGTGATTCGCGCTGTCGGGATGACCGACCCATAATTCGTCTGGGCGCTCCTGGTCCCAACTGACCGATGCTTTTGTTCCGTAAATTTCCATCTTGAGCTGATTTTTCCGTCCGGCGGCCATCTGGCTTGCCATCATGGCTCCACGGGCGCCGCCGTCCATGTGGAAGAGAACGCTCCCAAAATCTTCTGTGTCGACAACAACTTTCTCGCCGCTGGCAGTAACCGCCTTGGCGGTGAATGTCTCTACCTTTGTTGTGGGCCGCGTGCGCGTCGGGTAAAAGATTTGCAGGTCCGCGCATAAAGAACTGACTCGGAGACCCGTCACATGTTCCGCCATATCGAACCAGTGCGTGCCGACATCTCCCATGGTGCGCGATTGTCCGGCCGCCTTGGAATCGATACGCCAGTTCCACGCAGTCTCGTCTAAAAGCCAATCTTGCAGGTAATTGCCCTGAACGATGAGAATTCGGCCTAGATCGCCGTCTTCGCGCATGCGTCGCATTTGCTGCACCATGGGGTAAAAGCGCAGATTCTGGCATACGCAGTTGCGAAGATTCCGCTCCGCCGCGAGGCGGACAATCTCCGCGGCCGTTTCGACGGAAGTGGAAAGAGGCTTTTCGCAGAGGACATGTTTGCCGGCCAGCAATGCATCTTTTGCCATTGGATAATGCAGCGCGTTCGGCGTGCAGATGTGGACCGCGTCAATACTCGCGTCGCTCAACACGTTGCGATAGTCCGCCTCGGATCTTTCGACGCCGAAACCCGCTCCCAAGCTCTGTGCCGAGGCCAGCTCCCGGCCTACGATCGCCACTACCTCAACACCTTCCACGCGACGGAGCGCTTCCAGATGCACGCGCCCCATGAATCCAGTTCCGAGAATTGCCGTTCTAATCCGCTTCAATTTCACTCCTATTATTAGGCCGAAGGCCGGTTAGTCATTGCAGGTTGATTACGCCCACCAGGGCGCACTGGGTGGCTGTTCGATCACAAGTCCGCGCAGAAATTGCGCCGCTTTAGTCAGTCCCTCTTCAGAGGACATGAGGCTGTCTTCGTGTTCGATGGAGAGTACACCGTCATAGCCAAACATCCGCAGCGTGGAAATGAACTCCCTCCACCACTCCTCGCCATGGCCATAGCCGCAGGTGCGGAAGATCCACGCTCGATTGCGCTCGTCGGTGTAAGGTTTGGTATCCAGAACGCCGGTACGAGTCAGATTCGCGGGATACATTTGCGTATCTTTGGCGTGGACGTGAAAGATCGAGTCTCCGAGCACGCGGATCGCGGCAATCGGGTCGATACCCTGCCAGAACATATGGCTGGGATCGTAGTTGCATCCGATGGAGGGTCCGGCGATCGCGCGCAGCCGCGCCATGGTTTCCGGGCTGTACACGACGAAGCCTGGATGCATCTCAATCGCGATTTTGACATTGTGCTGCGCCGCGAACGCCCCCTGCTCGATCCAGTACGGTGTCACTACCTCGTTCCACTGCCAATTCAGAACATCGAGATATTCCGGCGGCCATGGGCAGGTGACCCAGTTGGGCGCGGTGGAGTGGGCTGAATCGCCCGGACTGCCGGAGAAGTCGATCACGACCGGGACGCCCAATTTTTCCGCCAGCAGGATCGTTTTTCGGCTGACCTCGCGAGCCTGCCGCGCGCGTGTCGCGTCGGGATGCAGTGCATTTCCATGACAACTGAGCGCACTGATGGTAATGCCGTGATCCGCAAGCAGGCGCTGAAACTTGTCCAGTTCCGCGCTATTTTCAAGCATCGTCAGCTTGCAATGCGGGTCGCCGGGAAAATTTCCCGTGCCTAACTCCACGGCGGCAATATGAAGCGATTGTAGTTTCTCCAGCACATTTTCCAGAGGTAGCTGCGCCAACAGCGGCGTGAATAGTCCTATTTGCATGGAAATTCTCTTTCGTTTGTTTATTCAAAAACGACACAGACTGGAGAGTCAAGCGGGTACTGCTTGCCCGTTGACGACAACCGACCAGTTTGCGGATCACACTTCAGGATGACGATATTTGCCGAGTCCTGATTGGCGACGACCAACCACCGGCCATCGGGCGCGACTGCAAAATGGCGCGGGGTATTTCCCTCGCAGGAAACTCGCTGCAGCAGGGCAAGATGTCCATCTGCCGGATCGATGGAAAAGGCGGTGATACTGTCGTCTCCCCGGTTCGAGGCGTAGAGAAAACGCCGGTTGGGATGAATCGCGACGGTGGCAGCGGCCGTGGGCTTCTTGAATTTTTTAGGCAGCGTTGAGATGACCTGGAATCGAGTCAGCGTACCCTTTGCACTGTCCCAGTTCAAGCACTCCAGTGTGCTGGCCATTTCGTTGATCGAATACGCCCACTTTCCGTTCGGATGAAACGTAAGGTTCCGCGGGCCAGAGCCGGGAATTGCGCTGTAAAACGGCGGATCGTGGGGCGCCAATTGCGCGGTTGCCGGGTCGAAGCGATAGACCCTGATACGATCCGTTCCCAGATCGTTCACCAGCAAATACTTGTTATCAGGAGAGATGGTCGTGCAATGTGCGTGCGGTGTCTGTTGCCGCGCCGGGTTCACACTGTGACCGTGGAAGAAAATATCGGAAACAGCCGCGCTCAGACTTCCTCCGGCAAGGATTCTGAAACTGGCAAGGCTGCCGCTGTCATAGTTGGCCACGAAGAGCGAGTGGCCGGTATGATCTGTCGTCAAGTTGCAGGAACCGGAACCTCCGGAAGCGACGACGTTTCCTGGCGAGAGCTTGCCAGACGATGGGTCGAGTGTGAACGCGGAAACGGTGCCCGAAGTCCCGCCTGGCTGTTCATTCGCCGCGTACAAATGGGTGTGGTGGGGAGATAGGGCGAGGAAGCTCGGATTCGGGGTTGGTGCGGCAAGAACGCTCGCCACCATCTCGCCCGTTTCCGGAATCCAGCGATAGCCATAGATGCCATGGCTGCTTTTCTTTGTGTAAGTCCCGATAAAAATCCGATGGACTTGCGTGTCCGATGACCATGCGAAGCGGCTTGCAAAAGGGACAATCGCGAGACCGAGCATGCAATCGCGCCGGGTGACTTTTTTCATGTGATTCAGTGTAACCCTGGTGGGCCGAGGCCGGCTTCCCTCACGCATAACTGGAAGCGGCGCTCGCATATTTACTTCCACGTTCCCTTGACATACGTTCGACGTAGCCGCTGTCGCGGAGGGCCTGCAATGGATCTTCCGGCAAGCCGCGCTCTCGTCTCCATGTCCGCAGGGCCGGTCGTACATCCGTCCAGAAGGCGGACCGCAAGCATTCCTCGGCCTCGACAAGGCGGCATTCGCGCTGTAGTTGTGCAAGCTGGGCATGATCGACCAGGCAGGCTTTTGCGTAGAGTTCCTGCGCAGTCAGCACGGTCTGCAACATGGCTTCCAGTTTGTTCTTCAGGTTATGGCTTTGGTCGACGACGTAGGCGGGGGCGGCAGCTTGCGGATGCTCCCAATGGTAGGACAGAATTTCATGGAACAATCGGAAGGCCTGGTAAGGATCGATGGAACCCAGGGTGAGATCGTCATCGGCATAGCGGCGGTCGTTGAAGTGGAACCCGCCCAGCATGTTTTCACGTTGCAGCCATGCCAGGATCTGTTCAATGTTTTGCGCCTGATAGTGATGGCCGGTATCGACCAGAACGAAAGCCTGCGGACCTGCCGCGCGGGCGAACAATAACGCCATGCCCCAGTCGGCAATGTCGGTGTGGTAAAACGCCGGTTCGAACGGTTTGTATTCGACCAGCATGCGCTGGCCGGGGGCGAGCGCGGCGTGGGTGCGGGACAGTCCCTCTTGAAACCAGTCGATCCGGTGGCGAATGTTTTGCGTGCCAGGATAATTGGAACCGTCGGCAAACCAGAACGACACATCGACGTTGCCGAGTTCCCTTGCGATGGCGACGGATTCCAGGACATGATCGAGCGCCTGCTGCCGGATTCCCGGGTCGGGATTGCCGAAGGAGCCGTATTTGTAGTGCTGGCTCTCAAAAAGATTTGGATTGATGGCTCCGGCGCGGATGCCATAATGCCGGCTGAGGTCGCGCACCTCGGCTACATCGTGCATGCCATTGGGAAAATCCCACAAAACATGCATTGCCATGCTGGGACTGGCGCCGCTGAGTTGATGGACTTGGGCCGCATCGGCGAATTTCTCTTCCAAGGTATGCGCGGCGGAGGGTTGGACGAACTTCCCGAAGCGCGTGCCGGTATTGGCGAAGCCCCACGACGGAACTTCAATCGCAAAGCGATCCAGCTGTTTCGAGAGGTGGTCGGGTGAATTGAGTTGACCGGATTTCGTCGTCATGATGATTACCTCGTAAGGCGCGATGGCGCCGGTTGTGCGGGGGATGCAGGGATCTGTTCCGTCGGCGGTGCCTGCACTGCTGGATCGCAGAGGATTCCGACCCATTTTGCGACCGCATCGCCGTTGATGCCGCTCTGATCCTCATCCCAACGATACGCGCCGGTTCGGCTACGATGTGTTCTCTCCAGCGCGGCGAGCTGAATGGAAAAATTACCGATGGTGGAACTCTCTTGTGCTCCACAGAGCAGTTCCAATCCGGTTGCCTGCTGGGTGAGATGGTTGAGCAGGGAATTTTTGCTACCTCCACCGACGACATACAGGCGTTGAAAGCGTTTGCCGGTGAGCGTTTCGATTTGACGCAGCACCGCCGCGTAGCGCGCCGCGAGACTGTGAAGAATCAGATTGGTCATGGCAGGCGGCGATGCAAGAAACGGCGTCGAAGATACGCCGCGATCTTCTAGCTGCCTCGCAATGCGCTGCGGCATCTCTCCTGGTGCGATGAATTGCGGGTCATCGACATCGAGCAGCGCCTGCGGTCGAGGAAGAGCGGCTGCTTCTTCGATGAGATGTTCCGCTGTGCGATTGTCACCAGCGAGTTGCCAGGCCTCGATGCATTGGTTCAGAAGCCACAAACCACTAACGTTACGAAGAAAGCAAATCTTTCCGCCGACCCCTCCCAGATTCGTAAAATTGAGGCGCGCGGATTCGGGGTCTGCACAGGGCTGATCCAGCAAGGTTCCGACCAGCGACCATGTGCCGGAGCTGATGTACGCCCAGTTGTCGCCACTTGCGTGAATGCCGGCAATTGCAGAGGCCGTATCGTGGCAGGCAGGCGCGATGAGCAGGGTGTCGCGCAGCGCATCCAGTTCAGCCAACGGACCTTGCAGGCGGCCGACAATCGTGCCGGGCGCAACGATCTGAGGCGCGGCGGAAAGTTCCAGGTCGGCGGCTGCGAAAATTTCTTTCGACCACCGCTGTGTGGCAAGGGCGACCATGCCGGTGTGGGTTGCATTTGTGTATTCTGCGACCGATCGTGCGCCCCAGCGATAGAGCATGTATTCGGGAAGATTGAGCCAGGGAAGATTGGCTGGAATGCCGGCCATGCCGTCCGCATACAACTGATACAGAGAGTTGAAAGGCATGACCTGAATGCCGGTCAGGTGGTAGAGACGTTCCGCTGCAATGCGCTGGTGCAGCGCATCCATAGCAGGAGCGGTGCGCGCGTCACGGTAGCAAAATGGGTCGGCGATCGGCGTTGACCTTGCAGGACCCTCCGCAGCCGTGTGGCTGGCGGCGTTGAGGCGTACGTAATCGACTGCCCATCCGGTGACGCCCACGCTCGCGATGCCTTCGGTTGCGATCGCGGCACATCGGCGCAGGCCTCCATCCGCTGCGCCGCAGAGTGCGGCCAGGTCCCAGCGCAGATGTCCATCGCTGGTGACGGGAGCATTGGGCGCGCGATGGACGAGTTGAATGTGGGGACTATCCGATAGCCAGCGGAGCAGCGACACGCGGCAACTTTGCGCGCCCAGATCGACCGCAACCACGGCTCGACGATCGGCTGGAGCGTTCACCGGAGGAAGGCCTCGGTCAGGCCGCCATCGACAGGAATGATGTGGCCGGTGGTGCAGCGCGCTTCGGGTCCGGCGAGGAAGAGAATCGCGCGGGCGCAGTCGACCGGGTCGATCGGTTGATGCGTCAGTGTGCGCTGTGCATAAAACTCCGCCAGCAGGCTGCGCAGGTCCTCGTCGCTCGATGCTGGATCGAAGGCGATGCTGTATTTCGTCAGAGAAGCGATGACTCGTTCCCGCGGAAACATCGTGGAACCGCGAATCACTGTTGCCGGACTGATGGCGTTCACGCGGACCAGAGGCGCCAGCGAGACGGCTAGTTCGCGGACCAGATGGCTGACGGCGGCCTTGCTGACGTCATACGCTTCGCTGCCGCGCTTGGCGACCACGGCGTTGGCGGAACTGGTGAGCACGATGCTCGCATCCAGACCCTGTTCGCGGAAGATGAGCGCCGCCTGCTCGGCTAAAAAGTAATTCGCCGTCACGTTGATTTCGAGGGTCTTTCCCCATTGCGTTGGAGAAATGGTATTGTCCGCCGATGCGGGAAAGAGAGCGGCTGTGTTGATCAGCAGATCGAGACCGCCGCAGAGAGAGAGCACGAGTCGCAGGGCTGCCTGGATCGAATTTTCCTGGGTGATGTCGATCTCGATTGCATGGGCGGCATCGCGGCCATAGCGTTTGCGAAGTTCCGCGGCAACTGCTTCGGCGGCGGGTAGATTGCGGTCGGCAACAGCGACCGTTGCGCCGTCCGCGGCAGCCAGAAGCGCTGCCTCTCGCCCGATTCCACTGCCCCCGCCCACGATCAAGGCGACGCGGCGGCTGAGCGGTTTCTCCGGCGGCTGGCGCCGGATCTTCGCCTCTTCCATGGCCCAGTACTCAATCCGAAAGGCCTCGATCGTCGGCAGCGCGACGTAGTTAGAATGACATTGAAACGCGGACGATGGCGCGGCGGGCCCGGCCTGGGGATATTCCACCTTGTCGTTCTTCGTCGCTGCATTTGGACCGGCAAGCGCGGAAGCACCCTCCATGACATGGATGGCGTTGACATACAGTTCGCAAGTAATGCGGGCCTCGGCCCTGCTTTTGGCAAAGCTGAACATGCCGATGCCGGGAATCAGCACGACGGCTGGATTGGCGCTCCTCATTGCAGGCGAGTCCGGAAGCGCATGGGCCTGGTAGTAGGCGACGTAATCGCGACGGTATTGCTCCAGCTCCTTGTCAAACACGGCGCGAAATTCGGCGATGCCCTTTGCGGGATTCCAGGCAACATACATAGGCCGGACCTTGGTCCGGATGAAATGGTCCGGGCAACTGGTGCCCAGCCACGCGAGCTTCTCCGCTTCCCGAGAGTTTACAAATCGCAGCACCTCGGGCAGAGCGGAGTAGTTCCCAATCACCCGTGGGGCGGATGATAACCGGCCGCGCAAGAAAGGCAGCAGATCGATGGCGATGGCTGCGCGGTCCTCACGTGCGGGATACAGTTCCCCGCCAAAAATCTTATCGCCGAGCGCGTCGACGTGTTCCTGCACAAATTGGCCGAGATGATCGATCAACTCAATGGTGTTCAGGTAGCAGGATTCAGAGGTTTCTCCCCACGAAAAAAGCCCATGGCCGCCCAGCACGATGCCATCGCATTGCGGATTCGCTTCCACAGCGCGCTTCAGCATCAAGCCCAGCTCGAAGCCAGGCCGCTGCCACGGGACCCAGATCAAGTGATGATCGAATCTGTGATTGAATTCCTCCATCCGCTGCTCGCCATTGGCTGCGGCGGCCAGTGCGATGCCCCAGTCCGGGTGTAGGTGATCGACGTGCAATGCTGGGAGGAATGCATGCAGAGGCGTATCGATGGAGGCAGCGACCGTGTTTTGGCCGAACGTGCAGATTGGATACAGGGCGACCATGTCGTCTTCGTGGTCGACGCCGCGATAGATGTTGGTTAGCTCATACAGTTTGTCGAGGTAGAGAGTGGCGAATCCGCTGGTCGCGATAGTGCCGAGGTCACCGCCGCTACCTTTAACCCACAGCACCTGTTTGGGAGTGCCGTCGAGCGGGTCGGGCTGGGTCAGTTTGGAGCTGGTGTTGCCTCCACCATAATTCGTAATACGCAGGTCGGAGCCGAGAAGATTGGAGCGGTAGCGCAAAAGTTCGGCTTCAGTGAGGGTTGCTGCATATTTTTTGTCCCAGCGATTTTCGAGGTAACGAGTCTGCATCGTGCGGTCTCCGGCGGTTGCGGATGAGGAAGCCGACATGTGTTCGCTCCCAGTCCAGGATGAGTTTCAATGAATGTGGGGCTGGTGATTCTGGCCGCCAAGACTTGTGCTACTTGCGATCGAAGGATAAGGACCGCTCGTACATCGGTTCCCGCGCCCTGATAGCTACAGAATCGCCACTCCGTACATTCAATCTAGCAATAATACAATAGGGTAACAGTTTCCACTGTGAATTTCGATGTTGTATGCCTTCTCTATCTTCTGTTTTGAGGCTGCGGCACACTGCAGTTCAACAATCTTATGCTCCACATAGTTATAGGGTGGGACATTTTGGCCGCCGAGCATAGCGAGACCGAGCCGGATGAGGCGCGCGCCATAGGTGTGAGCTTCATGCGAGACCGAGCCAATCAGCGAACTGCGCGGGGAAGCAATTTCCTTTGCCGCCTCCTCGATATAGTCCTGGCCGACAATGGCGATATAGCGCTCGCGTTTCAATTCACGGGCGGCCTGGATTGCGCCCAATGCGCTGGTATCCGTCACAGCCGCGATCAGGATGGCTTTATCCCTGGGGTGCCGACGCAGAAAATCAAGGACCGAACGGTAGCTCGCATCCCGCATTCCGCGGCCATCCATGCGGACAAAGGATTCGATGGGAATGTTCTGAATCTGCGAGCGCACGCCTTCGAACGCGCCTGTAATGCGGCTCAGCGCCAGTGGGCCGGCTTCTTCCAGATCCAGACCCAGCACCCAGCTCACCTTGCCCGACCAACTCTGCACGGCATGGCGGCCTAATAACTGGCCCGCCTCAAAGCCGACACGAAAGTTGTCCACACCGAAATAGACTGCATGGGGATGTGGAATGTCGACGGCGATCAGCGGAATGCCCGCACCGGCGATCTTGTCGCCAATGATCGCAGCCGCGTGCTGGTCGACTTGGAACTCGATGACAAGATCGACGTGGTTGCGCACGAATTCATCCGCGTTGCGCACGGCGACGGCGGAATCGTACTGGTTATCGAGCACCAGCAGGTCCACACCCATATCGACCGCAGCAGCCTTCAGACTTTTCGTGACCGCTTCAGAGAAAGGCATTTCGGTGGATTGGCAGCCGTAGCCGAACACGATTTTGCGCGGGTTGCTGATCGGGCGGTATAAGCCATCCTGCGACTGCGCCAGATAACCACGATGGACAAGGGTCTTGAGGACGCGATAGACCGTGGTTTTTGAAATATGGCTCCGCTGGTGGATGTTTTCGAGCGACATCGGCTTCGCTTCCCGCTGGACCATCTCCAGGACATCGAATGCCTTGGAAAGAACGGGAATCAGATAGAGCCGTTTGGGAGATTGTTTCGGCAAGCAGTCACCTATCGGGACGCATGTTGAAACGTACCAGACAATTGCCAACAAATTCTGTCGGGCCTTCTGCCGGAGCGGTTCAAACGACGATCACCACATCCAGCACGCGGGGCCCATGCACGCCCTGAATGCGTGTCATTTCAATATCGGCGGTTGCGGACGGGCCTGAGATCAGGGTGATCGGCTGCGTCCGATGCGGTTCGAGCGCGCGCATTCCTTCGGGCACAGTTTCCACGATGGTCGCGGCTTCGACAACGCAGAGATGATAGTCGGGAAGCAGCGTGAGAGCGCGACGGCCGCGTATCGATTCGTGGCAAAGGGCCAGCGTCCCAGTCACGGCGATGGCGACCGTGCAGCCCGTCAACACACCATCGCATGCTTCCATTTCCGCATAGGAGAGTTCGTTGTCCGCTACAAATCTGACGCCGTCCTGTGGCAGCCAGTTCGGATCGACGCCGGAGGACAACAGCATTGTCTGCTTATTTCTTTTTCGCAGAATTTCCGCAATGGTGTCGGCAACCTGGGCCGGCTGCGAGGAAGAAACGCCCGCGCCATATTCGCGCAGCCTTTCGGTAAAGAGTTCAATCCGGTCCGATTCTGTCAATAAACCGGCGTCGCGATAGTTGCGCGGAATTCTTTGCCATGCTTCTTCCGCGCTGAGGGTTCGGGCGTCAGAGATACTAGCGCGATTGGCCGAGCGGATGCGCGCCAGAATTTCGGACCGCGCGCTGAGAGGGTCGGTTGCGGGGACATCCGGAACGCGGGCTTCAGCCATGCGGCACCTCCGGCGGTTCTGACGATACTTGAGGAGGCAGCGTTGAATGCGATCCTGTCGATGCGCTGGGACGCGCCTGAAACCATTCGCGGAAACTCTGCTGCGGCAGCGGGCGAAGGTCCCGAGTACGCGTCCACCCGCCCAATATGCTCGGCAGACGCTCGATCCAGCCGCTACGCCGAATCCAGGGACGTTGCGCGATGCGGCCGAAACGTTGCGCCAGACGGAAACGAGTTTCGCTTAGAAACATCCATTGCATGCCGCGCATCATCATCGCCTCTGGATGCAAGGCGCGGAGATAGCTTGGCCGCCCGGTGACAACTCGTCCACGAAGGTGAATCAGAATTTCCGGGATATTGATCTTGACCGGACATACCTCATAACACGCTCCGCAGAGAGTGGAGGCGTAGGGAAGCGACTGGCCGCGCTCCATCAGGGCTAGTTGCGGTGTCAAGATCGCGCCGATCGGACCAGCGTACACGGAGCCATACGCGTGTCCGCCGGTCTGACGATAGACAGGGCATGCGTTCTGGCAGGCACCGCAGCGAATGCATTGCAGAGTTTCGCGTGCTTCGGGGTCGCGCAGAACTTCTGTCCTGCGATTGTCGAGCAGCACGACGTGAAACTCCTGCGGCCCATCCCCCGGATGCACGCCTGTCCACACGGAATTATACGGATTCATTCGTTCCCCGGTCGCGGATCGGGGCAACAATTGCAGCATGACTTCGAGATCGCTGAAACGTGGAATGATCTTGTCGATGCCGGCGAAGGAGATCAGTTTCTGCGGCAGCGTGAGACACATGCGTCCGTTGCCTTCCGACTCCACGATGCACACGCCGCCGGTCTCCGCGATGAGGAAGTTCGCGCCACTGATGGCCACCGGCGTCGAGAGGAACTGCTGCCGCAGATAGACACGCGCGGCCTCCGCCAAATCCTCTGGCCGGTCGCCCAGGTCGGGAAGATTCATGGCGCGCACAAAGAGTTCGCGCACCTGATGACGATTCTTGTGCAGCGCCGGGGCGACAATGTGCGACGGCTTGTCATGCCCGAGTTGCACAATCAGCTCGGCAAGGTCGGTCTCGATCGGCTGGATCCCGGCCGCTTCCAATGCATGGTTCAGGCCGGTCTCCTCGGTCGTCATGCTCTTGATCTTGATGACTCGGCCGGTTGGATTTTGCGCCAGTTGGAGGACGATGCGATTGGCCTCGGCGGTATCGCGGGCCCAGTGTACATGGCCTCCCGCCGCTGTGCAGCGCTGCTCAAACTGCTCCAGGTAAACGTCGAGGTAGTCGAGTGTGTGAGCGCGAACCTGTCGGCCAGCCTCGCGCAGAGATTGCCAGTCCGGCATTTCCGCGACGACGCGAAATCTTTTTCCCTGGATCACGTCGGTCGCGTGGCGAACATTCCCGCGCAACTGCGCATCGTGCAACAACGGCAAGGCGGCGCTGGGGAAGTCCAGAGGCTGGCGTTCGCGCTCTGAGGTCGGGGCCATTGCTAGGCGCCCTTCCGCGAAGCGGGGGAGATGCTGTCGCTTCCGAGAATCGTCGCAATGTGCTCGGTACGGATATTCACGCGTTGCCGATGCAGCGCCCCGCCGATGTGCATCAGGCAGGAGTTGTCGCAGGCGGTGCAGACCTCCGCTTGCGTTTTCTGGACATATTGCAATTTTTCTTCCAGCATCGCTCCGGAAACATCCGCGTTCTTGATGGAGAACGTGCCGCCAAAGCCGCAGCATAGGTCAGTTGCTTCCATCGGAATCAATTCGAGATCGCGCACGTTGCGCAACAGGCGGATGGGAACGTCGCCGAGATGCAGATTGCGCAGCGAATGGCAACTGGCGTGATAGGTGACGCGGTGCGGGTAGACTGCGCCCACATCTTCTACGCCAAGGCGATGCACCAGCAACTCCGTGAATTCATACACGCGCGGCAGTAACGCCGCCATTTCGGATTGAAGTGCCTTGTCGCCGGAAGCCAGCGCGATTTTTTCGTAGTGTTCCCGCATCATGCCCACGCAGGAAGAAGATGGCACGCAAACAGCTTCACTGTTGCGGAATATCTCCACGAACCGGCGCACCAGCGGCAGCGCCTCGGGCAGATAGCCTGTGTTGTAATGCATCTGGCCGCAACAGGTTTGCGCGTACGGGAAATCGATGGTGTGGCCGAGTCGCTCCAGCACGCGCACAACGGCAATACCTACCTCTGGAAATAGCGTGTCGTTGTAGCATGTGACAAACAAGGCGATGCGCATGGAAAACTCTGCTTCCGGGCGAATTGGACTGATGCAATCGTTTCCATGGTAGCGCAGTCGAGCGCACTTTTCTTTTCAATACGCGAACTGTTTTTGCTTCCTCTGTTCATGGTGCGACAATTCTATCTGGAACGGGAATGCAGCCGCGCAGTCGGGCAGAGGATAATAGAAGAAGATGGCCATACAGAACACGCAGACAGAAACGTTATCCACAGGAATGACCATGACCGGCGGCGCTCGCTTTCTTCGAGCGTGCTTGCGACAGCCGGTTGATTGCACGCCGGTATGGTTTTTGCGGCAGGCGGGTCGCTACATGCCGGAGTACCAGGCGGTTCGGCGCGTACATTCGCTGATGGAAATTTGCAAGTCGCCCGCACTCGCGGCGGAAGTAACGATCACCGCCGCCGAAAAGCTGGACGTCGATGCGGCGATTATTTTCGCCGATCTTTTATTGCCACTCGAACCGATGGGCCTGGATTTTGTATTTCAGGCGGGAGAAGGCCCCCAGGTCTATCGTCCGATTCGCAGCGCAGCCGACATCAACGCCTTGCGGACAGATCGCACAGCCGACCTTGGGTATGTGGCAGAAGCCATCGCCCGCGTCACGGCGCACTTTGGCGATCGCATGGGCATGATCGGCTTCTGCGGTGCGCCGTTCACGCTGGCCAGTTACATGATTGAGGGTGGCGGCTCCCGCAATTACACTGCAACCAAGTACCTGATGTATAACGATCCGGCGGCATGGGAAGCGCTGATGCAGAAGTTGGCGACGGTGCTGGCGGACTATGCGGCGCAGCAGGTCGAGGCGGGCGCGGATGTCATCCAGATTTTCGACAGCTGGGCTGGCGCGCTTTCGGTTACGGATTACAGGGAGTTTGTGCTGCCGATTACGCAGTCGCTGGTGCGCCGGGTGCAGGACCAGGGAGTGCCTGTCATTTACTTCGGTGTCGATACCGCGAGTCTGCTGCCCAGTATGCGCGAGACCGGCGCCGATGTCATCGGACTCGACTGGCGGATTCCGCTCGATGCGGGCAGGCTGGCTGTCGGTGAGCATTGCGCGGTGCAGGGCAACCTCGATCCCATTGCGCTGTTCGCCCCGGAGAGTTTGTTGCGTGCTCGTGTGGAAGAGGTGTTACGGCAAGCGGACGGAAGGCCGGGGCACATTTTTAACGTGGGCCACGGGATTGTGCCTGGCACTCCAGTAGAAAAAGTGCAGCGTGTGGTTGGCTGGGTGCGAGAAATTTGTGCGCAGTTGAAAGCAGAGTCAACGGACCTGGGACGCGAGCCCGCGTTGAGGCAGATTTGACGCCCGCAAGCGAGACTGACCGCAAATTTGCCGTGCTGCTCCTGGCGCACGGTTCGCCGGAGACGGTGGAAGAAATTCCTGAATATCTGAAAAATGTGGTGAGCGGTCGGCCCATGCCAGCCCATGTTGTGGAAGAGATCCAAAGCCGCTATGCGCAGATTGGCAAAAGTCCGTTGACCGAGTGGACGTTCAGGCAAGCAGCCTCGCTCCAGCAAAAAATCGGTCTGCCTGTGTATGTGGGGATGCGCAACTGGAAGCCGTACATCGCGGACACTGTACGCATCATGCGGGCCGATGGGGTGACGGATGCGGTCGCGATCTGCCTGGCGCCGCAAAATTCGCGTACCAGCGTGGGCCTTTACCGGCGGGCTGTCTACGCAGAAGCGGGGACTGCACTGCAGGTCTACTTCATCGATGGATGGGCTGACCATCCTCGTCTGGCAGACGCCTTTGCCGAACGTCTGCGGCCGATCTGGCTGGAAGCGTGCCGGGTTGTCGGAGCGAAAATTCCAGTGTTGTTCACTGCCCACAGCGTGCCGTGCCGAACGATTCAGAATGGAACGGTCCCAACGCAATCGAGCGAAGCGCCGCAGACACACGACAGGCACAGCGGAATTTCCAGGTCATTGTCCGGCGCCGTTCGGCCCACAGTTCCGGAGCGCTCCTATGCGCTCCCGCCCGGCGTGTCCACCGGACCCGATCCGTATGCCATCGAGACGAAACACACGGCGAGCCTGGTCGCGGAACGACTTGCCTCGGATGGGTTGACGCCAGAGGATTGGTACTTCGCGTTCCAAAGTCAGGGAATGTCCGGCGGCCCATGGATTGGGCCAACGGTCGAGCAGACGCTCGAATGCCTCTATCGGGAGGGCCATCGCGGCGTGGTGTTGCAGCCGATCGGTTTTCTGTGCGATCACGTGGAAATTTTGTATGACATTGATATTGCGTTTCAGGGGTTGGCGCGCCGGCTGGGGTTGCAGTTGTTTCGACCCGAATCTCTGAATGGCTCTCCTTTGCTGACCGCCGCGCTTGCGGACCTGGTTTCGCGCGGAATGCTGCGGCTTGGCGCAGCGCGGTTGGAAGCTGGGTCTATCGTCGGAATGTCTGCCCAAAAATGAAGCGGATCGCCATCATTGGCGGAGGTATTGCCGGACTTTCGGCCGTCTATGAACTCGCGCTCCAGCAGCACGCGGGAGCGCCCATTGAGTTTGTTCTTTTCGACGCTGCTTCTCGCTTAGGTGGGATTGTGGAGACCGTACGGCGCGACGGTTTCGTCATCGAATGCGGACCCGATAGCTGGGTGACGGAAAAACCCTGGGCGCGCGATTTGGCGCTGGAGCTTGGGTTGGAGAGCGAGCTGGTTCCTTCCCGCGATGACAGGCGCAAAACATATCTTGTCCAAGGCCGTGCGCTGACTGCGATGCCGGACGGCATGCGCATGATGGTGCCGGCGCAGTGGGCCGGCGTGTTGAATTCGCCGCTGTTCAGCTGGCAGGCGAAGCTCGCATACCTGCGCGAGCCGAAGCTGGCGGAACAGTTGAAAACAAGCGCGATCGATGCCGCTGGCTCCTCCCGCGATGAATCGGTGCGAGATTTCGTCTTTCGGCACTTTGGCGCGGAGGTTGCGGACACGATTGCAGCGCCGCTGCTGGCCGGCGTGTTTGGCGGAGACATCGCAATGTTGAGCGCGCGTGCTGTGCTCCCAGCCTTCGTTGCGTTGGAACGAGACTATGGAAGTTTGGTGCTCGGCCTGCAGCAGCGCAGGCAGGCTGGGGATGAGCCCGCGGCGATTTTCACTACCCTGCGCCACGGACTGGCAGGACTCGTCGAGGGAATGGAATCCCATATTCCCGCGAGCAGCATTCAGCGTGGAATTGTCGTGGCGTCCATCGATCGGACCGGCGAGGGATGGGTGGTTCATCGAGCATCCGTGCCGGGAGTATCTCATCCCGCGTCGCAAACATTCGATGCTGTTCTGGTGGCAACTCCTGCCAAAACTACGGCGCAACTGTTCGGGGCAATCGACGAACGCATCGAGGAACTGCTGCCGCAGCAGTCATCTTCCGCCATTGTTGTGGCGCTGGCCTTTTCTGCTGACCGGGCCTCGGCCATGCGCATTCCTCGTGGATTCGGATTTCTGGTTCCGCAAATCGCGGCGCAGCATGGACCGTCCCGGCCCATTTCGAACGACGACGTGGAAGCCATCGCCCAGAGTGCGCTGCTCGCATGCACATTTGTCGATCAGAAATTTCCGCAGCGCGCGCCGAAGGACGCTGTGTTACTGCGCGCATTCTTTGGCGGTCCCGCCGTCGCGCCATTGTTAGAGGTGAGCGACGCCACGCTGCTCCGGCTGGCCCAGACTACTCTCGGGCGCATTGTTGGCAAGCTGCCGGAACCCTCGATCGCGCTGGTTCGACGCTGGCCGGACTCTCTCCCGCTCTATTCGGTTGGCCATTTGGATCGTATGGCGGAGTTGGATGCTCGCATTTCCCGGCTTCCACACATGCGTCTCATCGGCAACGCCTATCGCGGTGTGGGATTGCCCGATCTGATTCACACGGGAAGAACCGCCGCTCGTGAACTGACGGCCAACTTGACCGGCGCTTGACGGATCCGCATCCGGCCAACCACAGTTCAGGTGCTACTCATATTTCAGAGATTCCACGGGATCCATTTGCGCGGCGCGGGTGGCCGGCAAGGTCCCAAACAAGACTCCTACCATCATCGCGGTGCCCAGAGAAATCACCACCGACCACGGTGAAATGGGGATGGTGAAGGCGGGGAGCAGAAAACGCACAGAGAGCGGAAGGGCAAGCCCAAGCAACGTACCGACGATGCCTCCGCTGAGCGAGATGAGAATCGCTTCGGCAAGGAACTGCAATTGAATTTCGCGGTACGTGGCGCCCACCGCTTTTCGGATGCCGATTTCTCGAATGCGCGATCGCACCGTCGCCAGCATGATGTTCATAATGCCCACTCCGCTGACGGCGAGCGTGACAGCGGAAACGAGCAGCAGCACAAGCGTCATAATGTCCGCGATGTGTGCGGCAGTATCCACGAGGGCCGTGTATTCGACCACGTCATACACCGAGCCGGGCCGGTGCTTGGACTGGATAACTTTGGCAATTTCATTCCGCGCTCGCGGCGTGTCGCTGAAATTTTGAACGGAAAAGAACAACTGCTTTACGGCGTCGGTTCCGGTGAAATATCGCCCCACCGGGTAGGGAATCAGGATCGTCTGTTTTGAAATTTCCGACATCCCCCAGGTATTGACCCGCTCTTTGAAGACTCCAATGATGGTGAAGGGAATCCCTCGGATGGTAAAGGTCTGGTTGATGGCTCGATCCGCGCTGCCAAATAAGCTTTCCGCAAACGGGACCGTGACTACAGCCACTTTGGCGTGGCTGATGGTGTCCTCCTCATCGAAGAAACGTCCGGAGAGGACCATCAGGTTGCGAACTTTTTTATATTGCGGAGAAACACCCAGAACGAGGATGTCTTTTACTTTTCCGTCCCCGAAGCTGATCGGGACTTGCATCTCCAGCATGGGTGAAGACCAGATAATGCCGGGCACCTGCTCGTCGACCGCGGTCAGATCGTCCTTGGTGAGAGAGTCAGGATTCATGCCGCCGCACTGACAGTCCGCGACGATCATGTTCGCGCCGATGCCCTGGATCAGGTTGATTGCGTATTGCCTGCCGGTCAGACCGATGGTGGCCACCAGGATCACTGAGGCCGAACCCATGACCATGCCGAGCGCTGTCAGGGCAAAACGCACTTTGTTATTGCGAAAGCTATCGAAGGCGAGGGACAGGATCTCGCTCAGCACCATGGTCTGTTTGGCGCTGGCAAGCGTTCGAGCAAAAGAGTGGCTGTGCGTTTCGACTGGATTCATCGCTCAATGAGAAGACCGGCGAACACTGCGGCAGTCGGAAACGGATTTCCGCCTCCACCGCCCCTGAATCGCCTATCTCAGGATACTGCCTGCGCGGTCTTCGCAGCGGCTTCCGCCAAGGCTACTTGCTGCAACTCGCTGGCTCTCGTCGAAACGCCGGCGGGCGACGACTTCCTCACGCGGAACTCGTCGACATTGGCAACAGGGGCAAGAAGTTGGGGCGGTTCGTCCGCCGCCGCGGGGTTGCGGAGAGGTGTTGAGAAGCTTATGGAAATTCCCTCCTACCGGCTGATCACCATGACGACGAAGCTGCCGGGCAGGATACTGGGACGTGGGTGCGGGCGATCCGCTGTAGCCGCCGGACGAGCGCCGAAGTCGGCGGTCACGACGTAGATTTTTCCGGATGCCTCATCGATCTCCATAGTGCGCGCGCCGCGCTTGGTGGGCAGCGTCTGAAGCACAGTGTAGGCGTTCGGCGAATCCTCGTGAACAACGGTCAGTGTTCCTTCGCCATTCGAGCTGAAGGCCGACTGATGTCTGGGGTCGAAGCGGGCGGCATCGGGACCGTCGCCGATCGCGGGTGTAGCAACAACCTTTCCGGTGTCGGCGTCAACCACCGCCATCTTCCCGTCACAGACGGCAAACAGGCGGCGATGCTTTCTATCAATGGCGAGGCCGGATGGACCCTCGCAGGGAGCGATGGGCCAAGAGGCAAGAACTTTATGCGTTTTGGAGTCGATGTGAACGATCTGGCTGAGGTCCTCAATGTTGTCGTAGATCGAACCTTTGCCGTCGGCGACTGGAAACTCCGGCTTGCCGGGAAGAGGTACCGTCGCGACGACTTGATGGGTAGAGTCGTCAATCACCGTGGCGTTTTTGCTGCGTCCGTTGAATGCCCAAACCGTCTGCGTGACTGGTTCGAAGACAATGCCGTCGGGATTGGTTCCGGCGGGAACGCGCTGAAGGATTGAGTTCGTCTTGCGGTCGAAGACCACAATTTCATTCGCGCCGCCGTCACTGATGTATCCGAACTTGCCCGAAGTATCGAAGGCCACGCCGTGCGTGCCCTTGAGTCCGGCGATGTCGGCCGTCACCTTGCCCGAAGTGGTGTCAAGGACGAGGACATGACTTCCACTGGTCACGTAGAGCAGCTTACTCATCGGGTCCACAGCGAGATAATCCCAACCGCCGTCGCCTCCAGTCTTCCATTGCGCCGTAACGCGATAGGGACCTTGCGCCACAGCCACGCCGGTGCCAACGATCATGACCATGACTGCGCTGGCAGCCAGCAGACAGAAACACCACGGCTTGAAGTTCCAACGCGGCTTCAGAATTTTTCTCATGTGCTCCTCCGTGCCGATTGCGAGTGCCGTCTCAGAAGCGGCAACCGCAATATTAGGGAATTATATACTTTACTCCCTGCTGGAACTTGCCAACTGTTTGTACGTGATCCGGGTTCCTATCGACTTCCCCAGCAGAGAATCGATCCGGTCGAGCGTATGAATCTTCACGTTCCCCTCG
>JAKAAZ010000259.1 GCA_021802085.1 Acidobacteriota bacterium
AGTCTGTCGGGCATAAGGGTTTGAGATTTTGTAACCAACATAGAATCAACAACATACCAAACATGGTAGATTTTGTAGGTTGTTGATTTTAAAGGGTATGAAATCTATGCCCGACAGGCTCCTAGTGCAGCCTAGTGCAGCGAGCCTGTTGATCTGCGCTACCGCAGCTGTCGAGGTTTTACGTGTTGTCACTTTCTTCACCTAGGGGAAAAGTCTTGCTCTTGCGGCGTCTACAGCGTGCGATGCTTATCCAAATCCAGCGCCAGTTGTTAACCCAGCATATGTGAGACGTTTACCAACGTCATCTGGCCAACATCCCTCCACCAAATACTCGCGACAATCGGCTCTATAGCACCAACATATGAAACTGGCGAAATGCACCCCGACCTTTCTTAATTGCTGAAGAGCAGAATGCCTTCCGACGCGCGTTCTTCGCCCTCTTTCCCGATGGGCCGATAGAACAGTTGGTTGTTGTCCAGATAGACCTCCAGGAATGCGGGCCGATCCTGAATATTGCCGGCAATCAATGCCTCCGACAGTGGATCTTCCACATACCGCTGCAACGCCCTCCGCAGAGGCCGCGCGCCATACGTGCGGTCGACCATGGTTTTCTCCAGAATCCACTTCTTCGCATCTTCCATCACGGAAATCGTAATGGCCTTCTGCGCCAGATTTGCATTCAACTGCTGCACCAGCAATTCCATGATCTGGATCAGGTCCGAATCCGACAGCGCCTGGAAGATGATGATCTCGTCCAGCCGGTTCAGAAATTCCGGATTGAACGTCCGCTTCACTTCATTCTTCACCAGGTCTTCGACCTTCTCCGCGACACTGTCCTCCGTGTTGGATTGGAAGCCCAGTCCCTGCCGCTTCTGCAGGTGCCGCGCGCCAATGTTCGACGTCATGATCAGAATCGTGTTCTTGAAGTCGACCGTGTTGCCCAGCCCATCGGTCAGCTGCCCATCTTCAAACACCTGCAGCAGGATGTTGAAAATGTCCGGATGCGCCTTCTCGATCTCATCCAGCAGCACCACTGAGTACGGCGAGCGCTTCACGCGTTCCGTGAGCTGGCCGCCTTCCTCGTATCCCACATAGCCCGGAGGCGATCCGATCAGCTTCGAGACCGAATGCTTCTCCATGTACTCCGACATGTCGAACCGGATCAGCGCCTTGTCGCTGCCAAACAGGAAATTCGCCAGCGAGCGCGCCACCTCCGTCTTGCCCACGCCCGTCGGCCCCAGGAACAGGAACGAGCCGATGGGCCGGTTCGGCGATTTCAGGCCCGCTCGGGAGCGGCGAATCGCCCGCGCCAGCGCGGAGATGGACTTCTCCTGCGAAATGATCCGCTTGTGGAGTTCTTCCTCCACCCGCAGCAGCTTCTGCGTCTCTTCCTCTTTGATGGAAGTGACCGGCACGCCGGTCCAGCGACTGACGACATCTTCAATGTCTTCCCGCGTCACCACGCCCGCAGTCGAATCATCCAGATGATATTTGTCGCGCAGCGCGCGCAGGTTCTCGCGCTCTTTGCGTTCTTCATCGGAATAAAACCGCGCCTTTTCAAATTCATGGTTCGCAATGGCGTTTTCCATGCGGTGCACGATGAACTTGATCCGCTTTTGAATCTCAGTAATTTCCTCCGGCAGGGAAGTCTGGCGCAGCTTCACCCGCGCCCCCGCTTCATCGATCAGATCGATCGCCTTGTCCGGCAAAAAACGGTCCGGAATGTAGCGGCTGGAGTGATAGACCGCGAACTGAATCGAGTCGTCCGTGTAGCTGACCGCGTGAAACTTCTCATAGCGGTCCTTGATTCCCATGATGATCTTCACCGCGTCTTCCTCGTTTGGCGGCGGCACTTTCACCGCCTGAAAACGCCGTTCGAGCGAGCGATCCTTTTCAATCGACTTGCGATATTCCGCCGGTGTGGTCGCTCCAATGCACTGGATTTCCCCCCGCGACAACGCCGGTTTCAAAATGTTCGCGGCATCCAGCGACCCTTCCGCGGAGCCCGCGCCCACCAGCGTGTGCAGTTCGTCGATAAAGATGATGGAGTTTTGATTCTCCATCAGCTCTTTCATAATTGTCTTCAGCCGCTCTTCAAACTGGCCGCGATATTTCGTGCCCGCGACAATCAGCGAAAGATCCAGGCCCAGCACGCGTTTGTCCGCCAGAAAGCTGGGCACGTCGCCGTCCGAGATGCGCTGCGCCAGTCCTTCCACGATGGCGGTTTTGCCTACCCCCGGCTCTCCAATCAGCACTGGATTGTTCTTGGTCCGCCGGCAAAGAATCTGGATCACGCGATCCACCTCCGCGTCGCGGCCCACCAGCGGGTCGAGTTGATTATCCAGTGCCGCCTGCGTCAGATCGCGCGAAAATTCCGCCAGAATGCTCGATTCACGATTCCGCGCCGCCTGCGGAGCGCGCTCCTGCGTGGTCTTGGCCAGCTCATCGCGCACCGCCGAAAGCCGTAACCCACGCTCCAGCAATATTTCAGAAGCGAAGCATTTCTCTTCGCGCAGCAATCCCAGCAGCAGGTGTTCAGTGCCGATGTGCTTGTTCGACAGCCGCTCCGCCTCTTCCGCGGCATACGCCAGCACGCGCTTGCACTCGTTCGACAACGGCAAATCGACTGAGGTAGAAACCTTTTCTCGTATCGTGGTATGCGCCTCAATCTGCTTGCGGATCGACTCAACCGATGCATGGGAGCGCAGGAAGCGATTGCTCAACGCCTTGTCCTCGCGCAAGAGTCCAAGCAGCAGGTGTTCCGTTTCAATGTATGGCGAGCCAAACTGGCTGGCCTCGTAGCGCGCGAAGAAAATCACGCGCCGCGCTTTCTCCGTGTACCGTTCGAACATATTCCCCCCTTGGCTCATGCCGTTCCCGTGGTGTTTCCACCTGGGAATGCGGTACGAACGATTGGATGCCCCGGCGTCTCGGAAGTTGCAGTAGGTCCTTCGAAAGACGCGACTTCCGGCCCGCTGGCTGGCAGCCGGATTTCATGCAGCCGGCCCTCGTGCAGCCGGAGCGTACGTCCACAACGTCGGGCGATTTCCATGTTGTGGGTGACGAGGATGGAGGTTAACCGATGCGTCGTGTGCAGCCGTTCGAGCAGGCCAAACACGGCTTCGGCCGTACGGTTGTCAAGGTTCCCGGTTGGCTCGTCGGCCAGCAGCAGGCGTGGTTGGGTCACCAGTGCCCGTGCCAGCGAAACGCGCTGTTGTTCCCCACCGGAAAGCTCGCCGGCAAGGTGGTGCGTTCGGTCTTTCAGTCCGACTTCGCCCAACAGTTCCCGCGCTTTGGCGAAAGCGGCCGTCTTGGCCTCCTCACGTGCCAGCAGGGGCATGGCCACATTCTCCAGGGCCGTAAATTCCGGCAATAGATAGTGCAGTTGCCATACATATCCAATCTCGCGGTTGCGAAAAGTGGCTGCCTGTCCCGCGGTAAGTTTTCCTAGCCAGGTTGAGGCGCAGTATACGTCACCGGAGGAGGGTCGATCAAGTGCTGCCAGCAAATGCAGCAAGGTACTTTTGCCCGCACCCGACTCGCCAACAATGGCCACCATCTCGCCCTGGCGCACCGTCATGTTCAGTCCGTCGAACAAGACCAACGGCTGCAACCCGCTGCGGTACTCCTTGCGCAGGTTCTCCACGCGCAGCAGCACAGAGTCGTCGTCGCTCTCCGCAACCGCCGAACACGCGTTCTCCGCGCCCTCGGCAACCCGGGACAAGGCGTCGTCGTTGCTGGAATGGCTGGCCCTCACCTGTCTCTATCATAGAACCCCACAGCAAATCGGACGCCACGCGCCCTGGCTCACGCCGATTGACAACACTGCGTGACTTGGACTTTTCTTGTCAGTCGAGAGCGGGAAATGGAGGCCGATGCCGGCGGACGCGACCGCCGCTCTCGCCAGATCGAAGAAGATCCCTGCATTGGGGGCCCATTCCTTCACCCGCCAGTTCAGCGCCTCGACGCCGAACTGCTGGGCGTAGGAGGCAGACGCCGAAGCGCTTCCCCTATGTGAGGAGAGATGGCCGGGACCTGCGATGAAGCTGGATGCGGATTTACAGATACTGCAATCGAAATGGAAGGAGTCATTCTGAGCGCAGCGAAGAATCCAGAGGGAGATTGCAGCGTTTACGATGCGGGTATCGTCGCGATTTTTTCGCCACGAATGACCATACAAACCAGTCAAAATGGAGTGACCGGCCCAATGCGCTGGCCGTGGGTTAAGCTGTGAGCCAAGAAGCAACCACAGTTCAGAGCCACAAGCGGAGAGGAACCAGTCATGAAGGAGAAGGTACGATTTTTGGGATTGGATGTCCATGCCGAAACGATAGCCGTTGCGATTGCCGAGCCGGATGGCGCGGTGCGCAGCCTGGGGACCATCCCCAACCGTATGGAGTC
>JAKAAZ010000260.1 GCA_021802085.1 Acidobacteriota bacterium
CGGATCTGCTCGTATAGTTCCACCTCGCTCCTCCTTGTGGCCAAGCCGTCCTCGTTTCCGGGTCCAAACCCTCGAAACAAGATAACGGGCTCCGCCTTCAGGTGGGGCCAATTCAGACCATCGAAAGAGGCCAATTCAGAGTAGAGAAATCATCGATGCCTGGGTGGACTTCAACCAGGAGGATGACCCCGTTCCCTTGGATAAAATGCCGCACGAAATCAGCCTCTTCAGCCCGTATTTGCTTTTCGAGTGGCATCCGGAGTGGCCCGCCCGCCGGAGCGCGAAGCGGCCGCAGGGAGGCATCGTTGTCCAGACTTATCTGAAGAAGGCCGCAAGCCGCCTCTCCGCCCTGGAGCATTTAATTCTGGAGCTGGCCATCGAGCGGCCGGTCAGCTTCTATGAGATTATCCGCGTCCATCCTGGGCGGGGCGCGGTGCTGCGAGACATTCTGATTGGCGAAGAAACTGAAATAGAGGAGCACTCGGGGAGCGAGATGATGCGGCCCGGAGACGTGATCTACGCGCAGATTTGGATATTGCCCGAAGTCGCCACATTCGGCAGGTCCGCGCCGATTCCCATCCCTCCCGACAGGAAGGTTGAGATCATCAAACTCCGCGCGCAGTTGCAGTGCAAGATCAAAAAACAAAACCGGGAACTTACCGCCGCCGACCTGACGCAGTATACCAATGAAATTCGCGCCGTCTACATCGAGATTCGCGATGCCATGAACACATCACCGAAATTGCAAAATACCGACGGGGACCCGTTTCTCTCCCATAAACTCCATTTCAACATCCAATCGGCGCAGTCGGCCTTGGACGCTCTCGCTCCTCTGGCTGTGGGGGTGGCCAAAGAAGAGTTGCTCGACGAGGCGGAGTGGGCCCCTGACGGCTCGCTCCGGAAGATCGAGCCTGGATCAAAAAGGGAAACAAGATGCACCAGAGCTGGGAGAACACCGTCTTGGGCCACCTGAAGATATACGGAAAGACGCTGGTGGTGGAAGTGAACTCGGCCAACCGCGCCAGGCGGATTCGTGACGAGATCGAGAACCGCCTTGGCTCCCAGGCGACGCATGTCGGCACGGAAACGGAGGCACCGGAACAGATGCTGAAGCAGGCCAGGCAAAGGAAGGCCCTGCGCGGCGCGGAAGAAGAGATCGATCAGGACAGCCTGCTACGCGACCCTGAAATTCGCCGCCAAATCGAGGCGAAGGTCCAGAAGCAGGTCGAGGGATGGATCCACACCAAGGTCCCCGCCCTGGGCGGGCGCACGCCGCTGCAGGCGGTCGCCGATTCGGAAGGCAGAGAAATGGTCGAGGCTCTGCTGCAGGGCTGGGAACGTCAGAACGAACTGCCGGGGAGCGCCAGCATTGTGCGTCCCGATATCAATGCGCTGCGTCGTCTTCTCAATCTTCCCGTGAAGACGGAATCGCCCATGAAGTGAAGCAACTCAGGATTAGCCAAAGTTTGTCACGAGCAAGGTTGAGAATTTCGATCGCACACCTACTTGCTTGGGCTGGGTAGTTTTCGCGGCGTGAAGACGTGACTAGACTCTGGGGTCTCGATACACGTCTGTCGCTACCAGGGACGCGCCGGCGACACTTGGGAGCGGAAGGCGACCGGACCAATTGGCCCAACCCCAGAAGATTGCGGTGGTGGAACTGAGCACTCCCGCGACTGTACCGATGACGCGCGGGCTGTAGTGGGTGGAAGCGATGCCGGCACCCATCATCGATACCATCATCATGGTCCAGGTGAGCGTTTCGATGGTGGCGAAGACGCGTCCGCGATAGCGGTTGGTGACGGTGCGCAGGAGATACGAGTAGTTCAGGATCGAGTTGACGGCGATGCCGCTGCGCGACACAAAGATGAAGAGCAACGCCATATCGAACCGCTGGGCGCGGCTGAAAGCCACGTAGGCTGCTCCATGGATCAGGTAGTCGATGAAGACGATGAGTTTGTAAGCGTCGAACGAGAGCCATTTACCAAGCCAGTTCGCGAGAACTCCGCCGAACAGCAGGCCCAGGCCGGCGCAGCCCCAGATGATGCCAATCCCGGAAGCTCCGCGATTGAAGACCAGTTCGCCGAAGAGCGTGAAGAGTATTTGGGCCGCGCCGCCTCCCATGGCCCACCCCACGGAAAGCAGGGCGATGGCAAGCACCAGGGGCACGGAGCGCATGTAACGCAGGCCTTCGCGATACTCGTGCCAGGGCCGGATCACCTCATCTTCGACATGCGCCTTGTGCTGGGCGCGGAAGCCGTGGGCATCGGGCGCTCGGAGATGCCAGATGCACCAGGCAGAAAAGACGAACGAGAGCGCGTTGAAGATGAATGCCCATTTGTAGCCGATGGCGACGACGGTGGCGCCAAGAAATGTTCCCACGGTGAGGGTCATCCACTGGGTGGTCTGGGTCAGCGAGTTGGCGGTGTGGATTTCATCCTCGTTGGCAATCGTCGGCAAGATGGCAGAGCGCCCAGCAGTGAAGAAGGGGGAGGCGACCATGAGCAGCGTGCTGAACAGGTACAGAACCCAAATTCGCTGCGTGGTCACAGAGAAGATGAAGCCGAGCGCCACCAGGACCCGCATCAGATCGCTGGCAATCATGATCTGTTTGCGATCCAGCCGATCGAGCAACACTCCAGCGACGGGGCCCATGGCGATGGCTGGGACCGCACGCGCCAACAGGACGCCGGTGACGACCATGCCCGAATGCGTGAGAGCCATGGCCAGCGCAAAGACAGCAATGTTGTTGAAATTGTCGCCAATTTCGCTGACAATCTGCCCCATCCATGTGTAGCGATAGTTGCGATTTCGCCGAAGCAACTGGAAAAATTCGCGCATCAGCTGACTCGACTTCCCGAGGACGGAGTGGATTGCGTCGAGATTTCGTCATTCATTGCATCCAGCGTATCAAAGGTCAGAAAATGGGTCCTCATGGATTCTGTTGCCGGGTATCCTGGGCGCAAAGGGGCGCATATGGGGCGCATATTGCGGAGGGGCTGGCGGACGCGGCGGTTGTTTTCCTTGGAATTGGTCAAGATAGAATTGGATAGAACCAAGGGTAGATCCTATTCTTACTTTGCGAAGCGCGTGTCCCCTGATATTCACCGTCTTCCTGGCTGGGATGCATGGTCCCCGCATGCACGCGCAATCTGTTCCGGAGCCATCCGTTCCCTCAACTTCACCTTCTACAACTGCGGTTGCGGCGGGGACTTCCAGCCAAGCGGCCACCTCCAACCTAGCGCCGGATAGCAATGGGCAGGCCGCGGCAGAACCTACGTCGATGGGAAGCATTCGCGGAACAGTGACAGCCTCGGATGGAGATGTCGTTGCGGGCGCCCTGGTCACGCTGGTGGCGGAAGCATCCAAATCGCAACGCACGATCCTCACGGATGCCACCGGAACTTTCAATTTCACCGGGCTGAGCGTAGGGACGTTTCAACTCATCGTGACGTCGAATGGATTTGCACCTTGGGCCGGAGGGAAAATTGTTCTGGAGCCGGGGCAAAATTATCAAATGCCGCCGATTGCGCTGGCGGTCGCGACCGCCAGCACGACCGTCACGGCGGTGTTCACCGGGCACGATCTGGCGGAACAGCAAGTGCATGTGGAGGAGAAGCAGCGGGTACTCGGCATCGTCCCCAACTTCTACACCACATATGTGTGGAATGCGGAGCCGTTAATTTCGAAGCAGAAGTTCCAGCTCGCGTGGAGGACATCGATCGATCCTGTGACTTTTCTGGGTTCCGGTGTGATCGCGGGAATTCAGCAGTGGCAAAACGATTTCAGCGAGTATGGTCCTGGCGTCGAGGGCTATGCCAAGCGGTACGGCGCGAACTATGCCGATGGCTTTGTTGGGGTCATGATCGGCGGCGCAATTCTTCCATCGATCCTGCATCAGGATCCGCGCTATTTTTACAAGGGTACGGGCAGTATCCGCTCGCGAGCGCTGTATGCCATTTCGACGGCTGTGATTTGCAAGGGCGACAATGGCCAATGGCAGCCGAATTATTCCAATGTACTGGGAACGCTGGCCGCGGCGGGGATCTCGAACATATACTATCCCGCGAACGACCGCGGGGTGCTATTGACCATCGACAATTCATTGATCGGCCTGGCCGCAGGCGCGGGAACCGCATTGCTGCAAGAATTTCTGCTTAAGAAGCTCTCGCGTGGGGTTCCAGCCTCGGCAGGTGCTCAACCGTAGAGCGGGACCGCTGGCGCCGAAACAGACCCGGGCTATAGCGGATTTACAGTTTGTATAGGGAATTATATACTTTACTCCCTGAGCTAACCTATCTAGAATGAGCACATGAGCAGATCGACGATCAGTGCTTACGCCTTTTTCAAGCGGTTCCCCAATGAATCAGCCGCTCGGGGACACATGGAA
>JAKAAZ010000261.1 GCA_021802085.1 Acidobacteriota bacterium
CTACCTAACCCAGTTCGGCAAACAGGTCATCACCACCGGACTCAAGCTCCGCGAACTGGTAGTCATCCCGCAACTGGCCTTCGCACAGATCGCATAGCTTCACGATTTCCTGCCAGTTTTGCGCAGAATTTCAATGGACAGGTACTAAAATAGCCGCACCCAGAATCTGCTCGGACTTCGCATCGACGATGACCTTCATCCATCCGCGCATCTCGCCAAATTCACGCGCCCGCGCCACATAGGTCATCGGCATCTTCGCCACGCGTATCGGCTTTTTTTGTTCGCGAGCCTCTTTTTCTGTCAGCCCGATGCGTCCCAGTTGTGGATCGATAAAAATGGTGTAGGGAACCATGCGCCCTTCGATGGTGACATCCTTGTTCTCCAGAAGATTGGCGCGCAGAACCCGAAAATCGTCATACGAGATGTGGGTAAACGCCGGGCCGCCCTTCACGTCTCCAATTCCGTAAACGCCCGCGACATTTGTTTCCAACCGAGAGTTCACCTGCACGAAGCCTTTGTCGTCGGTCGCAATTCCAGCCGCCGCTAGGCCCAAATCCTCCGTATTCGGCGTGCGTCCCACCGCGACCAGGAGATGCGTCCCGTCCACCTTCTCCTGCTCGGTTCCCTGGCGAAACTCCAGCATGATTTTGCTCGCGTCTCCGCTTACCCGCTGCGTCTTGGCGTCGAGTAGGACTTCGATCCCATCCTCCCGCAAAATCTTCGTGATTTCGTCAACAATGTCGGCATCTTCGTGCATCAATAACTGCGCGTCCGATTGCAAAATTGTCACCCAGCTGCCAAACCGACGAAACATCTGACCGAATTCCAGGCCGATATATCCACCGCCCAGCACCAGCAAATGTTCTGGTACGTGATCCAATTCCATGATCGATGCGTTATCCAGAACATTCGTCAGCGAGCGAATTTCGCCGAATCCGGCAATTCGAGGGATAGCCGCGCGCGTTCCCGTATCGATAAAAATCTTGTCCGCCGTCAGCGAGAGAGCCTCACCGTCGTTTTTCTTTACGAAAATGGACTTCGCTCCCGTGAATCGCGCGTCGCCATAAATCAAATCGAGATGTTTGGTTTTCAGCAGAGCCTTTTCGTTATTGCTGCGCGACTGCAGCACAATATCGTTCTTGCGCTGACGGACCCGCTCCATCTCCACGCCTCTTACCTGCGCGCGGATGCCGAACTCTTCGGCTCGACCACTCAGGTAGGCGATGCGAGCGCTGGCCACCATCGTCTTCGTCGGCGTGCAGCCAGTATTTACGCAGGTGCCGCCGACGTATTTGCGTTCGATGAGCGCCGCGCGCCATCCTGCATCGGCCAGCGCCTTCGACAACGGCGTGCCGCCCTGTCCGGATCCCAGAATGATGGCGTCGTAATGTCCGGCTGAGGTTTCTGAAGACATATGGCCTCGGATATTTGCTTTATCTCGGTGCGTCGTCGATCGTCAATACGAAAGAAAGACAGCGCGCGAAATGACCAGGATGCTGCCGCCGATCGCCACCGCATCTTCGATCAGTGCAACAGGAAAGTCGTGCCAGTGGAATGTATGCACCCATCCCTTCCGCACCTCATATCCCAGCAGCGCACCGAGGATCGCGCCCACCAGGCCGACGACCGCGCAGATCTCCCAGTTTGCGCCCCAGGCTTGCCCGCTGACCATCCCGCAGATAAATCCAAAGATCATGCGGCCGATCATTCCAGGAGGCTTCAGGCGGCTTGGCGTGTTGGGCATTTTATCGGCGATCAATTCCCCCAAGGCAAGCAACGTAAGGACCACGACCGCGGCCGTGGTGTGCAGGAAATGGAGCGAGCTGCCCGGAATATGCATGTAGCGGAGATGCAATGTCCAGGCAAGAACCGCGATGGGAGTGAACGTTCGCAGCCCGGTCAACGCGCCCAGGCAAAACGCTACCAGAAGCACCGGCAAAATGCTGTCAGACATACACACCTCCACGCTAGGTTCGATGGCGCGCCGCCGCGGAACGATTGCTTGGCGCCATCTTTATTCTGTTCGAACTGAATTGTAACGGGGATTGGCGATGCAATCTGCCGGAATTTTTGCGACAGTATTTTCCGGCAATCCTGGATCGTCTTTGTCTGTACGCGGGGGGCCCATACTTCGCGGCCCCATCGCGAAGGGTGGGAAGAAACCTACCGCGCCGCCACGGCCGCGGGCTCGCGCAGCCAGCCATAGAGCGGGAACCGCTCGGCCATATCCAGCACTTGAGCGCGAATCTTTGCCAGCCGTGCAGCGTCTGTTCGGTGTTCCAGAGCTTCCACGATCCAGCGGCCAATCACCTGCATCTCCGCTTCGCGCATGCCGCGGGTCGTCAGCGCCGGTGTGCCCACGCGAATGCCGCTCGGCTTCATCGGCGGATTCGTATCGAACGGGATTGCATTCTTGTTGACGGTAATTCCGGCCTCACCCAGCGCCTTTTCGGCCTCGCTGCCGAACATGCCTTTGGAAAACACATCCACCAGCATCAGGTGCGTGTCCGTGCCGCCGGAAACCACTCGATATCCCTCGGCCATTAACGACTCCGCCAGCGCCTTCGCGTTCGACACAATCTGCGCGGCATACAGCTTGAACTCCGGTTGCAGCGCTTCCTTGAAGGCAACTGCCTTGGCCGCGATAATGTGCATCAGCGGGCCGCCCTGCTGCCCGGGGAACACGCTCCGGTCGACACTTGCTGCCAAATCCTGCCGGCAGAGAATCAACCCGGCGCGGGGGCCGCGCAGCGTCTTGTGCGTCGTGGTGGTTACGATGTGCGCGTGCGGCACCGGCGACGGATGCACACCCGCCGCCACCAGACCGGCAAAGTGCGCCATGTCGACCACGAGAAACGCGCCGACTTTATCGGCAATCTGCCGCATCCGCGGAAAGTCGAAGGTCCTGGGATAGGCGCTGCCGCCGCCGATAATCATCTTCGGCTTCTCGCGATCGGCAATCTGTTCCAGTTCGTCGTAGTCGATCACCTCGGTGTCCTTGCGGACGCCGTAACTGACCACGCGATACAGCTTGCCGGAAAAATTCAGTTTGTGCCCGTGCGTCAGGTGACCGCCATGCGCCAGGTCGAGACCCAGAATCGTATCGCCCGGCTGAATGATCGCCATATACGCTGCTGCATTTGCCTGCGAGCCGGAGTGCGGCTGCACATTCGCATGTTCCGCTCCGAACAGTTGCTTGGCCCGGTCGCGCGCCAGATTTTCGACCACGTCGGCATACTCGCAACCGCCGTAGTAGCGCTTGCCCGGATAGCCCTCGGCATATTTATTGGTGAAGACCGAACCGGCCGCCTCCAGCACCGCCTCACTGACAAAGTTCTCCGAGGCAATCATCTCCAGGCCTTCATGCTGGCGCTGGATCTCATGCTGCACGGCGGCGGAAATTTCTGGGTCGGACTGGGCGAGCGGCAGGTGCATGCGGTTGGTGGACATACTGAAATTCTAACCTACCCGCATGGCTTGATATTGGGCCATTAACTCCCGTGCGATGTCCTCATTCTTCCGCTCCACCATGCCGGGAATGCGTAACAGATCGATGAGCATCCCGAGGCCGAAACCGCCTACCGAAATGAAGCAAGGCTGGGTTGCCGATACCTATAGAGACGGACGCCCTTGTTGAGGTGTGGACATCCGCCTCCATTCAAAGGTTCGGCGAAAAACACCTGCCTGCAGTTCGATTGGAGCGTTGCGGATGGATACAGCATCCGATTTACCGCCAGTGGCCGGGCACCCAGACATATCCCCGCCTGCTGTAGCGCCAGTGAACCGGAATCCAACGTGCATAGGGATGCGGCGGCGCTGCATACCTGCCCGGCACCCAAACATAGCGGACTCCGTCCCAGCGGTACTATCCGGCCTGCCACACCCAGCCGCGATGCATCGGTGCGGGGATGACTTCTCGCGGCACCGGTGGAGGCGGCCCGATATGGACATACACCTGGGCAGACGCAATCAAACTCGATGCGAGTATGGCGGTGGATACGAAGACAAAAAGCCGTTTTTCATCATTCCTTCAGTTAGTGATTATCAGGTTTTATGTGATCCGCGATGAAACTACGAATCCGTGCAAGTTGCCGCAGCGCAAGCATTTTTGTGAACACAGAAGCCTGCGAACAGTTGCGCTGTCCCACTGCTTTCCATGTTTTTTTCTAGCGAGCAAAAGCGAAGGCTACAGCAGGCGACGGCACTTGACTGGTAACCAAAACCGGTCAAATGAAAATTAATCGAGGTGGGTATTTACTTGACTCAGGTGACCACAACCTGTAGTGTTTGCGGCGGTGGGAGATTATCCGCGAGATCTGCTGGAGTTGGAGCGCCGCTTTTCGAGCGAGGCGGCTTGCAGGGAGTATTTG
>JAKAAZ010000262.1 GCA_021802085.1 Acidobacteriota bacterium
TTCGGGCCGGTCTTGGACTGCGCGGCGCTTTCCTTCATGTTGGCTTTGGTCGTAGACATCTCCAACGAATATACCAGTTTACTGCTGTGCATTTGTCCGTCCGCCGATCGCAATTGGAACAGGCTAGATGCGGACCAAATCCCGCTGCACCCGGCCCGTCGCCCTCGCCTCGCCTGGGCGCGTCATCATGTCGATCTCGCTGCGCACGCCAAACTCCGGCAGATAAATCCCAGGTTCGACGGAAAAACATGTGTTCGGCAGAATCAAGCGCTCGTCATGCGTTTCGAAATTATCCAGATGCGCGCCGCTTCCGTGAATTTCCATGGCGATATTGTGGCCGGTGCGATGGGTGAAGTAGTCGCCAAATCCCGCTGCCCGGATCACATTGCGGGCCGCATCGTCGGCCTGCCAGCCGGCGATAGGCTCGTCGGCCGCGAAAGCCTGCTCGACGAGTTGAATAGCAGCATCGCGGGCCGCGACAACGGCTTCAAAGACTTGCTGTTCACGCGCGCTGGGCTCTCTGCCCACCACTCCGGTCCAGGTAATGTCATAGAAAACCGTCTCCGGCGCATTCTTGCGCGCCCAGATATCGATCAACACAAAGTCACCGGTCGCGATGGGCAGCGTATGCTCCGCGGTTGGCTCATAGTGCGAATCGGAACTGTTGCGGTTGACAGAAACATTGGGCCCATCGCTCCACACCAGATCTTCGCGCCGCATGGCTTCCTGGAGCCACGTGACCATGGCAAACTCCGTCGTGCCGCCCGTGCGCACGCGCTGCCCGATCTGGCGAAAACCTTCCGCCAGAATCGCGTCGAGAGATCGCTGAGCGGCATAGTGGCTGGCCATCTGCTGCTCGGTCAGGACGGCTTCAAAATGGCTGACCAGATCGGCGGAACTGACAATTTCCTTGCCGAGCGCGCGCAACAGTTCCACCGTGCCCGCATCGACCAGAGAAACATACATGATGGCGTTGCGCGGGGAATATTGCATCGCCAGCCGCGTACTGTTTTCAAGCATCGCAGCCAGCTGCGCTTCCAGTTCCTGCCAGGTGGAGTAGACGGCTTTGGTGCCGGGCAGCGGATCGAGCCTTCCCTGCTCAATGCGATGCGCCAGCTTCTTCGGTTCCCCATGCGCCGAAATCAGATAGAACCAGCGGCGCGTAACGTGCAGCGACTCGCTGAGGCCGAGGATGCGGTAGGCGAGCGGATCGCGGTGGTGATGATCGTAGAAGAGCCAGCCGTCAAGTCTGGCCTGCTGCAGCGCGGACTGGATCGCTTCCAGATTCATCACGAAGGTTTGATTGTAACCTCTCCGATCTCACTCAGCAGTCGACCATGCTATTCCTTCTCGAACTTCAGAGCCGCGGAATTGATGCAGTAGCGCAGACCGGTCGGCTTGGGCCCGTCGGGGAAAATGTGGCCGAGATGAGCGCCGCAGCGAGCGCACGTCGCCTCCACGCGACGCATCCCATGGCTCGTATCCTCGTGCGTTTCGACCGAATCCGGCGTGACGGGCAGCCAGAAGCTTGGCCAGCCGGAGCCTGATTCAAACTTGGTGTCGGACTTGAACAGCTCCGCATCGCAGGCCACGCAGTGGTAGATTCCGTCGTCGTGGTTTTGGTAGAGCGCGCCGGAAAATGCCGGCTCAGTTCCCTTCTGCCGGGTCACGTAATATTGTTCCGGCGTGAGCTGTTGGCGCCATTCTGCATCGCTCTTTTCGATTTTCTTCAGTGGTTGTGCGTTCTCGCTCATCGCTTCCTCGCTGCTATCAGAGTATGCCGGTGGGCATTGTCTTTCCATAATCCGTCGATAAGGTTTGGAAGGGGTTGCGGCGAGGGGGATTTGGATCGCCGACAGGAGTTTATGCGGCGCATCCGGCCTGCGAACAGGCTGCAACGGCCGCCGTCTCCGGTCGCTGGTCAACCCCTCCAGCGTCGCTTCAAGACATAGTTCCACCTTGGTCGGTCAAAATCGGCTCAGGAAAATCCGTCGATACGCGTGCTGCAGCCTTTTCTCATGTAGCGACTGGCAGCAGTCGCATGGCCTCCTTCCATAGGGCGATGCGCTCTTCCAATGCGGCCAGCCGCAGCCGCATTTTCCGCGCATGTTGCACCAACCGCCCCGCCGTGTTGATGATCAGAAAACGCAGCCGCTTGGGCCGGGCACGCAACAGCTCCGCCGGCAGCGCGATCCGCTTGAGCGCCGTCAGCACATTGTGCGCGATCACCGCCAGCCGCAGCCATGCCGCATTCCACCCCACGGACGAAGACCTGTCCGCGGGGACCCCGGCATTCGCGCCTCCGGCCAACTCGTTCTTCAGCACGTCATGCACCGCTTTGATCGTCCCCGCCTTCTCCCGATGCCACTGGATCAGCCGCTCCGCATTCCACTCCCAAATGTTGCTCAGCACGGCAAAATGCTTCTCCCGGCTGCCGTCGGCAAAGAACTCTTCCTGCCGCGGACGAATGCGAATCGCCACGTAGCGCAACGGCTGCGTGTCTTTCTGCCGCGCTCGCCTTCATAGGTGCGCAGCGCCTGTTGCTTGTGGCTCTCGATGATGGTGGCGTCCTGGTCCGCCGTCGCAATGCGCTGCTCCGGACAGCGGCGGCCCAGCTCCCGCACCAGCTCCCGGTTCACTTCGCCCAGCCCGCTCAGTGCATCGGCCTCTTCCGGAATAAATGCGATCTGCTCCGGCTTCCGCTGCTGTCTGGCCTGCTCGATCTTCTCTTCCGAATGGAACCGGTTCAGAAACTGCCGCGCCGATTCCGGAGAAGGAACCTCGTGGCCCAACATTTCCTTCAGCCCGGCGTCGTCGCGAAGATGCTGGAAGTCGTCCACCCGCTCGCCGCCCACCGCGTTGAGCACCACGAAACTTTCCACCATCGTGGCTTCGTCGTAGCCGCGCTCCCGCTGCTTGATCTGCACATGCTGCCGCACGCTGGCCGACACGCCCAGGGAGCGGAACGCGTGCACCACCAGCGGCGCGCCGCCCCAGGCGGTCAGGGTTTCTTGCAGCGGCTCATCGTCAATCTCAAACAACAGCGGAGATTCAGTCGGCGAAGGCTTTCGGGGCGGATTCATGTCCACATCGTAACCGCTGCGCGCACCTGAAAGGTGCAGGAAAATAGACCATAGACACTCCTCATTTACCCCGCATCCTGCCACTCCACGCGGCTTTCTGGACATCGCATCAGCTTGCACGCAATGTTATCCACGGATCAGGGTAAGCCTTGGCTGGGTGGAGAAGGTCTACGGGCAACAACGGCTGAATGGAAACGCGGACCGTGTCGAGCAGCGTCATGGCCCGGTCAGTCGTGTGGATGCGGCAGCCAAAGCGTGCTTGCTGGGAGCGATTGAAGAACGGCCCGATCTCACTCTGGCGGAGTTGCGGCGAATGCTTGCCGAGAAGCAAGACGTGCTGTTATGCGTGGCCCAGGTTTCCAACGTGCTGAAGCAGTTGGGTGTTCGCCTGAAAAAAAGTCGCTCCACGCCACGGAGCGCGACAGCGAAGCCAACCGTCAGAGACGGAAAGAGTTTGTCGAGCGCATCCGCGCCATCTCGCCGGAACGCCTGATTTTCCTGGACGAAAGCGAGGTAACGACCTCGATGACGCGGCTCTACGGACGACGCGTCGATGGCGGCAGAATCCACGAGGCAACGCCTGGCGGCCACTGGAAGATACTGACCATTCTGGCGGCGATGCGCCTGGGCGGAGTGAATGCGGCAATGACCATCGAGGAAGCCACGGACACCGATATCTTCCTGGCCTATGTCGAGCATGTCCTGTGTCCAACGCTCGGAATCGGCGACGTGGTGGTGATGATGGACAACCTCTCCTCCCACAAGGTCCAGGGAGTGCGCGAACGGATCGAAGCTCGGGGAGCGGAAGTGCTGTATCTTCCGCCCTATTCGCCCGACCTGAATCCCATCGAAAAGGCCTGGGCAAAGATCAAACAATACCTCCGCTCAACCCGCGCCAGAAGCAAGGAGGACCTCGACGAAGCCATCTCGGAAGCCTTCAAACTCATCACCCCAGAAAATGCCACAGCATGGTTCAGACACTCCATGCCTGCCTTACATTAACCGTGGAAATGCTCTGATAGATCGTAAACGGGCTCTTAGAAACTCCTGATGCCGGTGTCGCTTGTGGAAGTCGCCGATGACTTTCTCTTGCAGTAGATCGAGCGCGGCGAACAGAGTGGTTGTGCCATTTCTTTTGGGGAATTATATACTTTACCCCCTGAGCTAACCTATCTAGAATGAGCACATGAGCAGATCGACGATCAGTGCTTACGCCTTTTTCAAGCGGTTCCCCAATG
>JAKAAZ010000263.1 GCA_021802085.1 Acidobacteriota bacterium
AAACGTGAAGATTCATACGCTCGACCGGATCGATTCTCTGCTGGGGAAGTCGATAGGAACCCGGATCACGTACAAACAGTTGGCAAGTTCCAGCAGGGAGTAAAGTGTATAATTCCCAAAATAAACCCGCTAAGAAAAAATTCAATGCGAGTTTTTCCGCAGCCTGTACAAGCCCGCGAATTTCTCGCAATAGTTGCGGCACGACTGAAGTCGTGCCCTGATACAAGGGCGAAAATCATTACTTTAACGAAATTTAAGACTCGGGACACTAGGCGATCGATCGCATTAGGTCCGCGATCGTTCCCGACAGGCCGTGGAGCTTCAATCCGGTAATTCTAACGGAGACAAGGGTGTTGGGCTCCAGATTGGCGGCTATCTCGACCGGCAGAAAGTTGTCGGTCATGGCCGGGGTTCGCTGGCGATTGGACATTTCTTTCGCTGCGATCAGTGTCACCGCGCTCAGATGGTTCCCGATGAATTGGGACCGGAAATCGAAATTCTTTTGCTCGATCAGCGCGCGCAAAGCGGTCATGCGTTCCCGGACCGCAGCGGCGGACACTGGCCACTGGCGATGGAGTTCCCATCCTGCGGTGCCGGGCCGCGCGGAAAAAGGGAACAGATGCAGATAGGTGAATGGCTGGGCCGCGATGAAATCATAACTCTCGTGAAATTCCGCGTCTGTTTCGCCGGGAAAGCCGACCATCACGTCCGCGCCGATGGCCGCGTCTGGAGAGGCTGCGCGAATCTTCGCCAGCCGCTCGGCGTAGTGCCAGGGGCGATAGCGCCGGTGCATTCGGCGGAGCACGGGGTCCGATCCGGATTGCAACGGGATGTGGACGTGCCGGGCCAGGCGCGGGTGCGGCGCTTGGCCCCAACGGCGGAGCAAAGAGATCAGCCCATCGGTCCAGTCCATTGGCTCGACCGAACTGATGCGCAGGCGCGGGAGCTTCATCGTGTCGAAGATTTCTGCCAGCAGATCCTCGAGGCGTTCCCGAGGCGCGAGATCGCGGCCCCAGCGACCCAGGTTGATGCCGGAGATCACGAGTTCCTGGCCGCCGGCAGCGACAAATTCCTCTACCGCCTCCAGGATCGCGCGCCTGGGCAAGGAACGGCTGTTGCCGCGCGTGGATGGAATCACGCAGAATGTGCAGCGATTGTCGCAGCCGTCCTGAATTTTCAGCGATGGCCGGGTTCGACGCGCGGCTGGATTCTGTGTCAACCGGTCCGTAACGCTGGCAGGCAGCGACGGCAATTGAAAGTCGCTATGGGCAAAGATGTCTCCGGATACCACGAAAGCCGGGACGCCGGGCAATCGTATCGCGCTCGCCTTGTTCGCTGACTCCAGCGATGCGACGGGCACAAAGCCGTGGCCGAGGTTTGCCGCCGCACTGGCGAGCCTCGCAGGTGGTGCAAGGGCGATGGAGGCCACTTGATTTTTATGGCTATTGCCGACGACCGCGAAGACGCCAGGCAGTGCTGCAATCTCTTCGGGTGCCCGCTGCGCATAACAACCTGTTACGACGATGCGAGCCTGCGGGTTGGCGCGCTGGATGCGGCGAATATAGGCGCGCGCGTCGCGGTCCGCCTCCGCCGTTACCGTGCAGGTATTCAGGATGACTACGTCGGTCCGAGAAAGACGATCGGCGGCGGTCGCGCCCAGGGCTTCCAGGCCTGCGGCAATCGCATCACCGTCGGCCTGGCTGGCGCGGCACCCGAAGCTTTCCACGTGATATCCTGTCACCTCGCTAGTGTAACAATCGCGCGATGGACATTTGCGATGCGAAACGGCGGAATCTCCTCTTGGCAGATCGACAAGATGCCTGACTTGGCTTACATTGATTGCGTACACAGAAGGGAACTCCATCGATATGAAGCGCCGCATTCTTTTGGTAGACGATGAACCGGCAATCCTGCTGACTCTGAAGGCTCTCCTCGAAATCCACGGCTTTGAGGTGGAAACCGCGACCTCGGCCCGCGATGCCAAATCCAAGCTGCGCAGTTCCAGCTTCGCCATGGTCATCACCGACATGCGGATGGAAAGCGACCAGGCTGGATTGGAGGTTGCCCGGGCAGCAAAGAAGGCCGCATACCAACCTGCGGTTGCGCTGTTGACCGCGTTTCCCATGAGCGATGACGAATGGCGCGACGATGGCGCGGACGAGATGCTGGTGAAGCCGATGAACAGCACCGCCCTGATCCATCAACTGGAAGCTCTGCTGGTCGCCCATGAAGATCGCAAGCGGCCGGTAGAAAAGGTGGCGCGGCTGGTTGCCTCGGCAGCCAAGGATCGCAAGGTGGCACCACGCGGCGCGCCGGCTCGCTCATGACAGATTTTCACCCAGGTTGAGCAAGCTGGATACATTTTGGGACGGCCGCGACGCGGCGACGCTCGCCATCGGCGGCCCATTCTTCACGAAGATACAACTCACGATCCACCAACGCCGCGCCCTTGGCAGGGGTTCAGGTCGGACGAATAGGGCGGCAGGTACAGCAGTTCCGCGCCTGCCGCCGCGATCCTCTCCCGCACGCCTTTGACATTGTATGAGGAGAGATTGTTTGAATGATAAGTCCAGAGAGGTGCCTTCTGGCAGAAGCAGCGCAACTGCTTAATTCTACAGTCGCAGATAGCGAATTGTTTGGGGTAGCTGTGCTGTAAACCATTGATTTTTAGAGAGCAGTGAGCGAGTGGGGTCGCGATGGAAATCAGGGGAATCCATTAACTGCAACTGTAGTACTAGCCGCCTTGCGCAAACAGCATCGCGATCGACAATCCGATCACGATGACCGCTGTGGCCCACGCAATGACATTGAACCAGCGGTTATTGGTGTGCTTCCCCATCAGCTCCGGCTTGTTGATCAGCACCAGCATCAGGATCATCACCACGGGCAACAGAACGCCGTTGAGCACCTGCGAAAGGATCGTCACCTTCACCAGCGGGAAGTGCGGCCACAACACCACCCCCGCGCCGGCTGCGATCAGCAGCGTATACAGCCAGTAGAAGGCGGGCGCTTCGCTGAAGCGCTTGTCCAGACCGGATTCAAACCCCATGCCTTCGCATACGGTATATGCCGTGGAAAGCGGCAGGATGGAGGCGGCAAACAACGATGCATTGAACAACCCCGCCGCGAACAGAATGAAGGCATATTGCCCGGCCAGGGGCTTCATGGCTTCCGCTGCGTCCGACGGCACCTGGATCGCCCCCATGCCATGCACGAACAGCGTGGCCGCGCAGGCCACAATGATGAACCAGGCAACAATGTCGGTAAAAAAAGAGCCGATAATCACGTCCAGCCGCGAGGCCCCCAGTTGCTTGACATTGATCCCCTTCTCGACCACTGAGGACTGAAGATAAAACTGCATCCACGGCGCGATCGTTGTACCGATGACTCCGACGACCATGTAAATGTATGACGACTTGTGCCAAATCGGGCGGGGAGGAAGTTTGACAGTGGCCAGCAGCGCGGTATGCCAGTCAGGCCCGGCAAGAACTCCCGCGGCAATATATGCAATGTAAAAAGCCGAGGCCAGCAAAAAGATCTTTTCCACGCCCTTGTAGTCGCCCTTGACCACCAGCAGCCACACCAGCGCGGCGCAAATGGGGACGGAAATATATTTACTGATGTGAAACAACTGCATGCTGCCCGCGATACCGGAAAATTCGGCGATCACATTGCCAAAATTCACGATGACCAGCAGGATCATCATGATGAACGTGATGCGCAGCCCGAATTCTTCGCGGATCAGGTCGCTCAATCCCTTCCCCGTCACCGCGCCCATGCGCGCGCACATCTCCTGCACCACAACCAGCGCCAGCGTGATGGGAATCATCGTCCACAACAGCATGTAGCCGAACTGGGCGCCTGCCTGCGAATAGGTCAGGATGCCGCCCGCGTCGTTATCGACGTTGGCGGTAATAATGCCGGGCCCGAGGACCGCAAGAAACAAAACGAATTGGGTCTTCCAGCGTCGCTTCATGCAGGTCTCCGGATGTTTCAGGGTACACGATTGTGGTGAACATCCGCACCTGCACCGGATTTATAGTTGGCGTAGTTATTTCGGGGAGGAGTCATTCTGAGCCCTTCGGCTTCGCTCAGGGTAAACTCGGCGAAGAATCCAGAGGGTGGTGGAGGTACCCAACAGGCGAATATTGCCAGGATTCTTCACTCCGCTACGCTCCATCCAGAATGACTCCAGGTGGGTATTTACTTGACTCAGGTGACCACAACCTGTAGTGTTTGCGGCGGTGGGAGATTATCCGCGAGATCTGCTGGAGTTGGAGCGCCGCTTTTCGAGCGAGGCGGCTTGCAGGGAGTATT
>JAKAAZ010000264.1 GCA_021802085.1 Acidobacteriota bacterium
CAGAAATGAAGTTCTGGCCCATGAATTAAAACTAAAACAAAACGCCCCACCCCTGCTGTAGACTCCGTCACCAATCTATGCCCGACACACTCCTAGGAGCGATTCCGATTTTTCACGGTGGCTTCCCACAGTCCGTTCAAGTACACGGCACCGAGAGCACGATCGTAGAGTCCATAGCTTGGGTTGCCTCGCTCTCCCCAGATCATGCGACCGTGGTCCGGCCTCGCATACCCGTCGAACCCATTCTCAGCATAGGCGCGAATAATGGCGGCCATATCCAGTGAACCGTCCGCCGACCAATGCGCCGTTTCCTGAAAATTACCGTGCGCATCGACTTTGATGTTGCGAAGGTGCGCAAAGTGAATGCGCTTCTCTCCGCCAAATTCCTTGACCATGGCAACGACATCGTTCCGCACGTCGGCGCCCAACGCTCCGGAGCATAATGTCAGTCCGTTCGCGGCCGAATCCACCGCGTCTAAAATACGCCGAAGATCATTCCTGTTTTTCACGACGCGGGGCAGACCAAAAATCGGTCGCGGCGGGTCGTCCGGATGGATGGCCATCTTGATGCCGACCGATGTTGCCACAGGAATTACCTTCTGCAGAAAGTACTCGAGATTTCGCCACAGATCTTCTTCTCCAACAGACGTATACGCATTCATCAGGCTGCGAAATTCTTCCGCCGTATATCTTGCGTCCCAACCCGGCAGTGCGACTCCTTTGCCAAGTTCGACACTGAACGCGGCATCAACATCGAACGCGGTACTCGTCGAGCCATCGGGGAGTTTGAGGTCCAGGCTCGTGCGCATCCACTCAAACACGGGCATAAAGTTGTAACAAACAACCTTGACGCCAGCGGCTGCCAGGCGTTCCAGGGTCTGGCAATAGTTTTGGATCCACTGGTCGCGGGTCGGCTTGCCCAGCTTGATGTCCTCATGAAGTCCTACGCTTTCGACCACCTCGAACGCGAAACCATGGGCTTCAATCGAGCTTTTCAGCGCGAGGATTTTATCGACCGGCCATGCCTCTCCGAGCGGTACATCGTAAAGTGCGGAGACGATGCCATGCATCCCTGGAATTTGCCGGATATGTTCCAGCTTGACCGGATCGGATTTCCCGTACCACCGAAAACTCATCTTCATTGCGGCATCCATCCTGTGTGGACTTGAGGAGGTAAATTCAGCATGGAAAAGCTGCTGGCATTACGACGAGATACACCGCTGCTTTTGTCGGCCAAGGTGGTCGATTTCCAGTTCAACCGTGTCGCCGACCTTCAGGTATTGCGGCGGTTTCATTCCGAGACCCACACCGGGCGGCGTTCCGGTTGAGATCAAATCTCCCGGCTCGAGCGTCATGAACTGCGACAAATAATGCACCAGGAAAGCAGGATTGAAGACCATCTTCGCCGTCGTCCCTTTCTGGCGCAGGTCCCCGTTGACCCACAGTTTCATGTTCAGTGCGTTCGGGTTCTCGATCTCGTCCGGCGTTGCCAGCCACGGCCCCAGAGGGTTGAACGTGTCGCAACTTTTTCCCTTGGTCCATTGGCCGCCGCGCTCCAGTTGAAAAGCGCGCTCGGAAACATCATGGCTCAGGCAATATCCGGCGATATGCGATTGCGCCGCATCCACTGAAGCGATGTACCTAGCTTGCTGCCCGATCACCACACCCAGCTCCACCTCCCAATCTGTCTTTTCGCTTCCCCGCGGAATTTGCAGATCGTCACAGGGACCGACCACGGTATTCGACGCTTTTAGAAAGACAATCGGCTCGGCGGGAATCGGCATTCCAGACTCCGCCGCATGATCGGAATAATTCAGTCCGATGCAAATTACTTTACCCGGACGGGCCACAGGCGCAGCCCAACGCTCGGTTTTTGGGACGGTTGGCAGGGATGACGCGTCACGCTGGAGAATTCCTCCCAGGCGCTTGACATCGCTCGACCCGAAGAACGCCCTGTTCCAGTCTTCAAAATGGGCGGACAAATCGAGGCGGCTTCCATGGCTGTCCATTACTCCAGGTTTTTCATCGCCGACCCGGCCGAATCGTATCAATCGCATACGGATAGTTTCTCCTGAAAATCGCGAAGCTGGATAAGTTCTATTGTAATTCCCTGGCGCTATAAGGTTCCGTGTATCGATTCATCCCCGCGCCAATTTCAAAGAGACATTCCTCCATCGATTTGAAACGCCGATCCGGTCACAAAGCTGGCGTCGTCGGAAACCAGATAGAGCGCAGCCTTGGCCATCTCCTCAGCGGTCCCGAGCCGCCCCAATGGCTGCCGCGCAATGAACTGCTTCGTCATTTCCTCGGTATTTCCCCTGGCGCTCAGGCGCGCTCGCAACGACGGTGTGTCCGTCGTTCCCGGGCAAAGACAGTTCACGCGAATTCTGTCCGCGGCGTAGTCGATGGCCATGGATTTCGTCAGCGAATAGATGGCACCCTTGGTAGCGGTGTAAAGAGCGCGATCCGCGACCACGCGAAAGGCTGTCGTCGAAGAAGTGTTCAGAATGACGCCGCCTCCTTGCTGCAAAAATGCCGGAATGACCGCCCGGCTGAACAGGAACATGCTTTTCACATTGATGGCAAAGGAGCGGTCCCATTCTTCTTCCGTCAGAGTATGGACCTTGCCCCCCCCGACGATCCCGGCGTTATTGAAAAGTATGTCGACCTTGTTCCAGCGAGCCATGACTTGCTGGACCGCTCGTTCCACTTCCTCGGCGGAAGAAACGTCTGCGGTCAGCGCCTCCGCAATGCCACCGTTGCGACGGATTTCCTCCACCAGGCCCGCATTGCCAGCCTGGTCGCAATCGACCGCCGCAACGCTCGCGCCTTCCTTTGCGAACAGCAGGCTGGAGGCGCGACCAATACCCGCCGCCGATCCCGTGATGACAGCAACCTTCCCCGCCAGTTTCCCTTCCGTGCTCACTCTTTCCCCTCCGTTCCAATGCCGGATTCCTGAAATCCCATGCCGCCGGTCGGCACCAGCAGCCCTCCATCCACAATCAAGCTGGTCCCAGTAATAAACGATGCCGCGTCGCTGGCGAGAAACGCGATCGCGTTCGCAATTTCTTCAGGGCGAGCGATGCGACCTAGAACGTGCATCCTGCCCAGCGCCTGGATCAATTTTACTGGTGAGACTGTCATTTCCGCCGCTCCACGCAGCAACGGCGTATCGACCGCTCCCGGACACACGCAGTTTGCCCTGATATTTCTGGAAGCGAAATCCAATGCGACCGAGCGGGTGATCCCCACCAGCGCATGTTTGGCGGCTACGTAGGCGGCAGAGTTGTTGACGGCGGTAAAGCTCTGCACGGACGCGACGATCACAATGGCCCCGCCCCCGGACGCGAGCATGGCTGGAATAGCGAACTTGGTCGCGTGGAAACATCCCTTGACGTGGACATCGAATGTTTCGTCCCAGACCTTGGCGCTTGTGGATACCACATCGCCATAACGCTGGATGCCGGCATTGCTGACCAGCACATGGAGCGCTCCATAACGATCCACGACCTCCGCCATTGCCTTTTGCATTTGCGATTCCACTGCAACATCACACGGATGAAAACTCGCCCGGCATCCTCTCTCTCGAAGCGTCCCGACCGTTTCCTCCGCGACTTCCGCATTGCGGTCCAGAACGGCAACAGAAGCGCCGAGTTCGCATAACTTCAGCGCAGTCGCTGCGCCAATGCCGGTCGCGCCCCCGGTAACGACCGCAATTTTTCCATCCATTCGCATCATGCTTTCCTCCTGTCTTAACACCTGCGCGCCAATTTGATTCGCCAAGGATCAGACCAAGTCCCGGCATCTTTTGTTTTCAGGCAATTATATGGGGCGGTTGACCCCACATGGCATGACCTCAAAATCCGTGCATCCTCATCCTTGGATCTCAACTGTTCCTCATTTGGCCAGAAGAATCCCTCGCGCGGGCACGCTGCGGGATTGGCGAGTGAAGGCAAACCAAGTGGACTCAAACGCAGGGGCTGAATGGAAAAAAAGAAATCTGGAGCCGACGATCGGACTTGAACCGATGACCTGCTGATTACGAATCAGCTGCTCTACCAACTGAGCTACGTCGGCGCTTTTAGAATCAATAATTTACAGACAACACAAAAAATTAGGCCCATGATAGCCCATTGAGATGAGATATGGTTAGCCCCAGTACAAGTGGCGAAACTCAATACCGTAGCCATCGACAATGATGATATCCAGGCACGATACAAGCAGGGTACCATCCGCCGAAGACAGACCGCAACGGGCTGCAATGGGGGTTTACCGTTAGCGGGGTAGCTGCCTCTTGCTTAT
>JAKAAZ010000265.1 GCA_021802085.1 Acidobacteriota bacterium
TGAACGCTCATTAGAATAACTCTAATCTTAAGATGTTACGAGTGGGCCGCACTTATGCTGGCAGAATCTGCTGCAAAGCATCGAGCAGCGTGGGATGCTGGAACACGAATCCGGCCTGCAACAGCCTGGCGGGAATGGCGCGGGTGCTCGATAGCAGTGCCGCGTCCGCCATCTCGCCAAATGCCAGTCGCAAAGCAAACGCCGGCGCGGGCGCGATGGCCAGCCGGTGCAGATGATGCGCCAGTGTGAGGGTGAACTCGGCATTGGTCACCGGGTTGGCGACGACATTGACAGGTCCTCGAAGGTCTTGCCGGTTCATGCAAAACTCGAAGATTTGCATAACGTCAGGAAGTGAAATCCAACTCATCCACTGGTGTCCGCTGCCCAGGTTGCCGCCCAATCCCATGCGAAACACGGGGAGCATTTTGGCCAATGCGCCACCGTCGCGGGCGAGAACCACGCCGAAGCGTAGATGGACGACACGGATTCCCAGATCGGCGGCGGAATGGGCGGCCGCTTCCCACTCGCGGCAAACTTCCGGTAGAAATCCATCGCCGGAAGACGAGTCTTCGGTCAGAACTTCGTCTCGGCGGTTCCCATAGAAGCCGACGGCCGAGGCGCAGAGCAGGACCTCTGGCCGGTGTTCCAGGTGGGACAGCAATTCGACGAGGGACCGTGTTGTTTGTACCCGGCTTTGGCGTATTCGCTGCTTCTTGGCGACTGTCCATCGGCCAGCCGTCAGATTGTCGCCCGACAGATGAATGGCGGCGCGGATGCCGCTCAGTCGGCGCATCCCCTCGCGAAACTCGAAGTGGTATGGATCCCAGAAGTACGCGGAACTCCCGGGCTGTGCGGTGTGTCGCACCAAGGTCGAACATGGGATGCCCTGAGCCACGAAGTGGCTCTGCAGGGCTTGTCCCACCATGCCGGAGGCACCGGAAATGATAATTTGAGGGAATATTTCCATCACGCAGGCAGCACAGGAAGCTCAGTATAGTCTTGGATGCAAAATAATGTAGACAGACAACTTTGGTTTTCTGACGGGCCGAATACCCCGGAATGCTTCTTTCGATGCTATAAATATCTTTTGCAATTGCATGAATCACGGTCTCTCGCTCGACTCTAGCGCATCTAAGGTTCATGGAGAAATTTGATATGAAGGAACCGCCTGTTGCGGCCAGCCTGGCGAACCAGATCGACCCCGAAACCGCTGAAAACTTTATTGGCGAGAAGAAAATCGGCGAGAGGATCAAACGACTTCGCTTAAAGAAGTCCATGGGCCTGGTCGAGATGGGAAAGCATACGGGATTGTCCGCGAGCTTTCTGTCGCAGCTTGAGACGGGCAGGGTGGTCCCGACGCTGCGGAACCTGGCGCGCATCGCCATGGTGTTCAGCAAGGATCTTTCCTATTTTTTCGATCCTGAGCCGCGTACGCTGTTTCGCGTGCATCGCCAGTCGGAACGCGTGCGACTGCCGCAGAGCGGCGTAAACGATCCTACGTATTTTTTTGAAAGCCTGGGATATCTGGTACCGGACCGCACCCTGGACCCATACCTGGCAGAATTTGTTCCGCTCAAGAAAAATATTGAGGTGCGCTCGCATGTACATCCTGGATTTGAATTCTTGTATGTTCTAAGCGGGGAGATGGACATTCGCCACGGATCCCAAAACTACATTCTGTCCCCGGGTGACTCCGTATACTTCGACGCCAGCACTCCACATAGTTACCGCTGCGCCGGAACGGAAGCGGCACGTGTCATCATTGTCACCCAGCACCAAGTTGTGATGGCGCAGCCCTCGATGAACCTGCGGCCGTTGGGAACCTCCCTCAGCGGAGCATTCCGCAGCGGTGCATCCACTCCGCAAGAGAAACCGGAGCAGGAGGAACGAGGGTTTTCTGCGAACTCCAAGCGGACGGCGCGAGCGCGCGAAAAGCATACGGGCATCCACGAGACGGAGTTGTCCAACTGATTGAACGCTGCGCGCACACCGCGCCGAGAAATTTCAGCCCAGAAACATGGCGTCCACGTCTTGCCAAGTATCGACCCGGCGGTAGCCCGGTGTATCGACATTGTGGGGCGCGGTGAAGAGTATGCCTTCTCCGCGGAATGCGGCCAGGTTTCGAGGCATATCATCGATCAGAAAATCGGCGTGCAGAATGCTCTTATCTCCGCAGAACACGAAATTCTGCGGTGAAAGAAAGTCATAGTGATGGCGGAGCCAGCGATACTTCGAACCGAAGGAACTGGGGAAGGCCATGGCGGCGGTCGCGATGAAAATCTCATACCGCCGGCTCATGCGCAACAGCACATCCTGACTGCCGGCAATGACTGGGATGTCCTCAAAAAAATCGTCACTTAACAGGTAGGAATCGATGAGTGCGATCTCCTGTGGGGGAAGCACTTGCCAGAGCCATTTGCCCTGAATGTCCTGCTTGGTGAGCGATGTGTTTTGTTCGCGGCTGTAGCGGGCCAGCAATTCACCCAGCGTATCCGCCATCACTTCATCCATATCCACGGCGATTCGCTGCATACGGATCAGGAACTAATCCTCTCGCGCCGAGGGCCCGGAGCCGGTAGCCTGCGAGGGCGCGGGACGCTTGGCCAGCCCTGCCGGTTTTTTCGATGGCGCCGGGAGATGGATGGCATCGCTCAAATCGACAGGCGGGTTGTAGTAGAGAAAACGTCCGCAGGATTCGCAGAAATGCACGGAACCCTGGCGAATCTCATTCCATCGCTGCGGCCGGAGCATCATCTGGCAGGCGGAACAGCGCTGTTGCTCCACGCTGGCGACGGCCTGTTTGCGGGCGGCGGAAATGCGATCGTATTCGGACAGCAGCTCCGGGTCTACGGTCTGCCGCACCGCATCGCGTTCACGATGCAGTTCGGCCAGCGTTGCTTTGTCGCGAGCGCGGCCGAGTTGCGCCGCGACCTTCTCGTCCTCCAGCGCCTGCATCTGGTTGGCCCGAGTCTCATGCAACAATCTCTGCCGCACTTCAAGGGCTTCGGTTTCCATGAGGCTGGCAAACTCGAGTTCGTCAATGCGATCAATCTCATGTTTGCAGAACGCGATCTGGTGCTGCAGCGCTTTCATCTGGCCGTCGCTCTGAACATCGTCCAACTGGGCCTGATAGCGGGCGCTCTTCATCCGGAAATCTTCTGTATCGGACTCCATGCGCCGCCGCGACGCGGCCTCTTTCTCGAGCGCAATGGCATTCTGGTCCAGAAGACGCGCGGTGTCGAACAGCGCGGCTTCCCGCACCTCAATCCGACCTGTGTACTGGGCGATTTGGATGGTCAACACGCGGGCTTGCTGTTCGAGTTCCTGCAGATGGACGAGTTTTGCAAGCTCTGCGTGCATACAAGAAGTATAAAAGCGAAGTCTAGCACGGACGCAATCGTCGGCGCTAAACGCGGCCGACTCAAGAGAGCCGAAACTGGCAAAACAATGGCGATACTCGCAGATTTCGACTGGAGGCAGACGTCGCCAGCGTCTATGCAGTTGCACGGTCATTACAATGAATGCTGGAGTTTTGTCACCCATGCGAAGATCGCTTTTCTTGGCAGGCTTATTTCTCGCGACGTTGAGCTCGCTGGCGCAAACCGAGCCGCACGGCGGTAGTAAGGCCTGGACAGTAGCCGATATTTGGCGGGGTGGCGGCCCTACTGGTACACCTCCTCGTGAATTTCTCTGGAACCCTGACGGCGCCAGTGTCACGTATTTGTCTGGAGATTTCGAGCATGGCCAGCCGGATGATGTGATCGCGGTCAACGCCGCCAGCGGCGCGGCTTCTGTGCTGGTACCGGAAACCAAGCTGGCGGCCATCTACAGCGTGAAGAACGATGAACGCGATCGCGACCATCGCGCCCGCTATGGCCTGTCGAGCTATCACTGGTCGCCCGACGGCCAGCATCTGATCTTCGACAACACCGGCGCGCTGTGGCTCTACGATCTGCGGAAGGATGCTGCCGTACAGGTGGCCAATACCGGCGCGGGCAGCGGCGACGATCCGAAATTTTCTCCCGATGGGCATTCGATTTCCTTCATCCGCGGCCATAATCTGCACGTGATTGCGCTGGCCGGCCTGCACGACAACGCGCTGACGAACACCGCCGAACCGACCCTGCTGAATGGCGAGGTCGATTGGGTGTATGAGGAAGAACTCGATGTGCGCAGCAACTACTTCTGGTCTCCAGACTCGAAGCACATCGCGTATCTGCAAATGGATGAGGCCACGGTGCCGACTTATCCGATTACCGACTGGCTGCCGAATCACAGCACGGTCGATC
>JAKAAZ010000266.1 GCA_021802085.1 Acidobacteriota bacterium
GCCTGTCGGGCATAGATTTCATACCCTTTAAAATCAACAACCTACAAAATCTACCATGTTTGGTATGTTGTTGATTCTATGTTGGTTACAAAATCTCAAACCCTTATGCCCGACAGACTCCTAGCAGTGAAGCTCGCAGGACAATTCAAGATGAAGTAGGTTGGCGCAACGGAAGGCTCGGTTTTATAGATCGCACATTCAGGGGAATCATCGCTTGACCGGACACCGATAAGGAGGCCATCCTGCTCAACCGCGAAAGAATGCGCACTTGGCTTACGATTCTGCTGCTAGGTGTGCTGCAGATGATTGCTCCAGCGCCTGGATTTGCGAAGCCATCGCCGCCAGGAATGATCACGGAGAAGGTGGAGTGGACGTGGGCGGAAAAGCCGCAAGCGCCGAACCCTGCGTTGCCAAACGTACTGCTGTTGGGAGACTCGATTACTCGAGGTTACTATCCAGTGGCTGCAGAAAAGCTTGCTGGCCAGGCGAACTGCTATTTGTTCGCCACATCCGCGTCTTCGGGCGATCCTCGATTGGCCGGCCAACTACAGGCCTATTTTCACATGGTGGCGGTACGGTTCACGGTCATTCACTTCAACAACGGAATGCATGGGTGGGGTTATACGGATGCGCAGTACGCAGAGGGCTTGCCGGGACTATTGCAAGATCTGCGAGACGACGCACCTGGCGCGAAATTGATCTGGGCCAGCACCACGCCGGTCCAGAATGATTCAGAGACTGGCGGCGCGACGAATGCGCGCATCGAAACGCGCAATGCTGCGGCCGCGAAGTTGATGCAGGCAAACCACATTCCAATTGACGATCAGTACACACTGATGACAGCGCACGAAAACCTGCACAATGGGGATGTGCATTACACGGCGGCCGGTAGCACGATACAAGCCGAGCAGGTGGTGAATTCGATTGATTCGGCGCTACGCGGCCAATGAACACGCAGCTTTGACAAACAGGTATTCGCAGAAGGAGTTCATTTTCCATGATCGATCGCAGAGAATTTTGTCTTGGGTTAGGAGCCGGAGCCTTGTCGACGGCGCTGATGTCGCCGTTCAACATTGAGGCGCAAACGGCTGCGACAGGGGACAATGGCCAGCATCCGGTCGAACCTGCTAAAGATGCGATGACACAGGCGCAGCGCGATGCGCGCATGGCGTGGTGGAATGAGGCTCGGTTTGGCATGTTCATTCATTGGGGCTTATATGCTGAGGCTGCGGGATATTGGAACGGGAAGCCGGTCGATTTCCTGGGCGAATGGATCATGAATACGGACAAGATCCCCGTAGCCGACTATAAGAAGCTTGCCGCCAAATTCGATCCGACAAAGTTTAACGCCGAGGCGTGGGTTTCGATGGCAAAGGCATCCGGGGTGAAGTACATCGTGATCACGGCAAAGCACCACGATGGCTTCGCGATGTTCCATTCAACCGCGAACAAATTTAACATCGTGGATGCGACACCGTTCAAGCGAGATCCACTGATGGAGCTTGCCATCGCGTGTCACAAGCAGGGGATCAAGTTTGGCTTCTACTACTCTCAGGATCAGGACTGGACCGCGCCTGGAGGAGCGGCGTTGCGAGGCGGACATTGGGACAAGGCACAGGACGGCAGCTTCGCGGAGTACATCCATACCAAGGCGATCCCGCAGCTGAAAGAACTGCTCACCAACTATGAATCCGAAGATGCGCCGGTTGAGATTTGGTTCGACACGCCGACGAAAGACATGACGCCGGAGCTCGCGGGTGAAATTGTCGCGCTGCTGAATCAACATCCAAACGTGCTTTGGAACAACCGCCTGGGTGGAGGATACTCGGGCGATTTCGAAACGCCGGAGCAGCACATTCCGCCTCAAGGTTTCCCTGGTAAAGCCTGGGAAACCTGCATGACGATCAATGACACGTGGGGATTCAAGAAGGACGACACGAACTTCAAGTCGACCGAGACGTTGCTCTGGAATCTGATTGACATTGCCAGCAAGGGAGGCAATTACCTGCTCAACGTCGGACCGGATGCTACCGGAGTGATTCCAGAACCCGAACAAGAACGAATGCTCGCCATGGGCAAATGGTTACAGATCAATGGTGAGGCCATCTACGGTACCCATGCGGGACCGTTCCCGGAGGAACACGGCGCGTACAGCCCGACCGAGAAGGACAAAAAAGGAAATCCGGTGTGGATTCCGGTGTGGGATTGGCGAGCGACGGCGAAGGGGAGCAAGGTATATATCAGCATCCTGCAATGGCCCGCCGCAAAATTTGAACTTCCGGCCATGGATGCCCGAGTGAACAAGGCATACATGCTGGCCGACCGCCACCGCAAGGCGCTGAAGTTTTCGCAGAATGGAAGCGGCGTAACTGTGATGTTGCCAGCGGTCGCTCCAGATCCTATTGCGAGTGTGCTGGTGCTGCAAGCGCAGGAGTGATTATTGTGTTTGCTGGAGGAAGACCAGGACTTCTGAAGTTACGCGGCGGACAAGCTGATCGACTTCATAGTTGGCCGGGCGCTTGGCGTTGGAGGCGGCTTGCGATGATTCGGCGGGAGGATGGGCGGGGATATCCACGGCATCCATCGCATCGCCGATGGGCAACCGCGGGTCCGGCAGTCCCAGTTTTTTCTTGATGGCGAGCAGATCGGCAATTTTATCCGGAGGAATCTCGTTCAGTCTGGGCGCCAGCTGCGAGGCGATCATGACGGTTTTGCAATAGGTGTCGACCACCTCGACATACCATTCCGCGTGGGTCACCGTGTCGGCCCAGCAGACGATGCCGTGATTGGCCAGCAGAATCGTGTTGTGGTCTTTCACGTAGGGGAGGACGGTTTGCGCAAAGGCGCGGGTTCCCGGAGTTTCATACGGCGCCAGCGCGACCGGCCCGATGAATACTTCCTGCTCGGGGACCAGGTTGCCCTGCGGCACCACCCCGGCGACCGCATGCGCGGTGGCGTATGGAGGATGGCAGTGGATGACGGCCCTGGCGCTGGGTACAGCTTTGTAAATCTCCAGATGCAGCAGAATTTCGCTGGTCTGCGGGCGGTCGCCGCAGATCTGATCGTTGTCGAGGTCGACCAGGGAAATGTCCTCGACGCAAAGGTCGCCCTTGCTGCAGAGCGTGGGGGTGCAGAGAACATAGCGCGGGGAAATGCGGACGGAAATATTGCCGCCATTTCCGTCCACATATTGCCGCTCCCAGAGCTTCCGGCCCGCCCGCACCATCTCCTGCTTGAGGGCGGCAGCTTCCGGGGAAGCGAAAATCTGCTGCGGTTCGCTGGCAGATGTCGGACTGGGTTGATTGGTCGCAAGGCAGTCCAAAATGGCGCGCCGGACAATGCTAGATATGCTGGATATATGGTTTGGATCGATCGCTTCCATGGCTTTTCCTGAAGATATCAGTCAGTATATTCCCCATTATATTCCATCATCAGCCACATCAATTCATTATTGAACTCTTTTCGATTCGCCTATATCATGACACGGATGAGACAAGCAGAACGCCAGCTTAGGGTTCAAGAACTCTTCGCGAACGAGGAGTTTGTAAATTTTGAGGATCTATGCGAAAGATTTCACGCCTCGAAATCGAGCATACGGCGGGATCTGATTGAACTGGAGGGGAAAGGTGTTCTCCGAAGGGTACATGGAGGCGCCATTTCTCTTCAGACGCGCGATGAGATGCTCGACTTCAAGCGCCTCTCCGTCAGTTGCCCCGATGAGAAGGTGCGGATTGGAAAGACCGCCGCTCTGCTCGTCAAAGACGGCCAGACGGTGATTTTGGGCGGCGGATCGACCGTTGCGGAAGTAGCCAAGAACCTGAGTAACAGGCTCATTCAGATCGTCACCAACTCCGTCCCAGTCGCGCAGGTTTTCTGGGACAGTAAACAAGCCGAAGTAACACTGACGGGCGGGTACCTCTATCCGAGGCTGGGCGTGCAACTTGGCCCGATATGCGAGAGGATGCTGAACAGTGTCTCTGCCGATCTGCTCATTATGGGTATCGGGGGTGTGACTGCTTCCGGAATCAGTGACTCGAACAGTCTCATCGTCGAATCGATTCGGGCGATGATCCGGGCTGCCCGTAGGGTTGTAATCGTTGCGGATCGATCCAAGTTTGGACAGGACTCGATGATCCACGTGGCTACTTTAAACGATATCGATCAGGTCGTTTCCGACAAGGATCTCGATCCGGGATTCCAGCAGATGTTAAGAAATAACGAGGTGGACTGCATACTCGCGTAGAGTCAGGAGCATTTGGCAGGCGCGAAGGGTTGCCGATGCC
>JAKAAZ010000267.1 GCA_021802085.1 Acidobacteriota bacterium
GTTGGGGAACCCTTCGGGCAGCATGCGCCACTGGCAGCCGCTTTTGAGAAGATATAAAACCGCGTTGAAGACTTCTTGCAAATCCACCGTGCGCGGTTTGGCGCGCTTACGAACGCCCTCCAGAATTGGACGAATCGATTCGAACTGCTCCCGGCTCACATCGCTTGGATACGGCTTTCTTGGCTCCATCCTCCTCGATTACCGCACCGGAAATGCGGACGCATATGGCTCTGCGGATACCCTCGCCCCAACAGGACTATAGATCGTAAACAGGGACTTAGAGCCGTGCTCTGGATCAGGCAGCACCTCTGGCTGGTTGGCAACTGCCGGAGTGCTTTGCGCAACTGCGCAGGCTGCTCGAAGCGCAACTCATGAAGTACCCGTCCTCGCGATGACCCAGCCGTTTGCTCATGGGCACACGATCACCGTGCAGCCATGGGATGTCGCAATTGTGGAAGAAAACTGAAGCGGCTGTCGTATCGGTGCAAACCTGGAATCGTGGCCCGCGTGGTTGGAACTGGCCTGCGCGCGCAGATACCGGAGCGCAAGCGAGAACGCATAGTTGCTTCCCGGAAAAGATTGGACGCGTTACGAGCAAGGGCCAGGCGCAGCAATTAACTTTCCTGGATTCCAAGGTCGGACGGGAGAGCGAGAAAACAGAATCCCCGCGGCTACGTCTTAGTATATGTATATGCGATAAGCATTTCCTTGCTATACCGTACCGCTCGCAACCTTAATTAATAACTAATTTGTTCATAACAGCATCCAGGAGAAATCCCCGTGGCCAATGCCAAGACTGCAAAGTCACCTCGAGCCAGGAAATCAATCCCATCGAAGCAGGAGAATGCGATCGGAAGCGATCGCACCAATGTAAGCGCCGAAGCCTTGAAACGCTCATTCCTCGATCATCTCTACTACACCATGGGGAAGTATCCGGCTGTCGCCAATCAGCACGATCTCTACATGGCGCTCTCCCATGCGGTGCGCGATCGCATGATGGAGCGGTGGATCAATACGGTACAGAGTTACCGGCAGAAGGACATCCGCGTCGTTTGCTATTTGTCCGCCGAGTTTCTGCTCGGGAAACATCTTGCCAACAATCTGAACAAGCTCGACATCCTGGAGCCGACTCGTCAAGCCATTTCTGAACTTGGATTCGACTTGAAACAGTTGGTCAAGACTGAGCCCGAGCCTGGCTTGGGAAATGGCGGCCTGGGACGGTTGGCCGCCTGCTATATGGATTCTCTCACCACCTTGAATATACCCGCGATCGGCTATGGCATCCGCTATGAGTTCGGCATGTTCGAGCAGATCATTGAAGACGGCTGGCAGGTCGAACGGACCGACAAATGGCTTCAGTTGGGCAATCCGTGGGAGATACCTTCCACCGACTGCGAAATGGACGTGAAATTTGGCGGGCGCACGGAGGCGTATCGCGATCAACAGGGCCGCTACCGCGTCCGCTGGGTGCCGGATTATGTCGTCCGCGGGCTGCCCTACGACACCCCTATCCTTGGATTTCGCAATAACATGGCCAACCGTCTGCGATTGTGGACAGCGCAAGCGACGGAGTCCTTCGACTTTAAACGATTCAACGTTGGGGACTACTTCGGAGCTGTCGATAAGAAAGTCGAATCGGAAACCATCACCAGCGTACTGTATCCCAATGATGAACAAACGCAAGGCAAACAGCTCCGCCTGGAACAACAGTACTTTTTCGTCTCCTGCTCGCTGCAGGACATGATCCGTATCCACAAACTCCGCGGCCGCAGCCTGGAGGATTTCGATACGCAATGGGCCATCCAGATGAACGATACGCATCCTTCGATCGGCGTTGCCGAACTGATGCGTCTGTTCGTCGATGTGTATGACATGGATTGGGAGCCGGCCTGGGAGATCACCCGGAAGGCCTTCGGGTTCACCAACCATACCCTTTTGAGCGAAGCGCTGGAACGCTGGCCGATATGGCTGTTTGGCAAACTCCTTCCGCGCCACCTGGAGATCATCTACGAGATCAACCGCCGTTTTCTTGCGGACGTCCGTCTCGCCTATCCGAACGACGACGCGCGTGCGGCCAGAATGTCGTTGATCGACGAGAACGGAGAGCGCTACGTGCGCATGGCGCATTTGGCGGTTGTGGGCAGCAATGCCGTCAATGGAGTCTCGGAATTGCATACCCGCCTGCTGGAAGAGGACCTCTTTCGCGATTTCTACCAGTTATGGCCGGAACGCTTCAGCAACAAGACCAATGGTGTCACTCCCCGGCGGTGGCTGCTGTTGAGCAATCCACAGTTATCCAGCCTGATTACGGAGCATATCGGGCCCAAGTGGCCGATCGATCTCGATGAACTGCGAAAGCTGGAACCCTACGCCGACGACCCGCGGTTTCTCCGCCGCTGGAACGACACGCGGGAAGAGGTGAAGAGGGAGCTGGCCTCCTATATTTTGGAAGCAACCGGCATTGCGGTCGATCCAGCTTCCATGTTCGATATCCAGGTAAAACGCATTCACGAGTACAAACGCCAGCACCTGAATGTCCTCCACATTCTCACCCTCTACAATCGCCTGCGCCGGGACCCCAGCCTTTCCATTCCGCCACGCACCTTCATATTTGGGGGCAAGGCCGCTCCCAGCTATCGCATGGCCAAGCTGATGATCAAGCTGATCCATTCTGTCGCAGATGTGGTCAACAACGATCCGGGCGTTGGAGACCGGCTGAAAATTGTATTCCTCCCCGATTACTGCGTCTCCCTGGGACAACGGATTTATCCTGCCGCGGACCTGTCCGAGCAGATTTCAACCGCTGGAAAGGAAGCCTCAGGTACAGGCTGCATGAAATTCGCGATGAATGGCGCCTTGACCATCGGCACCCTCGACGGCGCGAACATCGAGATCCGCGACGAGGTGGGAGCGGATAATTTCTTTCTCTTTGGGATGACGGCGGAGCAGGTGGAACAGCTCCGGGCCAACAGATATAGCTCGCGCCAGTACTACGAGAACGATCCCGAACTGCGCGAAGTTCTCGACCAGCTCGTTTCAGGTTCGCTTTCGCGCAACGACATGTCGCTCTTCCGTTCTCTCTTCGATTCCCTCCTCGATCGCGATGAGTACATGCTGCTGGCGGATTATCGCTCCTACATCGACTGTCAGGACCGCGTCGGTCAGGTCTTCCTGGATCGACCGCGATGGAATCGAATGTCTATAATGAATGTGGCCCGTATCGGAAAATTCTCCTCGGACCGCGCAATTCGCGAATACTGCACCGACATCTGGAAAACCGCATCTATTGAAGTACGCCCGTTTCCCCGATAGAACAGTCGCGTCTCAGAGCGGAGGGAAGGGCGATTCTCTAGGAATTCATTTTTCGGCGGCTCCACGTTCAGTCGCCATTTCAAAGGATGGCTCATGCAACGATTTGTAAAGCTGATGGCAGTGGGGTTCCTTTTATTTGGACTGGAGCGCGCCTATGCCGTCCCAAGTTTTGCGCGGCAGACAGGGCTTTCGTGCAATGTTTGTCATAGCAATCCTCCGGAATTGACCGCCTTCGGGCGCAATTTCAAGCTGCAAGGCTATGTGCTGACGGACATGACCGCTAAGGACAAGGTGGGGAACTCGAAAGACCTGCTGCTGTCCAAGTACATTCCGCTGTCAGCCATGCTGCTGCTTTCCAACACCTCCTTTCAGGCGAACCAACCGGGCACGCAGAACAACTCTGCTGCTTTTCCGCAACAATTGAGCATTTTTCTTGCGGGTGGGTACGCCTCGCACTTTGGCGGTATGGCGCAGTTTACCTATACGCATGCAGACGACCACTTTGGCATGGACAACACCGACCTGCGCTACGCCAATCAGGGAAAGCTTGCCGGGAAGGACTGGGAATATGGCATCACGATCAACAACAATCCCACCGTGGAAGACATTTGGAACAGCACGCCCGCCTGGGGATTTCCGTGGATCTCGACTGCCTCCGGCGTGAGCCCGCTGGCCTCTCCCATCATCAACGGCAATCTTGGGCAGGATGTCGCTGGTGTCGGCGGCTTCGGCATGTGGAACAATCACCTCTACGCCGACATTACCGCGTATCGGTCGGAACACGCCGGCGCTTCGACTCCGGTGACTGGGGTCGGCCAGACATACAACATCTCGGGAGTCGCTCCGTATTGGCGAGCGGCGTGGCAACAAAGCTGGGGCAGCAATTATCTTGAGGTGGGGACCTATGGGATATTCGTCAACTCCTTTCCCGG